>JBAXNI010000006.1:0-48216 GCA_037133835.1 Comamonadaceae bacterium | reverse complement strand
CCATGCTGCAGGCCGCAGCGTCGTGGCTCATCACCGTGCTGCCACTGATCGACTACGGCTGCCAGCCGGGCGAGATCACACGCGCGGGCAACGAACACCGCAAGTTCATCCCGACCAACGTCTATCCCACCAGTGACGGCTTCATCTTCATGGCCATTGGCAGTGACGTGCAGTGGCGCCGCTTTACCGCCATCCCGAAGTTCGCCTGCGTTGCGAACGACGTGCGCCACACCAACGAAGGTCGGCACTTGCAGCGCGAAGCCATTCATGCCGACATCGCGCAGGTCAGCCGCCGGCACCTGTCCGCCGCAATCCTTGAGGACTTGCGAGCGGCAACGATTCCAGCGACGCGTATCAACGACATTCGCCATGTGCGCGAGCTTGAACCCTTAAGTGATCGGCTGACCCACACCACGCTCCCCGATGGCAGGGAAGTGAGCATGCAGCCGATGGCAGTCGATATCGACGGCGCGCAAGGCAATCTTGCCTTCGCACCGAAGTATGGCCAGCACACGCGCAGCGTGCTGGCGCAGGCCGGGCTTGTGAACGACGAGGTGCAGGCGCTATATAGTGCCGGCGTGGTCGCATGAGTACGTCTGTTCCCCCGAGGGTCTGCGCGGTCGCCATCGGTGGCCACTTTCACATATCAAAACCAAAGGAGATTTTATGAAGCAGCTACGCCATGCAATACTCGCACTGATCAGCACTCTTGCTGTCGGTGCCAGCCAGGCCGAGATCACGATCGGGGTCTCGCTTGGTACGACCGGACCAGGCGCATCCCTGGGTGTGCCCTACAAGAACGCGTTCCAGTTGGTTCCCAAGACCCTGGGCGGCGAGACCGTGCGCTACATCATCCTGGACGACGAATCGAAACCGGATGCTGCTGTCAAGAATGCGCGCAAGTTTGTCAGTGAGGACAAAGTTGACGCGCTGATGGGCTCCAACGGTGTGCCTTCAGCAGTGGCGATGGCACAGGTTGCGGCCGAAACCAAGACGCCGATGATCGCGCTGACGCCTTTGCCGCCGCTAGCGCCTGATCGTGCGCTGTGGACTTTTATCGTGCCGCAACCTACGGAACTGATGATGAGCGCTGTCGCCCAGCACATGAAGGCGCACGGGGTCAAGACGGTGGGTTACATCGGTTTCTCCGACACCTGGGGCGACATGGTCTACAACGCCATGGGCACCTTGCTGGACAGCGGCGGTTTCAAGATCGTTACGAACGAGCGCTATGGGCGCGCTGACACCAGCGTCGCGGGTCAGGTTTTGAAAGTGATGGCGGCGTCACCTGACGCCGTCGTCATCGGCGGTTCCGGGTCCCCCGGGGCGACACCCCACATCGCGCTGGCCGAGCGCGGCTACAAGGGACCGATCTATCACAACCACGGTACCGTCAATCTGCCCTTTATCCAGACCGGCAAGAAGGCTGTCGAGGGTGCCATCGCGCCCACCGGTGCGCTGATTGTCGCTGAGGAACTCAGCCCGAGTTTCCCAACGAAGACAGTGTCGCTGGACTTTGTCAAGCGCTATGAAGCCGCTTTTGGCGCGGGCAGTCGCAACGCGTTCGGCGGTTACAGTTATGACGGCGTGCTCCTGCTCGATGCGGCCGCCGCTGTAGCGTTGAAAAAAGCGAAACCCGGTACGCCGGAGTTCCGCGCTGCATTGCGTGACGCCTTGGAGAATCTCAAGAATGTGGTCGGCACCCACGGCGTCTACAACATGAGTGCCACCAACCATAACGGCCTCGATGAGCGCGCACGCGTGCTGGTTCAGGTCGTCAATGGTGAATGGCGACTGCTGAAGTGAGATTGACCTTGGGCGGTCTTTCCATACACTGGTCACTCGGTTGTCATTGCGTCCCCGGATCAAGTCCGGGGTTTCAGCACCCGCAATCCAGTGTTCGCGTGGTGCTGGATCCCGGATCTGGTCCGGGATGACAACTTCCACGTTCGGGATGACAAATCCGGGTTCAAGGTCCATGTGCGGTATGGGGCGGATAAAGGAATCTCTCAATGACGGAGCAGGCTCATGTTCAGTGACGGAGTAAACGCATGAACGGTGACATCGCACTGTGGCTCATTCAGGATGGTGTGACCAGCGGCGCCATCTACGCGCTGCTGGCGCTGGCACTGCTGCTGGTGTTTGCCGTCACACGCATCATCTTTGTGCCACAGGGCGACTTCATTTCGTACGCCGGGCTCACGCTTGGCACCTTGCAGCTTGGCCAGGTACCGGGGACGATCTACCTGCTAGCCGGTGGCGCCGTCCTGGTCAGTGCGATGGAAGCCGCGGCGGCATTGCGTGCAAAGACGCCGGGTCGTTTGCTGCGCATCGCCGTGCTGCAACTAGGTCTGCCGCTGGCCATAGCAGCGCTTGCCGCCTGGGCCGCGCCACGCAAGTTTGCTCCTGCCTTGCAGATGGCCATCACGCTGGCAATTGTGGTGCCGCTGGGCCCGATGCTCTACCGCATTGCCTATCGCCCACTGGCCAACGCGTCGGTGCTCGTGTTGTTCATTGTTTCCATGGCTGCGCACTACATGCTCACCGGCCTGGGTCTGGTGCTGTTCGGTGGCGAGGGCTTGCGCACCAACCCGATCTCGGATTTGAAGTTTGATTTGGGCGTGCTCAACATCAGCGCACAAAGCCTGTGGGTGATGGGTTCGAGCCTCGTCTGCATGACGGCCCTGTGGCTGTTTTTCGAGCATACGCTGTACGGTACAGCCTTGCGCGCCACCGCCATCAACCGCATCGGTGCGCGCCTGGTGGGGATCCCCAGTGCGCTGGCCGGCAGCCTGGCGTTCTGGTTGGCGGCGGCGATTGGCGCCCTCTCCGGGATCCTTATTTCGCCGCTCACCACCATCTACTACGACACCGGTTTGATGATCGGCCTGAAGGGTTTCGTTGGCGCCATCCTGGGTGGCATGGCGAGCTATCCTCTGGCAGCTCTTGGCGCCCTGGCGGTGGGCCTGATCGAGGCCTTTGCATCGTTCTGGGCCAGCGCACTGAAGGAAAGCATTGTCTTTACCTTCATCATCCCGGTGCTTCTGTGGCGTTCCCTGGTATCGCGTCATGCGGTGGTCGAGGACGAAGAAGAATGAGCGGCAAGCCATGAATTCTTCTCAACGCCTCGTGCTTGTCTGTTTGCTCGCCCTGGGCGTGGCACCCCTGATATTGCCCGAGTTCTATGTAACGCTGCTGTGCTACATCGGCCTGGCAACGCTGGTGGTACTGGGGCTGGTCGTCATGACCGGGGTGGCGGGAATTGTTTCCTTCGGGCAGCAGGCCTTCGTCGGCGCTGCCGCCTACGCGACGGCGGGCTTGACCACACTGCTTGGCTGGTCACCCTGGGGCTCGCTGGCGGCGACCCTCGTCCTGGTCGCCGCCATGGCCTTGCTGATTGGCTTTGTCACCTTGAGGTTATCGGGGCACTACCTGTCCATCGCCACCATCGCATGGGGCATTGCGATCTACTACCTGTTCGGCAATCTGCCGCAGCTGGGCCAGTACAGTGGCATCGACAACCTGCCTGCCGTCTCGATTGCAGGCTGGGCATTCAACACCGGTCGCCGCTCCTACTTCCTGATCTGGGCCTTGACGGCGGCGGCGCTGCTCGCAGCGCATAATCTGCTCGACTCACGAGCCGGTCGTGCCGTGCGCGCGCTTCGCTTTCGCAGCGTGATGGCCGAGAGTTTTGGCGTCAATACCGCTGCGCTGAAACTGGTCATCTTCGTTCAGGCAGCTGTCCTGGCCGGCCTGGCGGGCTGGCTGCACGCTCACTACCTGCGCTTCGTCAGTCCCCATGCCTTTGGCGTGAATGCCGGTATCGACTACCTGTTCATGGCGGTGATCGGCGGAGCCAGCCAGGTCTGGGGCGCTGTGGTGGGTGCCGCCATCCTGACCGTTCTGAAAGAATCTTTGAAGGAAGTCGTGCCGATGGTGCTTCACACGACAGCAAACTACGAGACCATCGTCTTTGGTGCGTTGATGCTTCTGCTGTTGCACCGTACCCGCGACGGTATTGCACCTGCGATCACACGTTGGCTGCCCAAGGGGGCAAGGCCCGCGCGTCCGGCAGACGCGCCGGTACCGAGGCTTCGCCAACGCCCTGAGAGCGGAACACCGCTGCTCGGTGTGGACGGCCTGAACAAGCGCTTCGGTGGCCTGGTTGCGGTGAAGGATATTTCATTTTCCATCAACGCGGGTGAAATCCTGGGTCTGATCGGCCCCAACGGCGCCGGCAAGAGCACGGTCTTCAACCTGCTCAGTGGCACGCTAACAGCCGACAGTGGCTCGGTGAAATTGTTAGGTGCAGCTATCGATGGCCTGCCGGCACGTACGATTGCCCGAAGTGGTCTGGCACGCACTTTCCAGCACGTCAATCTGGTCTCCAGCATGAGCGTGCTGGACAACGTTGCGCTCGGTGCGCACCTGCGTGGCGCCAAGGGCACCGTGGCCGCCATGCTGCGAGTGGACCGGTCTGAAGAGGCGCAACTGCTGGCCGAAGCAGCGCGGCAAATCGAGCGAGTCGGCCTGAGCGAACACATGCATGACGCTGCCGGCAGTTTGCCGCTCGGACAACAGCGTATTGTCGAGATTGCGCGCGCCCTGGCTGCCGATCCCTTGTTGTTGCTCCTTGACGAACCTGCGGCCGGTCTGCGCTTCGCCGAAAAGCGTGCCTTGTCCGAATTGCTGCAGCGACTGCGCGCAGAAGGCCTGACGATCCTGCTGGTCGAACATGACATGGAATTTGTGATGGGTCTGGTGGACCGTCTGGTGGTGATGGAGTTTGGTGAAAAGCTGGCGGCAGGTTTGCCGCAGGAGATCCAGCGCAACCCGGCCGTGATCGAAGCCTATCTGGGAGGCATTGAATGAGCGCTCCCTTGTTGCAGGTGCGCGATTTTGTAGTCGGCTACGGCAAGGTGCGGGCCTTGCATGGGGTGAGTCTGGACGTCGAGGCGGGCAGCATTGTTACCGTGATCGGACCCAATGGTGCGGGCAAGACAACTCTGCTGGCTGCCATCATGGGATTGCTTCCTAGCAGCGGCACCCTGCGCTACAGCGACGCTGACTTGACCGGAGAGGCGGTCGAGGCGCGTGTGGCGAACGGCATGTCGCTGGTACCCGAGCGACGGGAACTGTTTGGCGAACTCACGGTCGAGAACAACCTGCGTCTGGGTGCTTTCCACCGGGTACGCTCTGGTGAGCGGGGAGCAGATCGGGACCTTGAACCCATTTACAAGCGCTTTCCGCGCCTGCGCGAGCGCAGCCAGCAACTCGCCGCCACCTTGTCGGGTGGCGAGCGCCAAATGCTGGCGATCGGGCGCGCCCTGATGGCCAAGCCGCGCCTGTTGATGCTGGACGAACCCAGCCTGGGACTGGCACCGCGCATCGTGCGCGACATTCTGCACATCGTCGCCGAACTGCGCGACACCGGTGTGGCCATTTTGTTGATTGAGCAAAACGCCCGTGCCGCCCTTCAGATCGCTGACCGCGGTTATGTTCTGGAAACCGGCGAAGTGGCGCTGAGCGGTACGGCAGCGGAACTGTCCGAGAGCCCACGCATCGTCGAGACCTACCTCGGCTTTGGCGGTGCTGCATGAACGCCACAACCAGATCCTGACCTGATAACCGAGGTGATCACCATGAAACGTTGCTTTCTTTCCGTGTTCGGTGTGTTGGTACTGTGTCTGGCAGTTCGGGCGGGCGCAGCTGATTTTCCAAGCCAACCGGTGCGCATTGTCGTTCCGTTCGCGCCCGGCGGCGGCACGGATGTGGTGGCGCGCGCCCTTGCTGAACGTCTGACGCCGGTACTCGGGGTGCCGGTCATGGTAGAAAATCGGCCAGGTGGAAATTCTGTCATCGCCACGCGTGCCGTGGCCTCGGCACCAGCCGATGGCCACACGCTGCTGCTGACCACCGACATCCATGCCATCAATGCTGCCTACGGTACGGCGTTGCCGTACAACTCGCTCAAGGACTTCGCCTTTGTTGCGCAGCTGACCACTTCGCCGCTGATGCTGGTGGCTCATCCGTCACTCAACGCACGCAACTTGCCCGATTTGGTTGCGTTGGCACGGGCGCAGCCGGGGCGTCTGTCATTCGCGTCACTCGGACCCAGCAGCCCGCATTACCTCGGTTTCGAATGGTTCAAGCGCATGGCGGGGATCGATATTCTGGACATTCCTTACAAGGGTGGTGGTCAGGCCCTGATCGATCTGGTCGGTGGCCAGGTCAATCTGTCATTGATCGTCGCTGGTAACGGCATACGCCAGGCCAAGGCAGGCAAACTCGTCGCTCTGGCCGTCACCAGCCCGAAGCGCAACGCGGTTGCGCCCGACGTGCCCACCATAGCCGAGAGCGGCTACCCTGAGTTCGCGCTGGTTGACTGGTATGCCATTCTGGCCCCCGCGGGCACACCCGAGGCCGTGGTGGCGCGGCTGAACCGGGAAATTCGCACCATCATGCACGACCCGGTGGTGGTCGAGCGCATTGCCGCAGCCGGGCTTGACGCCACCACTGGCAGTCCGGCGGAACTCGAAGCCCTGGTGCGCCGCGACATAGAGCGCTACCAGCGCATGATCACCATCACGGGTGCCAAGCCCGAGTAGCTGCTGCCGATGAAGATTGCCATACTTGGCGGTGGCCACGGCGCTTACGCCGCCGCTGCCGATCTGTCCGAAGCAGGGCATGAAGTGCGTCTGTGGCGGCGTAACGCTGCCGCCCTGCAAGCGCTACTTCAGGCTGGCTCCATCACGCTCAAAGACGCCAACGGCCAGCGTGAGGTGCCGCTGGCACTTGCCACGGCCTCCATGGCAGAGGCATTGCGGGACGCCGAACTGATCGTCATCCCCGCACCAGCGATTGCGCAGCAAGACATCGCCCGCGCCATGGCGTCGCACCTGGTCGACGGCCAGGTCATCTTTCTTCCGCCCGGCACCTTTGGCAGCTATGTGATGGCGCGGCAAGTGGCGGCAGCCGGCGACCAGGCCGATGTCGCCTGGGCTGAGACCGGCACGCTGCCCTATCTGGCGCGCAAGCACGGCGAGCGCGAAGTCAATGTCACGATTCGCGCCATCCGCCTGCCAACGGGCGTCTATCCGGCGCGCAAGTCGGACGCAGCGATCAGTGTGATCCGCAAGGCTTATCCCAGTGTGCATGCTTGTGGGGACGCGCTGTCCGGGGCGCTGATGAACGCGGGCCCCATCATCCATCCACCGCTGATGGTAATGAATGCCGCTCCGCTGCAGCACTTCGAGCGATGGGACATCCACAACGAAGGCACGCAGCGCGCCGTGCGTGACGTGACCGACCGGCTGGACCAGGAACGCATCGCTGTGCGCGAAGCCCTGGGCCACAGGAGCCCCCACTATCCACTGGCCGATCATTACAGGAACGATCAATGGATGTACGGCGATGCGCATAAAAAGCTCGTCAAGTCGGGAGACTGGCGCGAGACGATCGATCTTTACAGCCACCGCTACGTCACCGAAGACACCGAGTTGGGACTGGCTTTTCTGGCATCGGCGGCACGTTACGCGGGCGTGGATGCGCCAATCGCACATGGCCTGCTGGCCATCGCTGGCGGCTTCCTGGGCCGCGATCTGCGCACAGGGCCACGCACGTTCGAATCCCTCGGCCTCTCAAGCTTGACGCCGGCACAGCTCCAGCAGAGCTTGCACGATGGACAGTAGTCCGCCGCCCCGCTTCGCAGCTGTTGGCGCGGGGCGCATGGGGCGGGGCATCGCGATCGCATTTGCTTACGCCGGATACCGCATCTCCCTGATCGATCTGCGAGAGCGCAGCGCCGATGCCTGGGAAGAGCTGCAGGGCGAGGCGCGGGCCGAGATCGAGGCCAGTCTGTCCGGTCTGGCTCAGCTCGGCGTAATCGACACGGCCCAGATCAACACCATCGCAGCGCGCGTGAACTTCGTCAATGCGGCTGATGCACCTGCGGCACTGCAGGCGGCGGATCTGGTGTTTGAAGGTGTGCCTGAAACCCTCTGTGCCAAGCGCGACGCGTTCGAGCAGATGAACCGCTGTTGCCGTGACGATGCGATATTGACATCGACCACCAGCAGCATTCTTGTGACGCAGCTAGCGGCGCTGGTGCGCCGGCCGGAGCGGTTCCTGAACATGCACTGGCTCAATCCTGCTTACGTGATCCCGGTGGTCGAGCTCAGCTGCCATCCCGCTACCGACCCCGAAGTGCTGGCGCGCGCCAAAATGCTGATGGAGAGCATCGGCAAGCTCCCGGTGGTCTGCGGGGCGTCGCCCGGCTACATCGTGCCGCGCCTGCAGGCGCTGGTGATGAACGAAGCGGCCCGCATGATTGAAGAGGGCGCCGCCACGGCGGAGGAAATCGACAAGGCAACGCGTTACGGCATGGGCCTGCGCTTTGCGGCCGTCGGTGTGGTCGAGTTCATCGACTTCGGCGGTTGCGACATCCTGCACCATGCCAGCCGGGAGATGTCGGCATCAATCAGTCCGCAGCGTTACACGGCACCGGCTATCGTGGACCGCATGGTCGAAGAAGGGCGACTCGGTCTGAAAAGCGGCAGCGGTTTTTATGAATATGAGGGTCGCGATGTGGGCGCCTACCGGCGCGACGTACTGTCGCGCACGCTCGGCATGCTCAAGCATGCGGGGCTTTGGCAAGCGCCGGCCAGCGAGACACGCGAATGAAAATCCGACGCGCCTTTGCCGATCTCCTTGCGGGGCAGATTCACTACGCCGAGTGCGGCGAGCAGCACGCCAAAGCCGTGCTGCTGCTGCATCAGACGCCGCGTTCCTGGGATGAGTACCGCGACGTCTTGCCGCTGCTGGGGCGGCGTTTTCGCGCCATCGCGATGGACACCATTGGTTTTGGTGATTCATCGAAACCACCGCTCGGCCAGGACTCGATTGAGCATTGGGCACAGACCGCCATCAGTCTGGCCGATGCGCTGGGCATCGCCCGACTGTCAGTGGTCGGGCACCATACTGGCGCCGCGATCGCCATCGAGATGGCGGCCGCTTACTGCGACCGCATTGAGGCTGCCGTGCTGTCCGCTGCACCGCTGGTGAATGCCGAATTTCGCGCCAGCCACGCAGGACCGGTGCGCATCGACAACGCTGTGCACTTGAGCGACGGCTCGCATCTGCTTGAGCTGTGGCGGCAGCGCCAACCCTGGTACCCGGCAGGTGACATCGCCTTGCTTGATCGCTTCATGGTCGATGCACTCAAGGCCGGATCGCGTGCCGTCGAGGGCCACGCCGTGGTGGCACGCTATGTCATGGAAGCCCGCTTGCCGCTGATTCGCTGCCCGGTCCTGGTGATCGCGCCAAGCGCAGACCCGCATGCCTACCACGGCGCGCGGCCGCTGGCCGAAGCCATCGCCGGCAGTCGTTACGTCGAAATCGATGGCGGCATGGTGCCGCTGCCAGACCAGATGCCGCAGCGCTTCGCCGAGATGGTGACGGAATTTCTGCTGACGTAAACTTGTTCTCGTTCAGTCAATACGCCCCTCATGAGCAAGTCTGTTCCAGCCAACTACAAGATCGGCATCGACGTCGGCGGCACGTTCACCGACTTCGCTCTGATGGGCAGCAAGGGCCGCTCGGTCGTGCACAAACAATTGTCGACACCGGCGGATCCGTCAGTCGCCGTGATGGCCGGCCTTGCAGCACTGGCGCAGGCTGAGGGTCTGAGCTTCGATGTCTTTCTGAGTCAGGTCGCGCTGATCGTGCACGGCACAACGGTGACAACCAACGCGGTCCTCACCGGCCGCACGGCACGCACTGCGCTGCTGACGACTCGCGGTTTTCGGGATACCTTGCAGATGCGCCGCGGTGTGCGCGAGATGATGTACGACAACCGCTGGCATGCGCCCGAGCCCATCGTACCGCGTCACCTGCGGCTACCGATCAGTGAACGCCTTGATGCCGCGGGCCGCGAGCTGGTGGCGCTTGATGCGGCCGATGTTGAAATAGCGATCCAGACGATGCGCGAGCAGGGTGTCGAGGCGGTGGCGATCTGCTTTCTGCACGCCCATGGCAGCGCCGCACATGAAGAAGCGGCCGCGCTTATGGTGCAGCAGGGACTGCCGCAGGCCTACCTGTCGGTGTCCTCGCGCGTGTTGCCGCAAGTGCGGTTTTATGAACGCACCAGCACCACCGTGCTCAACGCGGGCGTCGGACCCATCCTCGCGCACTACCTGGATCGGCTGAACGTGCGCCTGGCCCAGGCGCAATGGCGGGGCACGCTGCTCGTCATGCAGTCCAACGGGGGCACTGCCGCGCCGGCCAGCGTGCGGCGCCTGGCCGCGTCAACGCTCTTGTCTGGTCCTGCCGCTGCGCCGGCGGCAGGACTGGCATGGATGGCGCCCACGCGCAAGAAGAACTTCATCACGGTCGACATGGGTGGCACCAGTTTTGACGCCGCACTGGTGCAGGGTGGCCAACCCGCGGTCACCACAGCCGGCCACGTCAATCGCTATGCGATGGCATTGCCCAGCATGGAGATCAACACCATCGGCGCTGGCGGCGGATCGATCGCCTGGATCGACGATGGTGGCCTGCTGCACATGGGGCCGCAGAGCGCTGGCGCTGATCCCGGCCCGGCCTGCTACGGCAGGGGCGGCAGCGAGCCCACGTGCACCGACGCCAACCTGGTTCTCGGCTACCTGTCAGCCAGTTACTTCGCCGGGGGCCGGCTGCAACTCGACGAGAATGCCGCGCGAAAAGCCATTGAACAAGGCATCTCCACACCGCTGAAACTGTCCCTGGTCGAGGCGGCGCAGGGCATGTTTCATGTCATCAATGTCGCGATGGCCGCTGCCATCCGCGAAATTTCAGTGCAAAAGGGCTTCGACCCGCGCGAGTTTCCGCTGGTGTGCGCAGGCGGGGCCGGACCGCTGCACGGAGCAGCGATCGCTGATGAGCTCGGCATCGAGCGCGTCTTCGTGCCGCGCGAATCCTCGGTGTTCTGCGCCTCGGGCATGCTGCACAGCGATCTCAAGCACGACCACGTGCGCAGCTTTGCGCGCGTGCTGCATCCACCTGGACCGGACCGTGCGCAGGTGCGCGCTGGTGTGCGCGGCCTTCTGCGCGAGATGCGCGCGCAAGGCCGCGCCGCGTTGAAAGCTGAAGGTATAGCCGCTGAGCGTCAGCAGTTGCGCCACGCGCTGGACCTGCGTTACACAGGGCAGTATCACGAGGTCACGGTCGACGTCCCAACCGAGCTGCTCGACCGCGCCGACTGGGCTGCAGTGGCAGAGCTCTTCCATAGCCAGCACGACCGCCTGTACGGCTACGCTCTGCGCAGTGAGGGCACAGCCGTCGAACTGCTCAGCGTGCGTGTGGCTGCGGTCGGTGTCACCGACAAGCCTGCGCTCAGGCGCCAGCCGCGCACGACGTCCGCAGCGCGCGCTGCGCTCAAGGGGCGGCGCGCGATCTACCTGCCCGGACGCATGTCCAGCACCCTGGTGCCGGTCTACGACGGCGAACAGCTGCTGCATGGTCACCACTTCAACGGGCCCGCGCTCATTGAAAGCGCCAACACCAGCATCCTCGTGCCGACAGGCTGGGCCGCGCAAATCGATGCGCTCGGCAGCTGTGTGCTGAGCCGGCGTCCCGGAGCAAAGAGGTCATCCAGATGAAGCGCGATGCTATCCAGGTCTCGGTCCTGCAGCGGCGTCTGAAATCGATCACCGAGGAGATGGGCCTGACATTGCTGCGCACCACGCGCTCGCCGATTCTCAATGAGGCGCGCGATTTTGTCACCGGCCTGTACGATGCCAGGGGCCGCATGCTGGAGCAGACCGAGTACATACCGGTGCTGGCCTTCGCACTGCAGCCTGCCTGCGAGAACGTGGTGCGTTTTTTCGGCGATGACATCCACCCGGGGGACGTCATCCTGCACAACGACGTCTTCAGCGGCGGCAACCAGAACAACGACGTCGCCGTCTTCAAACCGATCTTCGACGGCAAGACACTTGTCGCGTGGGCCGCCTGCAAAGGCCACCAGGCTGATATTGGCGGCGCCGTGCCCGGCGGTTACAACCCGGAAGCACGCGAAGTCTGGCAGGAGGCGCTGCGCATCCCGGCGGTGAAAGTTTTTGAGCGTGGCAAGCTCAGGCGCGATGTGTGGAATCTGATTTTCGCCAACATCCGCCTGAAGATCGTCGAAGAAGACATCAGGGCGCAGATCGGTGGCTGCACGGTCGGTGAGCGGGGCTTTCACGAGTTGTTGGCACGTTTCGGTCGGCCCACGCTACAGCGGCTGCTCGAAGACCTTTTTGACAGCAGCGAGCAGATGGTGCGCGCCGAGATCGCCGCCATCCCCGACGGCCGCTACCGCGGCGAGTCCACCGTGTTTTACGACGGTGTCACTGACGGCAGCACGATGCAGATTGCACTCGCGGTGACGGTGCAAGGCAATGGGATCACGTTTGATTTCAGTGGCTCGTCGCCACAGACGCCGGGCTTCGTCAACGCCCCGCATGCCGCCACGGCATCGGCGCTGCTGCTGACTTTCCTGATGCTGATCAACCCGGACATCCCGCACAACGCCGGCATCCTGCGACCGATCAAAATCGTCAACCCCGAAGGCTCCTTCCTCAACGCCCGTTTCCCGGCTGCCACCACTTTCGGCAACTCCATCACCGGGCCGACCTCGGACGCCATCTTTCGCGCCATGGCCAAGGCGTTGCCAAAGGTGGTCACCGCAGGCTGGAACCGCTTCCTTGGCTTTGCGGTCTCGGGTGACGATCCCCGGCACGCGGATCGCCGGCGCTACGCAGACATCCTGTTCCTGTCGCTCAAGGGTGGATCAGGAGCAACACACGGCGCTGACGGCTACGACCACATCGGCCTGATCAACTGCGCAGGCGGTATCCTGGCACAGGATTACGAGATGTTCGAGATCCATAACCCACACCTGCTGCGCAAGCACGAATACCTGAGCGACAGCGCTGGCGTTGGCCAGTGGCGTGGTGGCCTGGGTGTCGAGACCGAGTTTGAGATGCTGGGTGAAAACGTGACTGGTGTCGCTTTTGGTGATGGCATCGAGGAAGCTGCGCGCGCCTTTGGCTTCTTTGGTGGCGGAGCGGGTTCGCGCAATGCCATCGTGCTGACTTATCCCGACGGCACGCAGCGGCGCGTGAAGTCCAAGGAGATTATTCGTGGCATTCCGCCCGGCACCGTTTTCCACCAACTCGCAGGTGGTGGCGGAGGCTACGGCGATGCCTTTGATCGACCAGCCGAGCACGTCGCAGCAGACGTGCACGCTGGCGTGGTCAGTGTGCAGGCTGCGCGCAAGGACTACGGCGTTGTGGTCGACGCTTCCAGTGGCGCGGTCGACGCAGCGGGCACTGCCCGCCAGCGCTCGCGGCGCAAACTGAGGAACAGGGCATGACGACGACGATGGGACAGGCCCCCTACATAGACCACATTGGTATCGTCGTCGCCGATCTCGATCAGGCGATCGAGAGACTGCGACCCTTGTTCGGGACACCGACAAGAATCAAGGAACTCACCGAGGTCGGCCTGCGCGTGGCCGAGTTTGACGCTGCCAATGTGGTGATCGAGTTGCTGCAATACTCTGAAGGCGCAGACAGCTTCGCGCAGCAGGTGATGGGTCAGCGGCTTGGCCTGAACCACCTGTCGGCACGGGTGAGCGATGTAGCGCAGTCAATCACCGAATTGCGGCAAGCCGGCTTTACGCCGATGGCCGGTTTTCCACGTCAGGGGGCGCATGGCCGGGTCGCTTTTTTCGAGCCTGACGCCGTGACTGGCTTGCTGTTTGAAGTTTGCCAGGTTGACGCGAAGGAGCACACCGCATGATGGCCGCACAGGATCCGCAACGCCGGCTCTGGAACGAGCGCGTCGAGTTGATGTCGCACGACGAAATGCGGGCGCTGCAGCTCCTGCGGCTGCAGCGACAAGTCGCCTACAACCACGCGCATTCGCCCTATTACCGCGAACGGCTCGACGCTGCTGGCATTGCGCCTCGCGATATTTCGAGCTTCGACGACTTCGCCCATGTGCCCTTGATGGACAAGGTCGAGCACCGGCGAGTGCAGGAGGAGTCACTCTTGCGCCACGGCACGCCATTCGCCTTGCTGGCCTGTGCGCCACGAGAAGAAATCGTTCGCGTCAGTGCCACCTCGGGCACCACCGGAATGCCTACGCTGTACACACTCACGGCGCACGACGTTGCGGTGGTCAACGAGATGCATGCGCGCAAGTACTGGCGCGCTGGCATACGGCCCGGGCATGTGATGGTGCAGGCGCTGTCTTTGTCCATGTTCACCGGCGGACTACCGCTTTCGCAGGGCATACAACACCTTGGCGCCTGCGTCGTGCCTGTCGGCATCGAAGGGGGCACGCAGCGGGTTCTTGACTTTGCCCGCCTGACCCGGCCCGACGCGCTGATCGCCACGCCCTCCTTTGGACAGTACCTGATAGAACAATGTCCCACGCTCACCGGCAAGCCTGCCAACGAGCTGGGCTTCCGTTGGTTCTTCTGCGCTGGCGAACCCGGTGGCGGCAACCCGGGTCTGCGCCGGCTGCTGGCCGATGGTTTCGATGCCAAGGTGTTTGACCACACCGGGGGCGGCCACGCCTTTCACGGCATCTCATGCGACGAATCGCCCGACGAATACAAGGGCATGCATTTCACGTCCGAAGACCATTGCCTGCTCGAACTGGTTGACCCGCTTACGCACGCGCCGATCGCGCTGACTGAGGGTGCTGTTGGCGAGATGGTGTTTACCTTCCTGGATTGGGAGGGTGGTCCCTTCATGCGCTATGCGCTGGGCGACCTGATCCAGGTCTGGACCAAGCCCTGCAGTTGCGGCATGCCGGGCCTGCGCTTCAAGATCGTGGGTCGCACCGACGACATGCTGATCGTCAAGGGCGTGAACCTGTACCCGGAGGCGATTCGCCAGGTGTTGATGGGCTTTGCACCGCGTGTGACCGGCAGTTTTCGCATCCGCTTGCGCGAGCCCGGGCCCAAGGTCGTGCCGCCGCTGCATTTGCGCATCGAACATGGTCCCGACCTCGCCACGGCCGATCTGACAGAACTTGAAGCACAGTTGCAGGCGCGAATGCGCTCCGAACTGCGTGTCGCGCCACTCATCGAATGGCTGGCGCCCGGCACATTGCCGCGTGAGGCGCACAAGACGAAGTTCATCGAGATCGTCAGTGACACCGGCCACTGAACCAGGAGCACACCCATGGATCTGAAACTGGGCGGACGCCGCGCCCTCATTACCGGCGGCTCTCAGGGTATCGGCCTGGCCATCGCCCGACTGCTGGCCAGCGAAGGCTGCCACCTGGATCTGGTTGCGCGTTCGGGCGACGACCTGGCGAGCGTAGCCGACGAGTTGCGGCAGCAGCACGGCGTCGAGGTAAGTGTGCATGCCCTCGACCTGGCTGAGCGCGGCCGCGACGCCGAATTGGCAGCCCTGTGCCCGGACATCGACATCCTGATCAACAACGCCGGTGCCACACCACGCGGCAGCCTGCTTGATGTCGAAGAAGACCGCTGGCGAGCCGCCTTCGACCTCAAGCTGTTTGGCTATATCAATCTGTCGCGCGCCTTCTATCGACAGATGAAGGCGCGCCACAGCGGCGTCATCATCAACATCATTGGCAACGGCGGCGAGCGACTCGACGCCGGCTACATCGCCGGCGCCACTGGCAACGCTGCGCTGATGGCCTTCACGCGCGCGCTTGGCGGCGCCAGTGCGGCCGACGGTGTCCGTGTAGTTGGCGTCAATCCGGGTCCGGTGGCGACCGAGCGCCTGGTCGGCCTGATGAAGACCGAGGCCACTACACGTCATGGCGACTCCGCCCGCTGGCGCGAATTCGAAGCCGGATTTCCCTTCGGACGCGCTGCCACTGTTGAGGAAATCGCCGCCACGGTGGCCTTGCTCGCCTCCGATCTGTCGTCGTACACCACCGGCACCATCATCACCATCGATGGCGGCATGGCGAACCGCGGTTCGCTGATCTGACGCAGTTCAGCGTTCCGGAACCGGCTTGGGGGAACGGCAAACGACCGACGGCCCGGCGACCGTCGGCTAAACAACGATCGACGTCGCGGCACCATCCATCGTCAAGATGGCACCCGTGATATAGCTTGCACAGGGAGATGCCAGGAACAGGACAGCATTCGCAATTTCTTCCGGTTGCGCCAACCTTCCGAGCGGTACTTTTCGTGTTATCTGCTCCAAGGCCTCCTGGACACTGATCTGACCAAGCCTGGCTGCGGCTTCCAACCCTGTCTGAAGTCGGTCGGTCACTGTTGCTCCCGGATTGACTGCATTGACACGAACCCCCCGCGGCCCGTAAGCGCCGGCAAGTCCGGCACTGACAAGCATCAGCGCGGCGTTGGCTGCCCCTCCTGGCAAATGTATCGGGCTTGCCACTTTGCCTCCGGCCCCTACCACGTTGACAATGGAGCCAACACCACGATGTCCCATCTTCTTGATAACCAGATCAATCATGTGCACGTAGGTAAAGAACTTTGCATTCATCGCGTCATGCCAAGCCTGGGCATTTAGTTCGTCAGGCGGAGTACGGCGGGCCGCGCCAGCACAATTGACCAGCACGTCAACCTCACCATGAAGCAGCTCAGCCTGTTCAAGTGCCACACCGGCTTGTTCCGCCACCTCAAGGTCGGCAGCAAATATTCCGACGCGCGCGTGGACATCTGGAAATTCCTGTGCCAATTGTTGCAAAGCGCTCTCCAATGAGACCTGGCTTCGCGAGACAAGGCTGATTCGCGCACCCTCCCTCAGGAAGCCATGGGCGCAGGCCAGGCCTATGCCTTTGCTTCCTCCAGTGATAAGGACATGTTGTTGCGCTAGTTGCAAGTCCATATGCCACCTTCTCTCTGTGCCATTGCTTACTCGACGCTGATGCCTGCGGATTTGACGACTTGTCCGTAACGGGCCAGATCCCGTTTGATTTCGTTACTGAATTGATCGACCGTTCCAGGAGTCGCATCGATTCCCATCAAACGCAACTTTTCACGGACCACCGGATCATTAAGTACCGCATTGAGCTCGGTGTTGAGGCGTGTCACTATCGCGGTTGGCGTGGCGATCGGCGCCAGAATACCGACCCAGGAGTTGACAACAAAATCGGGGACCCCGCTTTCGATGAATGTGGGCACATCGGGTAACGCAGATGTGCGCTGGGCGCTTGACACGGCGATGGCTTGAAGCTTGCCTGACTTGACATGACCATAGGCGCCAGCAACAGCTGTGTAGACCAGGGGAATGGTGCCACCAAGAACGTCAGTCATCGCTTGCCCGCCACCCTTGTAGGGGATGTGCATCAGGTTCGCATTGGTTCTCAGTTTGAGCAATTCCCCAGCAATATGCGGTGTGCCACCGGTTCCGGATGTACCAAAGGAAAGCCCGCCTGGCTGCGTCTTCGACAATGCGATGACCTCGGTCAGCGTTTTTGCCGGCAGGGCAGGGTTGGCTACCAGTATCAAGGTCGCGTCGCCGATCTTTCCTACAGCCACAAAGTCTTTGACGGTGTCGAATGGCGTCTTTGCAAACACGTGTGGGTTGATAACCATCGTGCCATCGAAGCCCAGAACTAGCGTGTAGCCGTCGGCCGCTGCGGTCTTGACCAAACCTGTCCCAATGTTGCCAGAAGCACCGGGCTTGTTGTCAACAATAATCTGCTGACCCAGCCTTCTCCCAAGATACTCGGCTATCAAGCGGCCACTGGTGTCGGTTACTCCGCCAGGTGTGAACGGGACGACCAGGCGAATCGGCTTGTTGGGCCATGCATCCTGCGCCTGTGCTATGCCAAAACTCCCTCCCAGCAAGACAGCGAGTCCCATTGTGGAGATGGAAAGCAGGACCCTGCGCCTTGGCGCACAAGCGTTGGTATTTCTGTTCATTTTGTCTCTTTCAGGTAGTGGGCAAATGGTCGCTCAATCGGGATGGCTGTAACGCTTCTCGAATTCCCAGACCTCTTCGAAACCCATGAGCCTGGTGAGTTCCGTGAACGGCATAAGAGGCGTGGCCTGACCGGCGGAGGATCCGGTCTGCTTGAAGGACTCGTACACGGACTTCATGGCCTGCGTCGCCGCAAGCATTGCCGTTACCGGAAAAATCGCGATCTTGTAGCCAAGGTCTTCCAGTTCCTGCTGACTCATGACGGGCGTGCGCCCACCCTCCACCATGTTGGCCAGCATCGGCAAATCAAAACTGCTCCCGATTTGCATCATCTCCTGTGCTGTCTCGGGAGACTCGATGAACAGAATATCTGCGCCTGCTCGGGCATAGGCCTCCGCACGTCGCATCGCCTCGTCCAGGCCCAATGCGCTGCGCGCATCGGTTCGGGCGATGATGAGGAAATCCCTGGAACTGCGTGCATCCGATGCCACCTGAACTTTGCGCACCATGTCAGCCATCGGTATGACCCGGCGTCCCGGCGTGTGCCCGCATTTCTTGGGAAACTCCTGATCTTCCAGTTGGATCGCACAAGCACCCGCACTTTCATAGCCGCGCACGGTATGCGCCACATTGAGTAAACCGCCATAACCCGTGTCGCCATCCGCAATCAGCGGTGTTCGCGCCATGGCGGCCATCAATTTGACGCGCTCCACCATATCCGAGTACGTAGCCAAGCCCGCGTCGGGCAGGCCGAGGTGGGAGGCAACGGTGCCAAAGCCGGTCATATAAAGCGCGTCAAAGCCAAAGGTATCGGCCAGGCGTAGCGACACCATGTCAAATATTCCGGGAGCGCTGAGCAGTCCGGGTTGGCTCAGTCTGTCGCGAAATTGCTTCCTTTTGCCATTCATCGTCATTTTCCTGAGTCAATCAAACTTACCCACCCCTGCTCGATGAGATGCTGTTTACATAAAACGTGCTGCCAGCGGAATCAAGAGAGCGCTCAATACTACTTGAATGCCAAGAGCAAGCCCGGCATAGGCACCGGCATCCACGTCAACCTGCATCGCTCGCGCAGCCCCGATGCCATGCGACGCGGTGCCAAGTGCAAACCCTCTGCCCTGCGCTGAAAGTCCGCCCACCCTATTGAACAGGTAGGGGGCGCTTATCGCGCCAATGAGACCGGTCACCACGGAGAAGACGGCAGCCATCGCTGGAATGCCATGCAACTGCTCCGCAATTCCCATCGCAACAGGTGCAGTGACTGATTTTGGAGCTAAAGAACGGATCAGGTCTGCGGGCAAATCCAGTGCCCAGGCAATTGCCACCGCGCTGCCGCCAGCGGCGATGCCACCGGCCAACGCTGCCAGCAACAGCGGTACAGCTCGCCTTCGCAGCTCGTTTCTTCGTTCCCACATCGGCCATGCAAGCGCCACGACAGCGGGTCCGAGAAGGAAATGAATGAACTGCGCCCCTGAGAAATAAGTTGGATACGGCGTGTTACTCAGCGTCAGGAGGCATGCAAGCAGCACCACGCTCCACAGGACCGGATTGGCAAGCGGTGCCTGTCCAAGCCTGTGGTAAATCGCCTGCGCACTGGCGTAGATCATCAATGTTGCAGTCAAGCCAAACAAGGGCGTTGCAGAAAGATAGACCCAAAGTTGAACGAAATCAGTCACGGGGCAGTTCTCACGAAGTAGAAGCTTCTTCTGCACGACGCAACAAGGCACGAAATGCGAAGGCGGTGACCAGCAACCCTATCCATGTCGAGAGTACAAGGGCGACAAGCAATTGCCATCCATATTGGGAGACAAGCGCCAGATGGGTCATGACACCCACACCAACGGGCACAAACAGCAATGACAGATGCATGAGCAATCCGTTGGCAACAACACTGACCTGTGTGCGCACGGGCTCCCACCCCAGCAAGCCCAGCATCAGCATCATGCCGATCACCGGGCCAGGCAAACCCACATGGCTCCATCGGGACAGCGCTTCCCCCATCGACTGGCAAATGAGCAGCCATGCGAGGCCAGGGAGGAACGAGGTAGATTTCACTGAATCAAATTTGCACTTGGGTCGAACGGGCATTACAGCACGATGCTATCGAGTGACTGAACTGGAAGCGGCCGGGAACCCGATGCCAGACCCCTCGTCCCCATAGTTTGACAAACTGACCATCCTGTCTGCCACAAACTGAGAGGAGTTCCATCTAGGTTGCGTCGCCAATTCGCAGCTTGTCTGGGCTGTGCTGCCGGCTCAGGGTTGGCTCTTGGTACTCATGCTTCTGCTATTGGTCAGTCAGCGCCGGACTTTCAGCTGATTGCTACCGATCGCAAGGTGGTGCGGATGAGTGATTTTCGGGGCAAGCCTGTGGTGCTGGAGTGGAGCAACCCTGGCTGCCCACCCTGACGACATCAAGCTTGCCAGCAGCTATGTGCGTCAGAGTCTGGCAGAAGCGCTCGCTGGCAAACCCGTCAGCGCTTCCGTGACGAGGCCCTATGGCTGTTCCATCAAGTACATGACCTGATCGGTGAGCGGGTCATTGGCGCCCTTTGCCGCTTTCGCTCAGGGTTCAGACATGGCGCGCATTTGCCGATCAACTTCCTCGTTGGAAAGTACGCTTTGATCCACCCTGCGCGTTGCCTCGTTGTCGAGCAGGTGCACGGTCCATGGGGTTGTGAATACCGCCAGCGTGATGGCGGCCTGCGCGACCAGATAGGGAAATAGCGAGCGAAACAAAATGAGATTGGAGACCCTCGCCAGACCTGATCGGGCACGTGCCATCATGACGGCATAGCCCGTTGGCGGGACAAGAAAGCTCAGCTGCAATACCAGCAGCAACAACACGGCTGTCTGTTGTGCATCGCCCAGACGAACAATCATCGCGGGGGCCACGATGGGGATGATGACGAAGATCATTTCAAAGGCGTCAAGTACAAATGCACAAAGCGCAACGAGCAGCAGCACCAGAGCCACCGTCAGCGTACCCGACAGCGACGAGCTCAGAATGGCGTCGGCAATCCATTGACCCGTTCCCCAAAGCCGAAATACCAGGCTGAAGGTTGTTGCGCCAACCAGCAGCGCAAACAGGGAACCACTCAGATTCATGGTCTCGTGCAAGGTCTCTTCCCAGTCTGCCCAGCGCAGTGCGCGACTGGCAAGTGCCGCTGCGATCAACAGCACAGCCAGCGTAGCAGATGCCTCCACTGCAAAAAAGCGGCCGGCAAAGACACCCATCAGCAGCGCAACGACAGTCAGCGTGAATACCGCAGAAACAAACCATTGAAGCCGACCGACGGGCTCGCTGCAGGGGTGGACCTTTTGCTCGCGGCCTTGCCACCACGCCACCAACAGCCAAAGCAGGGTGATGGCAGTGGCCGGTAACAGCGCGGACTGAAATACGTCGTGCGTGTTGATGATTCGTTGACCCGTCAGACCATAGCCAGGCAGGTTGCTCGCTTCCCGGTGGGCGCGCAGCATCGCGTCGCCCAGCAAAAGCAGGACCATCGACGGTGGCACCACGACACCAACGGTGCTTGCCGTACAGATAAGGGCAGTCGCCTTGGCCGCATGGAATGGGCCCAGGCGTGGTCCGATCAGGCGGGCCAGCATGGCGGTGCTCGATGCCACGGATCCGTTCTTTGTAGCCACCAGTGCGCCTATGCCAAAGGAGGCAATGGCATCACCCGCACCTGTGCGCCGGCTCATTCGCTCCAGCGTCACATACAGGGCATCGGCAATCTGCAGTCGCTGCATCAGGCAGCCGACAAAGACATACAGCGGAAGCGCCTGCAGCAAGTCATGTTCAAGCAATCCGAGGGTGCGACTGCTGGCTGCACTGAGTACAGCTGGATCAAAAAATCCGAGAAGACATCCGATCAGGGAAAAAATGCTTGCGGTGGCGATAAGGGAAAGCCAGATCGGTATGCCGGTCGTCACCACCAGCAGCGCCAGCGTCAGCAGCATCAAAAGGCCGGTCGCCGGATGAAGCGTCATCACGGTGCCTGTCTCAAGTTCTTCACCAGGCGCAGCAGGCCATCGCACAGTGCCAGTGCGGCCAATAGCACCACGGCCACCCGAATGATGAAGTAGCCAGGCGTCAATGTTTCACCAAAATGCTCCAGAGACTTCACCGAGTCCCACATCTGGGGTAACGCCACCCAAAGAACGAGCAATGCCCAGGGAGCCAGGCACAGAAAGTTCAGCAGCAGCCGCCACCGGGGAACCGGTCGTGTCGAAGTGACTTGGGGTCCCGCAATGGCCAGATGGCTGTTCGAGCGAGTGGCCGTGGTAACGGCGACTGCCATGTAAAGGGCAAACAGGATTTGTGCCACATCGTTGGCCAGAAGTGAATAGTCCTGCAGCCAGTCGCGCAAGGGCCATTGCGCAAATAGCAGCACGGCCAAAGGGATGACCATCGCACCAAAGAAGACACTGAAGAATCGGCTCAAGATGAATTCCATCAATCGCGGCGACTGACCAGCAGACTCTGCATGGCCCGGCCCACGAGGCCACGAGCGTCATAGAGCGCCGACTCGGCAAGCCCGGTGCCATTGGGCCCCAGGTAAGTGCGTGCATCGAGGCAAATCCATTCACCCTGCGGCCTGCGCAGCAGATGGATCGTCAGGTCGGAATTGACAAAACTGTGGCTCTCGAATTTGAGAATCGCACTGATGCCGTTGCCGGAATCAGCAGCCACCGCAACGCGCTGATAGTCACTCGGTACCGCAGTGTCCAGCAGGGGGTGGCGCAAGCGGAACCAGACCGCACTCGGACCCTGGAACATGTGACCCTGTGCAATTCGCGTCTCCACCAGGTCCGCGTAACCCACGTGCTTGCCGGCAAACGGGAATGTGCACGTTGCAGATTCCTCTGGAGTTCTGGGCGCCATGGGCATCGGATGACCGGGCAGATCGTCAGGCAGTGGCACCTCGTTCTCGCGCTGGGCCAGTGCCGTAAAGCGTGCCACTTCCTTGCCGCCGGCCCTGAGCTGCGCTGAAAAATGACCGACGTTTCGTCCAACGTAGTCTGTGCTGACCTCAAGAGCGAGCTCTCCGATGGGAACGGGGCGCAGCAGGTTGGCAGTGAGCCGCGCGATGTGGGTCAATCCGTGCTGGCCAGCTGTGTGCTCCATCGCGCCGCATACCAGCGCGATCGGCGGGCCCGCATGCTGGTGTTGCGGGTGCCAGGGGCCGCGTGTTAGCACGCTGGCGCGGTACGAGCCATTCCCCAATGTTTCGTAGGCGCTGCTGGGCGTGGCTGCTGTGTTTGTGGTCACGATGAACTCCAGAATCAAGGCTCGTCCGGCACCCGGACCACCTGCACGCCGGTGGCCTCCAGTTCCTCGCAGAAGGCGGGGGGCGTCATCCAGTCAGTCACGATCATATCGATCCGGCTCAGCGGACTGGTGAGAAAGCTCGATACGCAGTTCATCTTGGTGTGGTCGGCCACAATGATCACCTTGCCGCTTGAGTTCTCGATCATCGCCTTGTTGACGCTGGTTTCCGTGCTGACGGCGCTGGTGCAGCCCTTCTTGATGCTCACCCCATTGATGCCCAGCACGGTGACGCTGGAAAATATGCCGTGCAGTCCGGCCAGGGTCAGGTCACCGACCAGGGATTTGGAGTGGATGCGGTAGTCGCCACCAAGCAGGATCAGTTCCTGCTGTGGATCGAGGTCGAGTGCCAGGCAGGCCGTGTTGTTGGTGACGATGCGGGTTCGTCTGCCGCGCAAATGATGGATTACTTCCAGCGTGGTGGAGCCGCCATTGGCAAAAACGGTTTCATTCTCTGATATCAGGGAGGCGACATAACGCCCGATCAGGCTCTTTTCGCGTTTGGCGGAATGGTCTTTTTCCTCGAAGAACTCTTCCATGCGCAGCCCCGAGACCGAGATGGCGCCACCGCGCGTGCGCTCCAGCAGCTTGTGCGCAGCCAGCGCATCGAGATCGCGCCGGATCGTGATCTTGGAGACGCCGAACTCGGTTGAGAGTTCATCGGCTGAGACCGACTGGCGCTGTGACAGCATCTCCAGAATTTTCTTGTGTCGGTAGTTCGAAACCTTGGTGATTTGATTCTGTTTGGATGTACTCATCGTCTTTCAGTCCAATGCTTTCAGCAAATCGCGCAGCGCCGGTGTTGCCAGTGCCTGGTACAGAGCGTGCGACTGCTCACGCCGGCGCGCGTAGACCCGGGCATTGCCGGCAAGGGGTTCGTAACGGACCGATCTGCTGTCGCGATGCGCCCGCTCGAACGCTGCCGGGTAACTGGCCTCCAGCCCGAAGCTCACGGCAGCGGCAATCCAGGCACCCAGCGACGTGGCCTCGTTATTGTCAAATCGCACAACCGGGCGCTCGAACACGTCACTCTGAATCTGGTTGAACAGCTCGGACTTGCTCATGCCACCCGATACGCTGACCGATTCCACTGTGCCGCAGAGCTGCTCCACCAGTTCCAGGCTGGCCTTCAGCTCGATAGCGATGCCCTCCAGAATGGCGCGTGCCATCTCGCCGCGTGAAGTGCCGAGCGTCAGATTGAAGAAGACGCCCCGAGCCTGCGCGTCCCAGTAGGGCGATCCGCTGCCCTTGAAGTGCGGTAGCGCAAGCAGGCCGTTGCAGCCGGCCGCCGCATGGGCTGCCTCGGCATTGAGTTGCTCGAACGTCAGGTCGGACCCCCTGTTGTTCTGGCAGAGAGATTCCTTGAACCAGCGGTAAATCGTGCCCGAAGTCAGCACGGCGGCTTCAACGATGTAGGCGCCGGGCACGGCAGAGACATTGCAGGCCAGGCGCATGGCGCTATCGAGCGCCGGCTTGGTGCTGTGCCCGATCAGATAGGAACCCGTACCTGCGTTGGAGACGGCGCGCTTGCCGGAAAAAAGACCCAAGCCGAGCGCGGCGCACTGCTGGTCACCCGCAGCGGAAACCACCGGCAGCCCGGCTGGCAGTCCGGTTGCGCTGGCGATACTGCTGGCCAGGCCACCCACCACCGAACCCGGCGCTACCAGATCGCACAGCATGGCAGCAGGCACTTCGAACAGTTTCAGCAACTCCGCATCCCAGCAGCGTGTCTCCAGATTGAGCAGGTTGGTGCGGCTGCCAAAACTCTGGTCGGTGACAAAGCGTCCGGTCAGGATATACAGCACCCAGTCCTGAATACCCAGCAGCTTGTGCGTTTTGCTCCAGATGTCGGGGCGGTGGTGGCGCAGCCAGCGCATCTTGATGGCAGAAAAGACCGGTGAAATCTTCAGGCCGGTTTTGCCATAGACCAGGGGGTTGGACTCGCTCATGGCCTGGGCCATGTCGGCGCTGCGCCGGTCCTGCCACATGATGGCCGGATGCAGGGCAAGCCCTGTTTTGTCCACGGGGATCACCGATGAACGTGAGGCCGTGACGGCGATGCCAAGCGGATCCAGGCCAGCGCTACGGGCTGCCTGTGCGCAGGATTTCAGGGTCGTCAGCAGCACTTCCTGCCACTGCAAAGAATCCTGCTCTACCCTGCCATCGTCAAAGAAAACCGGCAGGTTTTCCTGTTGGGCCATGTGCAGCACACGGCCGCAGGCATCATAGAGGCTGGCCCTGCTGCTGGTCGTGCCGATATCAACGGTGATGATTGCTTTCATGCCCACCTTGCGTGCCCTTTTGTCGATTTGATTGTAGGTCTGCAAGCGATCAATGTCTGCGCTTGAGTGGCATTGCAATGGTTAAAATGAACATATTGAACGTTTAATGAGTCAAATTGATCCTTTTAAAGGACGCCCATGAAGATAGAAAAGCGCTTTCTGACCACCATGAACCGATGCTATTCAGCCAACTGCATCGAGGTTGATGGCGAGCCACGCATCCTGCTGGCCACCGAAGGAGAAGGGCCGTGCCTGGCCTGGACCGGCTCCGACTACACGGAGTCCCATACGGTTTGGGATGGGCCCGGCGGTACCATGTCCATGGTCCCGATCCCTGGCAGCAACGGCGAGTTTCTGGCCGTGCAAAAGTTCTTCAAGATGTTCCAGTGGGAAGAAGCCAA
Source organism: Comamonadaceae bacterium (assembly GCA_037133835.1). Classification (GTDB taxonomy): domain Bacteria; phylum Pseudomonadota; class Gammaproteobacteria; order Burkholderiales; family Burkholderiaceae_C; genus Rhodoferax. The sequence goes on along the minus strand of JBAXNI010000006.1, from coordinate 22,295 downwards.
GATCGTCCATGTGCGACCCTTGGCCGACCAGGGCTATGAGGTCACTGATGTGCTGCATCTGCCCTACATCCACCGCTTTGATTTGCTCACGGTGGGTGGGAGACACTACTTCATTGGCTGCACGCTGGCCACGACCAAGGAGTCCAAGGAAGACTGGTCGAATCCCGGCAAGATCTGGGTCGGCGAGTTCACTGGCAAGGGGGAACTTCGGGTCCGTGTGCTGAAGGACGGATTGAGCAGGAACCATGGCTACAGCCGCCTCACGCGAAGCGCAGGCATGTCGGCTTTGGTGACCTGCGAGCAGGGCGCCTTTGAGGTAACGCCACCGCCGGGTCCGGATGCCGACTGGACAGTTCAGCAGTTCATGGACTGGCCGATCAGCGATATTTCAGCCATCGATATCGACGGCGACGGCGAGCTTGAATTTGCCACGATAGAGCCTTTTCACGGTTCCTGGTTCCGTATCTACAAGAAGATGGACGGCCAGTTCCGCAAGGTCTACGAGCATCCCGAGGTATCCGAGTTCTACCACGTCGTGGTCGGTACCACACTGGCAGGTGTGCCGGTGTTCATCGGTGGTTGCCGGCGCGGCAAGCAGCAACTCTTTTACGTTCGCGCCTCGATCGCGAAGCCACTGCAGTTTGCGCTTGAGGTGATCGAGGAAGGCGTCGGCCCGAGCAATGTGTACGTCCGGCACGAAGCGGGTCGGGACATCATCGTGGCCGCGAACCGCGAGAAGGCAGAGGCCGCGCTGTATTTCGCGACTAGTTCTTGATCTTGCGCAACAAGTGGTGAAATAGGATCAAAATGATTGGAAAGATCAAAAAGATGATCATATTATGAAAAGTTGACGAGTTTAGTGAGTCGAATTGATCGTTTACTTTGGCCGTAGGCGACGGCCGACCGGAACAGCAACGAGGAAAAGAAATTGGCAAAAGTAGATGAAATCACCAAGGAATCCTGGGTTCTGAGTACCTTTCCGCAATGGGGCACCTGGCTTAACGAAGAGATCGAGCGCGAGGTCGTCAGACCCGGCGCGTTCGCCATGTGGTGGCTGGCATGCACCGGCATCTGGCTCAAGACCGAGGGCAACACCAACATCTGTGTTGACCTCTGGTGCGGCACCGGCAAGCGCTCCATGAAGAACCCGTTGATGGACCCACATCACCAGATGGCGCGCATGACGGGCTGCGTCAAACTGCAGCGTAATCTGCGCGTGTCGCCGTTCGTGATCGATCCCTTCGCCATCCGCAACGTTGACGCAGTGCTGTCCACGCACACGCACAATGACCACATCGACATCAACGTGGCCGCCGCCGTGCTGAAGAACTGCCCGGCCACGGTGCCCTTCATCGGCCCACAGTCCAGCACCGATGTCTGGCTCAAATGGGGCGTGCCGCGCGAGCGCATCACCACCGTTCGCCCGGGCGACGTCGTGAAAGTGGGTGACGTCGAGATCGTGGTGCTCGAAGCTTTTGATCGCACCATGGCACTGACCATTCCCGCAGGCCAGACCGCCAAGGGCAAGATGCCGCCGGACATGGACGATGTAGCGGTGAATTACCTGTTCAGGACTCCGGGCGGCAGCCTGTACCACAGTGGCGATTCACACTACGCCAACGGCTACGCCAAACACGGTAACGAGCACGTGGTGGATGTGGCGCTGGGCAGCTATGGAGAGAACCCGCGCGGTGTGACGGACAAGATGACGTCCTCGGACATTCTGCGCATGGCCGAGTGTCTGAACTGCAAGGTGGTCATCGCCTACCACCACGACATCTGGTCCAATTTCATGGCCGACCCGGCCGAGATCACGATGCTGTGGAACATGAAGAAGGATCGACTCAAGTACAAGTTCAAGCCCTTCACCTGGCAGGTTGGCGGCAAGTTCATCTACCCTGACAACAAGGACGATCTGGAGTACCACTACGAACGCGGTTTCGATGACGTCTTTACCAAAGACACGGACCTGCCGTTCCCGTCCTTCCTGTAGTACCTGTCGAAGGCCACACCATGACCCCACCCGTCCACGGTCTGCAACTCCAGGGTGTGAGCAAGCGCTTTGGCAGCGTGAGCGTGGTGCAGCAACTCGATCTGACAGTGGAGCAGGGCGAGTTCGTGGTGCTGCTGGGCGAGTCGGGTTGCGGCAAGTCCACCGTGCTGCGCATGATCGCCGGCCTCGAAGACGTGAGCGAGGGGCACATCTTCATCAACGGCAAGGACGTGACGGATCGGGCACCGATGGCGCGCGACATCGCCATGGTGTTCCAGAACTATGCGCTCTATCCGCACATGGACGTGGCGCAAAACATGAGCTTTGCACTGGATCTGGCAGGCAAACCCAGAGCCGAGATTGAAAAGCGCGTCAACGAAGCTGCCGAAATCCTGAGCATCAGGCACTTGCTCAAGCGCAAGCCGAAGGAACTCTCTGGTGGACAGCGTCAGCGCGTTGCGATCGGGCGTTGCATCGTGCGCGAACCGGCGGTCTTTTTGTTTGACGAGCCGCTGTCCAACCTGGACGCCAAGCTGCGCGGCCATATGCGCACGGAACTGGCGATGCTGCACGAGCGTCTGGGCAAGACCACCATCTATGTCACGCACGACCAGGTTGAAGCCATGACGCTGGCCTCGCGCATCGTGATTTTTCACAAGGGGCATATCCAGCAGGTTGGCACACCGGCCGAGGTTTTCAATCGACCAGCCAACCTGTTTGTTGCGGCCTTCATCGGCATGCCCAGCATGAACCTGCTGGAAGGGACGCTGACGCCGCAGGGTGAGCAGATGCTCCTGTGTGGCGCCGGTTTCTCGATACCGCTGCCGGTTGCAGGGCCCTGGCCGGCGCAACTCGCAGCTGGGGTGCGACCGCAGGCGCTGCGTCTCGCGTCGGGGCCGGGCCTGTTGCAACTGCAGGTGGATGTGGTGGAGTACCTCGGAACCGAATCGGTGCTGGTGGGAAAGCTGGCTGGCGGTAGCGAAGACCGGGTCACGGCCGTGGTCGGCGGGCATCGTATTGATTTGCTGCACCAGACTGTGGAACTCGAATTTGATGCAAGCGAGTTGCACACCTTCGACAAGAGCACCGGACTGAGAGTTCACGTTTGATTTTTGACAACCTCTAGGAGATGATGATGAAGAGAAGAACACTGATTCAAACCGCTGGCGGTGGCGCTCTGGGACTGCTCGGCGCTGGATTGCCCTTGTTCGGCTATGCGCAGGATCGCTTTGCCAAGTACAAAGGCCAGACCGTGGTCCTGAGCATCCCGGCGCACCCGCACTATGACGCGATGGTGAAGTTGCTGCCCGAGTTCACCAAACAGACCGGCATCAAGGTCGAGGTTGACAAGCTGGCCATGGCGCGCATGAAGGACAAGCAGTTGCTGGAGATGGCCAAACCGTCAGGCGACTACGACCTGATTTGCTACGTCGTCATGTGGAAGGGGGAATACGTCAAGAAGAATCTGATCCGCGAACTCGAACCCTTCTTCAAGAACACGGCGCTGGCGGACCCCAACTACGACTTCAAGGACGTGGTCCCGCGCTATGTCGAGAACATGGGTCTGGTCGGTGGTCCCAAAGGCTATCTGGCAGGCCCCGGCGCCAAACTTTACGGCATGCCCTATGGCGCAGAGACGTCGGTGCTGGCGTATCGGCGCGACATCTTCGCCAAGCACAATCTGAAGGCACCCGACAACTACGCAGAGTTCGAAAAACTTCTGCCTATCCTCAAGGACAAGGCAGGCATCGGCGCTCTGACCTCGCGCGGCCAGGCCGGGCACCAGTGCGTGCACGCATGGCTGTTGCACTTGAATCCCCTGGGCGGCAAGATCTTTGACGACAAGTGGAAACCGATCTTCAACAACGAGACTGGCGTCAAGGCACTGAACTTCCTGAAACTCGTTTCCGACACGGGACCGGTCGGCATTCCGGGCTACGGCCAGGGCGAAATGATCACGTCCTTCCTGCAGGGGCAGGCAGCGATGTACCTGGATTCGTCACTGATCTTTGGCCAGGTCAACAACCCGTCAGTGTCCAAGATCGGCGGCCAGGTCAGCTATGTCGTGCATCCCAAGGGTGTGCGCTATTCCTCGCAGTCGGGTGGTCTGGGATTGGCCATTCCGAAGAACGCGAAGAATGCCGATGCAGCCTTTCTGCTGATGCAGTGGCTCACTTCCAAGGAGCAGGACAAGGCGGTCTGCCGCATCGGTGGCGTGCCGAGTCGCAATTCCACCATGATGGATCAGGACATGGTGCGCCAGTACCCGGAGTACATCACGCTGCGTCAGCAACTGGAGTATTCGGACCCCGACTGGCGCCCCATCATCGCCGAGTGGGACGAGATCAACATCCAGGCGCTGGGCGTTGCCGTTTCCGAAGCATTGACCGGCAAGAAGAAGGCACAGGAAGCGCTGGACGGCATGGTGCCCAAGATAACCGACATCATGAAGCGTGGTGGTTACCTGAAGGCCTGATCGGTGCGCACCCCGGCGTGGGTTCCCTGGGTCTATCTGGGCCCGGCTGTGGCCGTGATGGCTGCGGCGTGTCTGTACCCGCTGCTATCCGCCTTGCAGCTCGGGTTCTACGACTGGAGCATGGGAACGCCCTGGGGTGACGCCAAATGGGTGGGGCTGGATGCTTTCAGCCGCGCCTTTCAGGACCCGGCAGTGTGGCGCTCCTTGCGCACCACGCTGCTGTTCGCTTTTGTTTGCGTTGCTGCCGAGATGGTGCTCGGCATTGCGCTGGCACTGGCGCTGGAAGGCCAGGTGCGTGGCATGGCTTTCTTTCGCACCCTGTTCATTCTGCCGATGATGATTGCGCCGATCGCCGTGGGGCTGACCTGGCGCTACCTGTTCGATGCGCAATTCGGTCTGATCAACGCCATCCTGGCGGTCTTCGGGTACGCGCCAGTGGGCTGGCTGGCACAGGAGAACACCGCTTTTATTGCCATCATCATTGCCGATATCTGGCAGTGGACGCCCTTTGTTTTCATCATGATGATCGCGGCGCTGGCCAACGTCGATGGTGCCGTGCTGGAGGCAGCGCGGGTCGATGGCGCGAACTGGTGGCAAACCACGTTCCGCGTCAAGCTGCCGATGGTGATGAACGTGATTGCAATTACTTTGCTGATGCGCCTGATCGATGCCTTCCGCGTGCTGGAAGTGATTTACATCCTGACCTTTGGCGGACCCGGTGACAGCACGGAGATTCTGTCGCTGCACATTTACAAGACGGCCTTCGTCGGGCAACGCCTGGGCGGCGCGGCGGCCATTTCGGTGTTGCTGCTGATCGTTGTTGCCGGCCTGTCCTGGTTTGCGCTGCGCCTGTCCAATCCGCTCAAGGACGAGGAGCGGCAATGAGTGTCAAGAGGCATCCGGCGCTGGTGGTGGCGCACTACGGGACGCTGATTCTGCTGGCCGTGGTGTGTGTCGCTCCCATCATCCTGATGTTTGCCACCTCCTTGAAGTTGCAGACGCAGATTTTCAATACCGGCATCAACTTCATCTTTGCGCCCACGCTGGAAAACTACCGCGACGTGCTGGGCGAAGACAGCTTCAAGCGCTACCTGGGCAACAGCCTGATGGTTGGCGTGGTGTCCACCGTCATCACGCTGGTGCTGGGCTGCATGGCCGCTTACGGACTGGCGCGTTTTCGTTTTCCGGGGCGCAAGAGCATGGCCTACGTCACGCTGCTGCTGCGCACCGTGCCGCTGGCGGTGCTGGCGGTGCCAGTGTTCATGATCTGGAACCAGGTCGGCCTGATCAACTCGCTGTGGGGCCTGATCCTGCTCTACGTGGCGGTCAATCTGCCGTTTGCGATCTGGCTGCTTTACGGCTTCATCCTGCAAGTACCCAAGGAACTGGAAGAAGCGGCGGCCATTGACGGCTGCGGGCCGATCAAGGTGTTTTACAAAGTCGTGCTGCCGCTGATCAAGCCGGGTATCGCCGCGGCATCGATCTTCACCTTCCGCATCGCCTGGAACGAGTTCATCCTTGCGCTTGTGCTGACCGACCGGGCCACGCGCACGCTGCCGGTGGCGGCCTCGCTCTACATCACCGACATTGGGGTGGACTGGGGCAAGATCATGGCGTTGGGCAGCTTGATTGCGATACCGCCGCTGATCTTCACGTTCATCGCCGCGCGGCAGATCATTACCGGGCTGACCGCCGGCGCGGTCAAGGGCTGACAAATCGAAACAGACTCCGCGACGCTGTCAAAGCGTTGTTGTGTAATCGTTCATGGCAGGCCGCGTTGTCACAGGCTTTGCCCGCAGGACCGTGCCTACCGCCATAAAGCACAGCAATTGCTCCGAGTCGGCCAGCTGGAACAACTGTTTGAGCCGCTGCGAATAAAGCGACTTTCCCGTCAGGAGTCCGGCGCCAAAACCCATGGCATGGGCAGTCAGCAGCATATTCTGCAGGGCACATCCCGCCGAAATCAGGCGCTCCGGCGCAGGCACATCATGTGACGTGGCGTCCATGCGAGCAATAGCTGCCACCAACAGTGGAGATCGATAAGCCTTTTCGCTGGCTTCCTGCCGTTGCGCCTCGGTTGCCTGAGGGTCGCGCTCGGTCAGCGCATCGGCGAAGGCATCCGCCAGCAGAGGTCGTTTTTGCAACGGAACAATGACCAGCCGCCAGGGCGTCAGGCGCCGATGATCGGGCGCGGCACCCGCCGCGTCGAGAATGGTTTCGACTTGTGCGCGATCCGGCCCAGGCTCGCCAAGAAACCTCGACGTCGTACTCTGTCTGGAGTGAATCAGGGTCAACGCGGTGCCAAGTGGCTCCTGGTGTTCGTTCCAATGCACGCTCATGTCCCTTAGCTGCAGAGCGCTCGCTGGACCAGTTCACGCCAGCCCGGATAGCCGTCCGGCGTGAGAGCAAACTTGCTGGTGAATTCACTATGAGGCGCACCACTGGTCAGCGCCGCAACAAAGCCCTGACGGTCCTTGATCCAGCTTCCGCCCAGAAGGGTAACTCCGCGGGCAAAAAGCGCGTCGGGCAGACAACCCGCACTCGGTCCTACCATGGCGAACCAGCGGGCGTTGCGGCACTGGGCCAGCATATCGTCCAGTGTGTCGTTGAGGAGCAGGGTGCTAGTGGAAATCACTTTGCTGCAGGTGGCGAGTTCCCTGGCGTCCAGTGTGACGCGGTAGCCATCGCGCTCGCCCGTCAGATTCGCCTTCAGCTCTACAACCGTTAGCAGTGCTCCGCTTTTCAGGACGCGCGCCAAGAGGGGTCTGAACAGCCCGATCATGCCGATGGACTCGCCCGCCTGCGGCTCCATCTGTCCTATTGAATCGCTGCTGTCGGCGGGGCGAAATCCGGCACGGTCAAACAGGCAGCGCGAAATGGCATTCGCCGTGGCAAAGCCGATGACCCTGCCGGGCCCCGTGTCGTTGACGAAGCGCCGGGCCACTTCAAGCGCGCCGGCTCCGGCAATCCCGAAGGCATCTGAGCCCTGGCGCAGTTGCGCCAGCGTGTCGTCCAGACGAACGTAGGCCAGTCCGAGCGAGCCATCCATCAACTCCACAGCGCAGAATTCGCCCGCGTGGCCGTCGACCGGTTGGGGCGGCGGCAGATGCAAGGCGCGCACGCGCGGCAAGGGACATTGCTCAGAAAAAGCCGCCAGCTGGCCGAGGAATTCGCTGGCAAAACTTGAGGCGGCTTGCATCGTGACCTTGGCGAATTCAGCGTCTGAGCAGTTCGCTGAACGCCACGTTGAGCTTGGCTTCGGCTTTGGCCAGATGCTGGCGGCGCTCGCTTACCCATTGTCGGTCCGCCGCCAGCGTCTTCTGTGCTTCGCCCAGCATGCGTCGCACTTCAGCTGGTTGAGGCCCACCGATGCCAACCCGCGTACGCACCATGGACTCGGGAGACAGCGTGCGCCGGAATGTCGCTTCGTCCAGTGGCAGCCTGGAATCCAGCAGTTGGTACATCTTTCCGGCCTCGGCGTAGATGCGCACGGCCTCCGTATAAGGAAAGTCCTTGGGACGCAATCCGTGCTCGCGGGCGTACAGCACGACCTCGGAGGCAAAGTGGTGACCGACGCGAAACGGGATGCGGTTCTCGCGCTGCAGCGTCTCCGCCAGTTCCATCGACGTCGTCCAGTCCGATTCGAGTTCTTCAAGAGAGCGCTTTGAGTCGACGCGCAGTGACGCCATCACGTCGGTTGCATCACGCAGCATTTGCGAGCCCAGCACGAAGGTGCGCGCCCGTGCGTCGGTCCAGCTGTACTTGTAATCGATCATGCCGGGCGTCACGTTGTGGGCACGAAGAACCACGTTTTGCACCGAAGCCACGACATCACTGGCCAGAGCCCGCGTGTCCTGGATGACGCCGGGATTGGCCTTCTGCGGCATGGCGCTGCTGGTATAGGTCTTGCCCGGCACCAGAAGCAGCCATGGACGGGTCTGGTGGTACTGGACGTGGATGTCCTGCATGAGCGAGCCAACGCGCAGTGCCGTCGACCCGGCGATCTGCGCCACCTCGACACCAACGTCGTTGGGGCTGATCTGGGTCCCGTCGTAGCCGTTGATGGCCAGTGCCTCGAAGCCAAGCAGGTCGGCCAGACGGTTACGGTCAAGTGACCAACTCGAATTGGCGAGTACCGCGCTACCAAGCGGACTGCGGTCGACGCGGGCCCAGGCCTGCCGGATGCGCTCGGCATCACGCGCAAACGAGTCGGCGAACGCGAGCAGGTACTGTCCGTAACTGGTGGGCATCGCCTGCACACCATTGGTGTAGGCAGGAACGAAGGTCTCGACGTTCTGGCCAGCCATCTCCAGCAGTTGCGCGCGCAGTTCGGCCAGTCGGTCGGTATAGTCAAGCAGTTCAACCCGTAACTGGCCCATCGTCAGTGTCGGGTGCATATCCTGCCGACTGCGACCGGTGTGGATCAGGGTCGCGTCGGGCCCCGCGAAGTCGGTGATGATCTTCTCGGTCTGCAGTACGTCATTGGGTCGTTTGCCACCGGGCATGGCGCCCTGGTTGATGGAATGCGCTACACCACGGGCGATCGGCCCCGCGAGTTCGGGTGCAATGATCCCTCGCTCAACGTTCGCCACGGTCGATGCCATGTTGATGCGCCCGAACCAATAGAACATGTCCTGCGTGCGCGCCAGTTCGCTGGTGCCGCCACCTGCTGGTCGACCGAGCAATTTGCCGCTCTCGGCCAGGCAGGTCTCGGCGGTTCGGCAAAGGCTCTCAACCGGTTCCCGCGTCTGCGCATTGGCGCAGCAGCCGAGTCCAAGCAAGGCTGCTGCGGCCAGGCGCGACAAAGGCAGCATCTTCACGGTGATTCCTTCAGTATGTCTCCAGGGCTTGATGCTACCAGCCACAACACGGCGCTCCACGCTTTGCTTACCCATGCGTGGTCTGCGGGCGCAAGGTGACTAGCGTAATTTCGCTGCGGAAATGGCGTTTTGGCGGACCCCAGTACCCGGTGCCGACCGAGGTGTAGCTCCACATGCGACCGAAGCGGTGCAGACCTTTCACTACCGGTTGCTGCATCCGGACAAAGTGGTTCCAGGGCCACCATTGCCCGCCGTGCGTGTGTCCGTGCAGAGCCAGGTGGTAGCCGGCCTCCGATCCGGCCAGAGCTGTAACCGGCTGGTGGGCCAGAAGCAGGCGCACATCGGCGTTTTCGCCCGCACCGCGAATCGCTGCGTGAGGGTCGCAGGCCATGTTGGCAAAAAAGCGCGCGGTGCTGTGGTCCGTGACTCCGGCAACGGCTAACGTTGCCACGTCGCGGCGCACGATGAAATGTTGATTGAGTAGCACCTGCAATCCGAGGCGACGAAACTCCTGCACCCAGGCTGGTGCGCCGCTGTAGAGCTCATGGTTTCCCAGGACCAGCGCCACGCCTTCGCGAGCTTTCAGTCCTTGCAACGGTGCAACATGGGCACGCAAACTGGGTACGTCGCCGTCCACCACGTCTCCCGTGATGGCGATGAGGTCGGCCTGCAAGGAATTGACTTTGTCCACAATGCGCTGCAGGTAGCCGCGCCGGATGGTAGGACCGACATGAATGTCGGTGATCTGGACAATGCGAAATCCGTGCAGTGGCGCTGGCAGGTCGGCAATGGGAATGTCCACCTGCACCACCGCCGGACTGACGCGGGCCAGCGCCAAACCGGTCGTTGTGGCGAGCAGAGCAACAGTCACCACACCCCACGCCGTGATGGCGTCCCACCCCGACAAAGGCAGCCCGAGCCAATCGAGTCCCGGCAGGAGAACAGCGCGCAACAGGGCAAGCACAAAAAGACTGGAGAACATTCCCAGCGCGAGCAATCCTGTCCATGACAGTGCCGCGCCCCAACGCGGGTCGTGCGTGCGCAGGGACAGTAGCCCCGCAGGAATAGTCAGCGTGCTCAAAGCGAGGTAAACCCCCAAACCGATGACAAAGGGGTCGTGCAGCGCGAAGGGGCCGCTCAATAGCGCCCAAACGGCGTAGTGCAGACCAGCGATCAGCACCATGGGCAGAGCGAGCGGGAGCCAGCGCATCGTGCGTTGCGGGTGGGCGATGGGTGTTGGCTGAGCTTCAGTCAGGGCGACGGGGTCCATGGGCTTATCTCTCAAAGTTCGCAAGTCAGGAGGCGCTTGGCTTGGACATTTGCTTGACCAGAGCTGTCACCATGATGCGCGGAGTAAAGCGCACGCTTTGGGCCATCACCCAGTTCATCAAGCCGGGCACAAAGACGCGTTGACCTCGCTGCATTGCGCGGTAACCGGCAGCGGCAACTTCGTCAGCTGTCGGTAGCTTTTTGCCTTTGACCAGGGCGGACGCGTGCATGTCGGCCTTGTCCTGAAAGCCCGAGGCTGTCGGGCCGGGGCACAGGGCGGTCACTGTGACGCCTGTGCCTTCGAGTTCGGCAGCAATCGCCTCTGAAAAGCTCAGCACAAATGCCTTGGTGGCATAGTACACGGCCATGTAGGGGCCGGGCTGAAACGCAGCGGTAGATGCCGTGTTCATGATCTTGCCGCGGGTGGCGATGAGGTCAGGCAGGAACAGCCTCGTGAGCACCACCACGGTGTTCATGTTGAGTTGCATCATGGCCAGTTCAGGCGCCAACGCAGAGTCTTTGAACTCGCCGAAAGTGCCGTAACCTGCGTTGTTGGCGAGCGCACTGATCGTGAGGTTGCGCGCCTTGATGTCAGCGTGCAGGCGCGCCGCGCCGTCGTTGGTTTCGAGGTCGGCCCCAATGACCGTGACCGTGACCCTGTAGCGCCGTTGCAGGTCATCTGCAAGGGCTTGCATTCTGGAGACGCCACGGGCAGCCAGTACCAGGTTGTAGTCGTCTTTGGCAAAATTTTCTGCCAGTGCCTTGCCGATGCCGGAAGAGGCGCCGGTGATGAGTGCTGTCTTGCTGTTGCTTGGGTTCATGTTCATGATGTTACTGGTTTAATCTGATGGACGGATTGATTTTAAAAAATGGCACCAGAGTGCCTGTGGTTTTTCGCTGATGCCTGCTCAGGTGCAGGACACTTCAGCTTGCTCTACCAGCTTGCGCAGGTCGGCCAGGGCCGAGTCCAGAGTCAAGCTGTAAAAGTTCTCTCGCGACACGCGTTCCAAAGTAACCAGATCTGCGTGCAGCAACACTTTCAGGTGGTGCGAAATGGCAGGCCTTGACAGCGGCATGCGCTCGGCGATCTGCATGACGTTCAGGCGTTCATCCCGGGCCAGCAGCATCACGATGTCCTGGCGATATTTGTCGCCCAAAGCATTGAAGACGGGCGCGCAGGCTCGGAAACTTGCCAATACGTCTTCCAGTGTGATGTCCTTTGCTTTCACTCCATGTGCCCAAACTAATTAAACGTTTAATCTCATGGACGCATTGTACAGTGAACTTCTTCATGCGCAACCTGGCGTACCTGACAACATTCATTGGGCACAATACGGTCATGAAAATACGCACCATCGTCCACCTGATGCTGAGTCTGTCCCTGGTCGCGCCGGTATTTGGCTTCGACCTGCAAGGCCACCGCGGCACGCGCGGCCTGGCACCCGAGAACACAATGCCGGCTTTCGAGAAAGCCATGCGCCTTGGCGTGGACACGCTGGAACTGGATGTGGGCCTGACCGCCGACCATGTGCTGGTCATCTCGCATGACCGCTACCTGAACCCGCTGATCGTGCGCGATGCCAAAGGCGAATGGCTGCCCGGCGCCAAGGGTCCGCTGATTCGCTCGCTCACCTACGCGCAGCTCCAGACCTACGAACTGGGCCGCATCAAGCCAGGCACCCCCTATGCGACGCAGTTCTCCACACAGGAGGCCGTCGATGGCACGCGCATGCCGACGCTGGCATCGCTGTTCGCGCGCGTCAAGGAGTTGGGCAGCCAGGTGCGATTCAATATCGAAACCAAGATTGATCCCAGCGAACCGAACGACACAGTCAGTCCTGAAGTCATGACCCAGGCTCTGGTCAGGGTGGTGCGTGATGCCGGCATGGCCAGCCGCGTGACCATTCAGAGCTTTGACTGGCGCACACTGAAGATTGCGCAAACAATAGCTCCCGAGATACCTACCTCCTACCTGAGCTTCCAGAATGCCGGCAACGACACCATCAGCAGCGGTGTCTGGACCGCCGGCTACAAGATCGCTGACTATCCGGACATTGCGGCCATGGTCAAGGCAGCAGGCGGGGCGATCTGGTCGCCCAACGGCGGTGCCGTGACAGAAGCACTGGTAAAAAAGGCGCACGCCCTGGGGTTGCAGGTCCTGCCCTGGACCATCAACAGTCCGCCCGAGATGGACAAACTGATCGGCTGGGGCGTGGACGGCATCATCAGCGACTATCCGGACCGCCTGCGCGCGGTCATGGCAGCGCGCGGGATGCCTTTGCCGGTCCCGCTTCCCGGCCACTAAGTACGCGGCTGGTGTGTTGAATCACGGCGCTCGCCCCGGTCAGCAGGCATCCATGCGCGACAGCCTTGCGCGCATCCTCCCAATGGCCTGGCCCGTGTTGATAGGCCAACTGGCCGTATTGGGGTTCAGCACGGTGGACACGATATTGATAGCCCGCTTTGCCGCCAACGATCTCGCCGCGCTGTCGGTCGGTACGGCAGCCTACGTTTCGGTCTTTGTTGGCTTGATGGGTGTGGTGTTGGCCATCAGCCCGATTGCAGGCCAACTCTTTGGTGCTGGCAAACTCCATGAGGCCGGACATCAGGTGCATCAGGCCCTATGGCTGGCGCTTGGAATGTCGGTGCTGGGCGCTGCGGTACTGCTGCTTCCCGGACCGTTTCTCGACCTGGCCAATCCGACGCCCGACGTTGCACAAAAGGTGAGGGCTTATCTCGGTGCGCTGTCGTTGTCGCTCCCGGCCTCCTTGCTGTTCACGGTCTACCGTGGATTCAACTCTGCCGTGTCACGACCCAAGGCCGTGATGTCGATACAGGTCAGCGGCCTTTTGTTGAAGATACCTTTGAGCATGCTGTTCATCTACGGTTGGTCACTGCCTCTGCCCGGAGCCGGGCAGCCGTGGGTGGTGCCTCCTCAAGGAGTTGTTGGCTGTGGCTGGGCTACCGCCATCGTGATGTGGTCTCAAGTCGCCATTGCCTTGCTGGTCGTGCATCGCGACCCCTTCTATGCCCGCTTCGGTCTTCAGCAGGGAGGATTCGATCGCCCCAAGCGCCAATCGATCCTGCGCTTGTTGCGCCTGGGCGGCCCCATGGGGGCATCGATTCTGATCGAAGTCACCGGCTTTACGTCGATGGCATTTTTGATTTCGCGCCAAAGCGCACAGGCCGTTGCGGGGCACCAGTTGGCTGCCAATCTGGTGTCGCTCATGTTCATGGTGCCGCTGGCACTTGCCAACGGTACGGCCACGCTGGTCGCACAAAGCGTAGGCGCTAGGGACTTCGCACAGGCCCGCCGCCTGGGTTGGCACGGCGTGCAAAGCGGTGTGGCCTTGGCCATGGTGCTCGGTGCCAGTGTGTACTTTGGTCGGGAGGCGATTCTGGGCGTCTATACCGACAACCCCGCCATCATTGCTGCGGCGATGCCACTGCTGGTCTGGGTCTGGTGGTTCCACATTGGCGATGCGGCGCAGACACTGGCCAACTTCGTGCTGCGCTCACATCACATCACCTTCCTGCCCCTGGTGTGCTTTGCGGTGTCGCTGTGGGGCATCGGCCTGTTCGGAGGCTACCTGGTAACGCACAGCGCGTGGGCGCCCATGGAATTGCGCGGAGCCGCCGGCTATTGGGCCATGAGTGCCGTCGGTTTGGTGGTGGTTGGGCTACTGCTGTGCACGCTTCTGGCATGGGTTCACCGACAGGAGACCCATGAGAGTTGAGCGATTTGGCGCAGTCCCGATCCAGACCGCGACGACCATCGACACCGCTTTGACGTAATTCAATCTTCATCGGGTGAAACCGGTGCTTCGGGGACGGCAAATAGACACATGGCAGTTGTTCAGCTTTTGCCAATTCAGAAGATTGAAACCAGGACGTATCTTGGACCATGCATAGTACAAAGTTACCGCAAATTTGGTATCTCCTGCCCATTCAACAGTGCTTTGCCAGGTTTTAGACTGAAGTCGCCAGGTCGTTGGTGTGGACGTGTGTTCCGCAGCAGTGCTGAGTATCAAGTTCCACCTGACCAAACTCTTGGCGGTTTCGTCCATGGGCTCACTGAGCTGCCCAGCGTCGGGATCGTTCGATCAACGTGGTGAATGAAGGGTTCGTATGCGGCAAGTTGTTTTGTGGTTGCTTTGTACCGTGGGCTGTTGGGGATCTGCCTTCGTTTATGGTGCTGTGGAAGGCGCTTACCGTCAACCCGCCAATTTGAGCAACGGAGTCCTGATGATCGCGCTCGTGCTGGGCATGGTTGCTCCACTGGTTCTTCCGATTGCGCTGTGGTTCGGGGTTCGTGCCACCAAGGCACGAAAGCGCGAGGCCTTCCTGGAAAAACTCAAACTTGACTATCGTTTTGACCTGGTGGGTCGGGATGATTGGGGCAGTGAATACTGGGTCGATACGTCGACACGGACCGCCGTGTTGTTCAGTGAGAATGGCGAGCCAGAAGTGATCCGGGCGGATGAAGTGCTGGGCGTTTCAGCCACGATCAGTACGGGTGGTTACAAGGCGGCCGGAACCTGTTTACAGCTGACGTTTTGCGACCCAGCGCGTGTGCCCGAAAAGTTGCATTTCGAAGGAACATGTGGCAAGGCTGAGCTTGTTCATGCGAAGCTTGCTGAAGCCGGGTTCAACAAGCAGGGTCACACCACGGAGTCGTTGATTGTCCGTCGATTGCGTGCGAAATCGGCTCCCCCCCGATGCCCAGCCTGTAGCTGGCGGCGCGATGAATGCAACTTCGCCCTCTAGCCACCGCAAATCGCTATGATCGCGCTCCAGAGTCCCAATGGAATCGAAAAACGCCGCAAAGGAACAGATTCATGGCACGCTTGACCGCCAAAGACTTTCAGCCCGAAGTCCTCCAGTTGTTTGACCGCTATGTGCACGGTGACATCAATCGTCGCGGGTTCCTGGACAGGGCAGCCAGCCTGGTCGGTTCTGCTGCCGCAGCTGCCGGCTTGCTGGCAGCACTGAACCCGAAGTTTGCCGAGGCCCAGCAGGTCGCTCCAGGCGACACGCGCCTGAAAACGCGCTACCAGGTTTTTGACGCTTCCGAAGGAAATGGCCCCGTGCGCGGCTACCTTGCCAAGCCAGCGGGGGCTACCGGAAAGCTCCCGGCCGTGCTGGTCATCCACGAAAACCGCGGATTGAACCCACACATCGAAGACATCACCCGTCGCCTTGCCCTTGATGGATTTCTGGCTTTTGCACCCGATGCCCTTCACTCCCTGGGTGGTTACCCTGGCGATGAAGACAAGGCGCGCGAGCTATTTTCAAAACTCGATGCAGGCAAGACCGTCAACGATTTCATTGCCAGCGCCCGCGCGCTGCTCACCTTCCCGGAGAGTACGGGAAAATTGGGAGCAGTGGGCTTTTGCTATGGCGGCGGTGTGGTGAACAGCCTGGCCACCCGGATCCCGGAGCTGGCCGCTGGCGTCGCGTTCTATGGCTCACAGCCGCCCGTGCAGGACGTTCCCGCCATCAAGGCGCCCCTGATGCTTCACTATGCCGGTGTCGACGAGCGGATCAATGCCGGGTGGCCCAAGTATGAGGCTGCACTCAAGGCTGCGGGAACGCGGTATGAGGCTTTCATTTATCCGGGTGTGCAACACGGATTCAACAATGACACGACGCCGCGCTTTGATGTGGAGGCGGCAAGACTTGCCTGGTCACGCACGACGGCTTTTTTCAAGAAGAATCTGGTCTAGCTGCTACCAACGCAACACCCGCGGTCCCAACATGGCCCCGGCCAGTGTTGGAATTGCGATGCCCAGCACATACCAGAGAGCGATGAACGGGGCACCGGATTCAGGACAGTGCAGCGCATACACCATGGTACTGAGCGACCCGGCCAGCAAGCCGGAGCTGGCGCCAGCCAGAGCAAGCTGAGTGGGGGCAAGGCCGCGCAAGGCCCAAAGCGTAGCCCCGAATAGAGGCAACGAGATCATTGCGATGCTGAAGGCACAGGTACTCCAGGTTTCGCCCAGTATCAGATGGGATCGCTGCGCCGGTGCCGCGGCCACCAGCACCAGAATGGCGATCAGCCACAGAACGAGTACCGGCGCCGCCAGCGCCAGGCGCACACCAACCAGGTGCACACCGGGATGACCGAGCCGCTGGGTGGCGACCAAGGCTGCGAAGGCAAGGCTGCCGGCGAAGATCAATTTTCCCCAGAACATGGCTTCACCCGTCGCTTGAGCCAGGTCGGCCCGGACGCCGTGAGTTGCGACCATCAGCAGAAAAGCGCCCGCTATCCCCGCGGCGAGTGCCACGGTGAAGCGACGGATCACGGTGTCCGGCGCTGGCGCAGGGTCCGCGGCCAACAGGGAGATGAGTTCGTCAGTCTTCATAGTGAGCCCCTGATTCTGGCCGCCAGCGCCTTCAAGCCCCGGTGCACGCCAACCTTGATCGCCGACTCCGACATGCCCGTGCGTCGTGCGGCTTCCGCCACCGATAGCCCTTCGAGCTTGATGTGCATGATGGGCAGACGATGGTGTTCGGGCAGTTCGGCCAGCAGTTTGTCGAGATCCCTCCTGGCGTCCGCTGCGTCGGTATCAGATGCGGCAAAGACTTCGAGCTCGTCATCGAGTGGCTCTGTCAATGCCTCCCTCGATTCCCTGGCACGCAGCAGGTCAACCAGCTTGTAGCGGGCAATCGCGTGCACCCAAGCCGTCAATGGTTGCTCGGTTTGATAGGTATGTCGCTGGTTATGCACCGCGAGCAGTGTTTCCTGCACAAGATCCTCTACATCGTCGGGTCGTTGAAAAAGTCGTTTTCTGAAATAGGCCCGCAGGTGCGCACTCAAGGCTTTTAGAAAGCCGTGATAGGCCGGCGCATCACCGCCGAGTCCCTTCACCAATTGCTCGCGTAACTGCCGCTCGCTGTTGGCGAATCGGGTGTCCCTGGCTTTAGTTCGTTCCATGAAGGTGATGGGTTACAGGGCGGGCAAAAAATATTCTTTGATGAATTCTGCTGCGAACTGTAACCGGCTATCAGTTTCTTCCGAACTACTTACCAAGCCGCACTGTGCGGCCGGCATATTTGAAGGATCATCCATGAGTTCGCAAGATCCAACTGTCCATCCGGGATGGTTACGCACTACGCACTGGCTTAATGCCATTGCAGTTGTCGTGCTCATAACGAGCGGTTGGAGGATTTACAACGCGACGGCGTTTCTGGGCTTTTCGATCCCGAAGGGTGCGACCCTGGGTGGCTGGCTGGGGGGCGCCTTGCAGTGGCATTTCGCTGCCATGTGGGTGCTGGCGGCCAACGGGCTGCTCTACCTCGGTTTCAACCTGACAACCGGACGGCTGGCCGCAAAGTTCTTCCCTCTTTCGCCCAAAGCCTTGCTCGAAGATCTGCTGGCCGCCGTCAAAGGCAAGCTTGCCCATGCAGATCCGCAGCACTACAACATGGTTCAGCGATTGGCTTACCTGTTCGTCATGCTCGACAGCGTGCTGTTGGTCCTCTCCGGGCTGGTGCTCTGGAAGTCCGTGCAATTTCCAATTCTGCGCGAACTTCTTCTGGGCTACGAAGGAGCCCGTCGCATTCACTTCTTTGCCATGGCGGCCCTGGCCGCGTTTGTGGCAGTTCATCTGGTGATGGTGGCTCTGGTGCCACGCACCTTGCTCTCCATGGTTCGTGGCCGCTAAGGAACTCCAAATGATCATCAAACCCCCGCCGCGCATGGCCATCGACCACCAAGCTGTCCTGAATGAGGCGGCCAGTCGCATCCGTCGCTCCAGGACGATCAGCCAGGCTGGACGGCGCAACTTTCTGCGCCGCTCCCTCACGCTCGGTGGCATTGCCATGCTCACTGGTTGCTCCCTGGTCGATGAGGCAAGCGTCGACACCGCGCTGAGCAGCATTTCCCGCATCAATGACGACGTGCAGGGCTGGCTGTTCAATCCGAATCGCCTGGCCCCGACCTATCCGGAGTCAATGATCACCCGTCCATTCCCGTTCAATGCCTATTACGGGGAAGACGAGGTGCGCGAAGTCGAGGAGAGCAGTTTCCGGCTGGAGGTGACTGGCATGGTTGCAGACAAGCGCAAATGGGCTCTGTCCGAACTGCGCGCCATGCCGCAAATCGACCAGGTGACTCGCCATATTTGCGTGGAGGGCTGGAGCGCCATCGGCAAATGGGGCGGTGTGCCTTTCGGCAACTTCCTGCGCCATGTGGGTGCCGACCTGAGCGCCAAGTATGTGGGCTTCAAGTGTGCCGACGACTACTACACGAGCATTGACATGGCCACCGCGCTGCATCCGCAGACGGTTCTGGCCCTGACCTACGACGGACAGCCCTTGCCTCCCAAGTACGGCTTTCCGATGAAACTGCGCATGCCCACCAAGCTGGGCTACAAGAATCCCAAACACATTCAGGCGATTTTCGTCACCAACACCTACCCTGGCGGCTACTGGGAAGACCAGGGGTACAACTGGTTCGGAGGTAGCTGAGCTCGCTCAGCACCCCGGCACACCGGCCTCACGGCCACTTGACTTAACGATCCATCAACCACTACTTTAGGAAGTAACCATGAAAAAACTGACCACCTCTTTGCTTTGCGCCTGCGTGTTTCTGGCTGGAGCCAGCGCCATGGCGCAGGACGCGATGAACAAGGATGCAATGGGCAAGGACGCGATGACGAAAGATGCGATGGCCAAGGCCCCGATGAAGAAAGCCAGCATGGCCAAGGATGGCATGAAGAAGGATTCGATGGGCAAGGATGCCATGGCAAAGGATGCGATGGGCAAAGACGAAATGAAGAAATAGCACAAACCCGAGGATATTGACATGTTGAGTCTGTGTGCCACAAGCCGGATCGTGAAGCTGGCTGCGTTCACGACGCTGGTGTTCACCGTCTTTGTTTGTGCCAGGGCCGGCTCGGCCCTCCCGGACGACAAGGTCAACGCTCCTGCAAGCGCCACAGGGAATTCGCAAACAGCGGTCTTTGCTGGCGGCTGCTTTTGGGGCGTTGACGCTGTGTTCAAGCACGTCAAGGGTGTGTCCGACGTGGAGTCCGGCTACGCCGGAGGTCGAGCCAGCACCGCGCATTACGAGCAGGTGAGCGGTGGTGGCACCGGCCATGCCGAGGCTGTGCGCGTTCGCTTCGATCCAGCACAGGTGTCCTACCAACAGTTGCTGCAAGTCTTCTTTGGCGTGGCGCACGATCCGACTCAACTCAATCGGCAAGGCCCGGACGTCGGAAGTCAATATCGCTCTGCGATTTTTTACGTTACCCCTGATCAGGAAAGCATCGCGAAAGCCTACGTGCAGCAGATGACAGGCGCACGCACCTTTACGAAACCGGTTGTCACGGAAATCGTGCCCTTGCAACAGTTCTATCGGGCTGAAGAACATCACCAGAACTATCTGGCCTTGCATCCTTACCAGCCTTACATCGTTTTCAACGACATGCCCAAGCTGGAACAATTGCGCAGACAGTTGCCGACCCTGTACCGTTAGGGGGATCTCGACCCCTCATGGTCGTAGCGGTCGCGGCCATGCACAATAGCTGCCATGCAAAGATTCGCTTTGAAATTGCCAGCACATTGGCATCGGTTCTGGGTCTGCCTCGCCATGGCTTTCTGCTCGTCCGCGAAGGCGGTCGGGTCGACTTCCGAGGCAGTCTTTATGGAGGACCTGACCTCTTTTGAGTTGAAGGCCATGGTTGCCAGCGGTACCACGACCGTACTGATTCCGATCGGTGGAACCGAACAAAATGGCCCTCACATGGCCCTCGGAAAGCACAATGTTCGGGTCAAATTTCTGGCCGGTCAGATTGCGCAGCGCCTGGGTAACGCGGTGGTGGCTCCTGTCATGGCCTATGTGCCCGAAGGCACCATATCACCGCCTGTCGCTCACATGCGGTTCAGCGGAACCATCTCCATACCGCAGTCCACGTTTGAAAGTGTTCTGGAATCAAGCGCCAACAGTTTCAAGCAGCACGGATTTCATGATGTCGTCTTCCTCGGTGACCATGGGAGCTACCAGAAGAGCGAAGTTAAGGTCGCCAACGGAATTAACAGCAAACAGGGTTCAGATGATAAATTTCGGGTCCACGGCCTGACGGTGTTTTATGAAGCCGCTCAGGCCCCCTTCACTCAGGCCCTGAAGAGCAAGGGCTTCTCTGACGCCGAGATTGGCAGCCACGCGGGTCTGTCCGATACTTCTTTGATGCTGGCGATAGACAAGGCCCTGGTCCGATCGGATTTGTTGACTGCGGGCTTCAAGGCGGGCGCGGCCGATGGGGTCTATGGCGACCCGCGAAGATCGACGGCTGAACTGGGTAAAGTCGGTGTCCAGATCATTGTGGACAAGTCAGTCCAGGCGATCCAGCAAGCCATCGGGCAAAGGATAAAACGATGAATTTCAACCTGAAAGTATGTTTGTTGATTGCCAGCGCGGTGGCCTTGATCCCGACGGTCATGGCGGCTGTTCCGAGTGCCATGCCCAGCACCGTTGCCGGTATGCCGCCTGTGGTTGATGCGGGGAATCTGTACAGCGAAACCAGGATGGACCAACTGGCGCCGGAACTCAGGAATGATCTGCAGCGCGTCTACGTGCCCAACCTCCGGTCGAACGACGTTTCAGTGATTGACCCCCAGACCCTGAAAGTCGTCGATCGTTTCAAGGTCGGGCGATCCCCCCAGCACATCGTTCCGTCCTGGGATTTGCGAACGCTTTGGGTGGCCAACAACGCTGAACGTGGAAGCGATGGAAGCTTGACACCGATTGATCCGCGCACAGGCAAGCCTGGCAAGGCGATTCAGGTCGATGACCCGTATAACCTGTACTTCAGTCCCGATGGGCGATCGGCCATCGTGGTGGCCGAGGCCAAACGTCGATTGGACTTCCGCGACCCCAAGACGCTGGCGCTGCAGTATTCGATTGAGGTACCGAACTGTGGCGGGATCAACCACGGTGATTTTTCAATCGATGGTCGCTACGCCATCTTTACCTGTGAGTTCGCAGGGACCGTTGCCAAGATTGATCTGGTCAACAAGAGTGTCATCGGCTACGTGAAGCTGACGGTGCCAAAAACGCGCTTCAAGGACACTGTTAAATCGCCCAATCCGCTGGAGACGGAGATTTGCACGGTTTCCAAAGGCATGCCGCAAGACATCCGGATCTCACCCAACGGCAAATTGTTTTACGTCGCTGACATGGCCACCGATGGCATTCACATCATTGACGGGGAAAGCCTCAAGGAAATTGATTTTGTTGCGACCGGTGTGGCGCCGCACGGCATCTATCCCAGTCGCGACGGAAAACTTCTCTTTGTTGCGAATCGGGGCTCCCACGCCATACATGGAAAACGAAAAGGTCCGGGCAGCGTCACCGTCATCGACTTTGCGAGCAACAAGATCGTAGCCAATTGGCCCGTTCCCGGTGGCGGCAGTCCCGATATGGGCAATGTCAGCAACGACGGAAAATGGCTCTGGTTGTCAGGAAGGTTTGACGATGCGGTCTACCGGTTTGATACAAGCACCGGCAAAGTGGATCAAATCAAGGTCGGGCAGGAGCCGCATGGCCTGACGGTGTGGCCGCAGCCCGGGCGCTACTCACTGGGCCACACCGGAAATTTGCGTTGAGCGTGCGCGAAGCCTGCTGTTGGCGCGCAACAAAACTCTCCGTGTGGTCAATCCGCTCCAACCCAGGCCTGAACTTCGATCTCAACCAGGGCACCCTTGTAAAGCACTGCCTGAACCGTAGAGC
>JBAXNI010000005.1:0-50105 GCA_037133835.1 Comamonadaceae bacterium | reverse complement strand
CTGCGTATCAAAGAATATCTCCGCATGCAGCACTTGATCGGCAGCGGCGCGCTCGAGATAGGCCATTGTCATGTCGAAGAAATCCTGCTCCGTGCGCAACACCAGCGTGCCCTGGTGATAAATGTCCAGAAAACTTTGCAGATCACCGAACACATAGGCGCTACGCAGCGTCGCAACATCCGGGTAGTCCATGGCAAGGCCGTTACGCTGCGCCAGTGCAAACATCAACTCAGGCTCAAGTGAGCCCTCAATGTGCATGTGCAGTTCGGCCTTGGGCATTTTCCGCAACAAGTCAGGCAAACGTTCCGCCGCCACAGGTTTGATATCGCGCATGGTCCCCGCCCGGTCAATTCAGAAAAATGAAGGTCACCAAGTTTATGTCAGGCCGATAGCAATCGATAGAAGTTGCGCAATATGCCAGCCGTAGCGCCCCAGATAAAACGCTGCCGACCAGAGTCCTGGTACGGCATTGAGAACCATTCACGTCGAACCCCTCCCCAATCAAATGCGTGGCGCTGATGATTTGCCGGGTCCATTAGAAATTCCAACGGCACCTCAAACACATCCGCGACTTCATAACTGTTGGGATTCATCGTGAAATCAGCTTGCACCAAGGCAATGACCGGTGTGATGATAAAGGCAGTTCCCGTCACATATTGCGGCAGCAAACCTAGAACATCGACCAGCGACGGATCAAGGCCGATCTCTTCCTGAGCTTCACGCAACGCTGTTGCCGAAGCATCGGCATCGTCCTGGTCGACCTTGCCCCCGGGGAAAGCAATTTGCCCGGAGTGAGTTGAAAGATGCTTGGTGCGCTCTGTCAGCAAGACCGTAGGCCGTTCGCGCATGACGATGGGAACCAGCACAGACGCGTGTAACGGAGTCCGATCAGAAAAACGCCTTTCCGCCAACACTTCAGGCACCCACACTGGCAAGTCGGCAAACCGCTTGCGCAAGGCACCCGGCTGCAAGGACTGAGCGGCCACCGCTGGTAAATGGGAGTCAACACCCAGCACAGGCACTTTGCCGGGGTCAAAGTTCGGCAATGTCGACATTGGGATGTTGATCGAACTAGACAAAATAGCCCGTCAAAAAAAAGCCGCCACAAGCGCAAGCTGCGGCGGCGATTTCGAGAACAATTTTCTACTCGGCAACAGCCTTGCCGACAACCTTCTTGGCTGAAAGCTTTTCCTTGATGCGCGCTGACTTGCCGCTGCGATCACGCAAATAGTAGAGTTTTGCGCGGCGAACATCGCCACGTCGCTTGATTTCAATGCTGGCGATCAATGGGCTGTAGGTCTGAAATGTACGTTCAACACCTTCACCACTGGAAATCTTGCGAACAATAAAACCGCTGTTGAGACCGCGATTGCGTTTGGCAATGACAACACCCTCATAGGCTTGCAGACGCTTGCGCGTACCTTCAACTACGTTCACGTTAACGATGACTGTGTCACCGGTAGAAAACTCGGGAATAGTCTTCCCGAGGCGAGCAATTTCTTCCTGCTCAAGGATTTGAATCAAGTTCATGATGACCTTTAATGATCTTGGCAGCGCGGGTGTCCGGATTGACACCAAAGCTTGGTTGACCATGCAACGCAGCGGCCTGCCAGAGGATCTGTAAACCGCTTATTGTAACCTGCCGCGTGTTGGCGCGTTACGACGCGCCGCAAACCGAGCCTGAAAGAAAAGCTTCATCAACTGAGCTTAGCTTGCCTGCGCGTCTCGCTTGGTCAATCAGTTCTGGACGCCACCGGGCCGTCATCGCCAACCGCTGCTGGCGCCGCCAACGCTCAATCTGCTCATGATGACCAGACAGCAGTATCTCCGGCACACCTGTTTCAGACCAAATTTCCGGACGGGTGTAATGCGGACAGTCCAGCAGGCCGTCAAGCGCAGGATTGAAACTGTCCTGCTGATGGCTGTCAGCAGCACTCAATACGCCCGGTTGCAAGCGTGCGACGGCGTCCAACAAGGCCATCGCCGGAATTTCACCCCCCGACAGCACGAAGTCACCCAGACTGATCTGATCGGTCACATGCGCATCAATAAACCGCTGGTCGAGTCCCTCGTAGCGTCCGCATATCAGGACAGCACCCCGACTCTGCGCCCAATCGGTGACCATAGCGTGATTGAGTTGACGGCCCACCGGAGAAAACAGCACGACGGGAGGAGATTCCAAACGCTGAGACCGGATTTCCTGCAAACACAGTTTTAGGGGTTCCGCCATCATGATCATGCCGGGACCTCCACCAAAAGGTCGATCATCCACCCGTCTGTAGCTTCCCGAAGTGAAATCGCGTGGATTGAACAACTTGACCTCAACTTGACCGGATTCAAATGCGCGACGCGTGATGCCGTTCGTCAAGAACGCATTGAACATTTCGGGGAACAGACTGACGATATCGAAACGCATAGCGTGCGAGTCAATAGTCGGCTTGCCAGTCAACCAAAATGCGTCGCGAAGTCAAATCAACGTCGTCCACATAAACCGACACAAAAGGTATCATTCGCTCAATCCTTTTGCCATCCATATCGGAATCCATGACAAGCACCGTCTGAGCTCCAGTTGAAATCAATTCTGACACTGTCCCGAGTGCCACTCCCTCGCGGTTGACAACACTCAATCCAATCAGATCAACCCAATAATACTCATCTTCCCGAGCCGTTGGAAAACTGCCGCGTGAAATAAAAATACGAGCGCCGCGCAAAAGTTCGGCAGTGTCCCTATCGTCAACTTCGCGTGCTGACGCGACAACCATACCGGAGTGCATTTTGGCCTGCACGATAGCCATTCTTGCCGCGCCAGAAAAGGTCTTTACGCCTTTTTCTGCTGGCATCAAGAACCAGCGCTTGGAAGAAAAAAGCGCCTCTGGATCGGCGCTGTAGGGCAATACTCTGAACCAACCCTTGATGCCCCAGGCATCGCTGATGCGTCCAACCTCAATCGCATCCGACGGCAAGTCGGCCGCTTCGAGGCCAGGCAACATCACAAGAGATGCTTCAAGCTGCTTTTTTTGCCGCTTGAGCTACCAAACGATCCACCGTCGGGGAAGCCTGAGCGCCGACGCCCTTCCAGTATGTCAGGCGGTCCTGCGCAATGCGGATGCTTTCTTCCGTGGCAGTGGCGATTGGGTTATAGAAACCGATGCGCTCTATGAAGCGCCCATCACGGCGGGTTCGCTTGTCGGCAACAACAATATTGAAAAACGGGCGAGCCTTGGCACCGCCACGGGCGAGTCGAATAACGACCATGGTATATCCTTTGGGAAGTGGGGTTTTATGTCCACCGATAAATTGAGCACTTCAATCAGCGCTTGAGACACGCGACATGACCACCTGGCCAGCGACACGCTGAATAGTCCTTGATTATAACGTTATCAATACTTATGACCCTCATTCGTCCCAGTCTTTTGCAAGATGTCCCTGAGATTGCTGCCATCTATGCCCACCATGTGCGCGCCGGCACTGGCACTTTCGAAATTGACCCCCCGACAATCAGTGACATGGCAGATCGACGCACCGACGTACTGGCCAAGGGGTTACCGTATCTGGTTGCCGTCGATGGCAGCACGGTACTTGGTTTTGCCTACTGCAACTGGTTCAAGCCCAGGCCCGCCTATCGATTTTCGGCCGAGGACTCGATCTATTTGGCGCCAGCCGTTCAGGGGCAGGGCCTTGGAAGAGTGCTATTGACTGAACTCGCAGCGCAGGCCGAGCGGTCAGGCGTTCGAAAACTGATTGCAGTTATTGGTGACTCAAGCAATGCTGGATCGGTCGCGGTCCATCGGTCGGTTGGATTCAGGCCTGTCGGCGTTCTCAATTCCTGTGGCTGGAAATTTGGCCGATGGCTGGACGTCGTCCTGATGGATATGCCAATCGGTCCGGGCGACAGTTGCGCACCGCGTTAGAAAATCTGCAAGCTGACCCAATAAGCAATTGCCGCAACAAAGGCGGTTGCCGGAATAGTCAGAATCCAGGCCCAGATAATATTTCCGGCGACCCCCCAGCGCACGGCGCTGGCCCGCTGGGTCGCACCAACGCCCACAATCGCTCCGGTGATCGTGTGCGTCGTCGAGACGGGAATACCAAGAACTGCTGCCACAAAAAGGGTAATGGCGCCACCGGTTTCAGCGCAAAATCCGTGCACCGGCTTCAATTTTGTCAACCTTTGTCCCATCGTCTTGACGATACGCCAACCACCGAACAGCGTCCCCATTGCAATCGCGGTATAGCAACTCAGCACGACCCAGGTCGGCGGAGACTTGTCCGTTGCCACGCTGTAGCCAGTGGCAATCAGGAGCATCCAGACAATGCCGATTGTCTTCTGTGCATCGTTGCCTCCATGGCCGAGACTGTAGGCGCCAGCTGATACGAGTTGCAATCGGCGGAACCAGCGGTCAACCCGACTCGGGGTGCTGCGACGAAGAAGCCAGGACACAGAAATCAGCATCAGGGATCCAAGCAAGAATCCCATCAGTGGCGATACAAAAATGAAAATGACCGTCTTCACGATGCTGGATGCGATCAGCGCCGATGCACCTGCCTTGCAAATCACCGCACCAACAATGCCACCAATCAGCGCGTGCGAGGAACTGCTGGGAATACCGTAGTACCAAGTAATGAAATTCCAGCTGATGGCGCCAACCAGCGCCCCAAATACAACATTCACATCAACCACGCCAGGCTGGGCAAGCCCTTTCCCGATCGTGGCGGCAACACTCAGATGGAAAACAAATATCGCAATGAAGTTGAAGACGGCCGCAAAAAGCACAGCCTGTCCGGGCTTCAGAACGCCTGTTGAGACAACGGTTGCTATGGAGTTCGCTGCGTCGTGAAAACCATTCATGAAATCGAAGGCGAGCGCGAGCAGCACTAACAGCGCCACCACCCACAGTCCGACCTGAACTGATGCCATGGCGGACAACCCTCAGGAATTTTCGAGGACGATGCCCTCGATGACGTTGGCGACGTCTTCGCACTTGTCGGTGATGGTCTCAAGCAGTTCGTAGATGGCCTTGAGTTTGATCACTTCCCGCACGTCCGGTTCTTCCCGAAAAAGCTTGCTCATGGCACTGCGCATCACACGATCAGCATCCGATTCAAGTTGGTCAATCTCCTCACAGGTCTTCAGCGCCGCCGCAGCTGTCGCCGGATCAGCGATCTTTGCCAGCATTGATACAGCATCGCGCACGCGTTCGCAGCATTTCACACTCAGATCGGTCAGGCGCGTGATGTCTTCTGTCATGTGATGGACGTCATACAAGGCCATGGTCTCCGCCGAATCCTGAATCAGGTCGGCGATATCGTCCATGGTATTGATCAGGGTGTGGATCTGCTCCCTGTCAATCGGTGTAATAAACGTCACATGAATGGCTTTGTTGACGTCGTGCGTAACCCGGTCAGCGGCACGCTCGGCGTTGTCCACATCCTGGTTGTATTTTTGGCGCAAATGTTGATCACTGTAGTTGGCCACCAACTTCGAGAACGCCATGGCCGCCTCGACGATGCGGTCTGCATGCTGATTGAACATCTCGAAAAAATTGCCTTCGCGCGGCAACAGCTTGCCAAAAAACATGGCGGACTCCTGAAAGGAACATGTCACATTTTTGACTATTTTGTGACTGCGCGAAGTTTAACCGCATGACCTCCAGATACCGACCCGAGAAATCAAGCAATTCGAAAATAAGTTGCACGCCCGTCCTTCACGAAGGCGGCAAGAAAAATGCCCCGCAATATGTGTTGCGGGGCATTCGCTAAGTCCTTTTCCGAATCTGGGCGGGACGTCGTTTACGGAAGTCGCCTAGGCCGTTGCATCGTCCTTGACACGGCTCGCGGCGTCGGTGTAGTCCTTGACCTTGTCAAAGTTCAGGTATTGATAGATCTTGTCACTGGCAGCCGTCAAGACGCCCATGTCAGCCATGTACTCCGCTTTCGTTGGGAGGCGTCCGAGTTTGGAGCAGATGGCGGCCAATTCAGCGCTGCCAAGATAGACATAGCTGTTCTTGCCTAGTCGATTCGGGAAGTTGCGCGTGGAAGTGGAGAATACGGTAGCCCCTTCGCGTACCTGTGCCTGATTGCCCATGCACAAACTGCAGCCTGGCATTTCCATTCGCGCACCAGCGGAGCCGAGCACACCGTAATGTCCCTCTTCCGTCAGTTGCTGGGCATCCATCTTTGTGGGCGGTGCCATCCACAGCTTGACCGGTATGTCACGTTTGTTTTCGAGCAACTTGCTGGCGGCCCGGAAATGACCTATGTTGGTCATGCAGGACCCTATAAAAACCTCATCAATCTTCGCACCAGCCACTTCAGACAAGGTCTTGACATCGTCGGGATCGTTCGGACAGGCAACGATCGGTTCGTGAATATCAGCCAGATCGATCTCAATGACGGCTGCATACTCGGCGTCAGCGTCTCCTTTGAGTAACGTTGGACTCTGCAGCCAGGCCTGCATCGCCTTGATGCGGCGATTTAATGTACGTACGTCGGAATAACCCGAAGCGATCATCCATTTCAGCATCGTGATGTTGCTTGTGATGTACTCGATGATGGGCTCTTTGTTCAGATGCACGGTACAGCCACCAGCACTGCGCTCAGCCGATGCATCACTCAACTCAAATGCCTGTTCCACCTTGAGATCCGGCAGGCCTTCAATCTCGAGAATCCGTCCCGAGAAAATGTTCTTCTTGCCCTGCTTGGCAACGGTCAGCAAGCCAGCCTTGATGGCATACAGCGGTATTGCATTGACCAGATCACGCAGCGTGATGCCGGGCTGCATCTTTCCTTTGAACCGTACCATGACACTCTCAGGCATGTCGAGCGGCATCACTCCGGTAGCTGCACCGAACGCGACCAACCCAGAGCCTGCCGGGAAACTGATGCCGATGGGGAAACGGGTGTGGCTGTCGCCGCCCGTACCAACCGTGTCAGGTAGCAGCATGCGGTTGAGCCAGCTATGGATGATGCCGTCACCCGGGCGCAGGGGTACGCCGCCACGCGTACTCATGAATTCCGGCAGTTCGTGATGCATCTTGACGTCCACCGGTTTCGGGTAGGCCGCGGTATGACAAAACGATTGCATGACCAGATCCGCGCTGAAACCCAGACAGGCGAGATCCTTCAACTCGTCGCGGGTCATGGGACCGGTCGTGTCTTGGGAACCCACGCTCGTCATCCGGGGCTCACAATAGGTGCCGGGACGAACGCCCTGCCCATGTGGCAACCCGCAGGCGCGGCCCACCATTTTTTGAGCGAGCGTAAACCCCTTGCCAGTATCAGCAGGGTTCAGCGGCAGTCGGAATAGAGTACTTGCGGGCAGACCCAGCGCCTCGCGTGCCTTGGCGGTCAAGCCACGGCCGATGATCAGCGGAATACGACCACCCGCACGCACCTCGTCGAACAGCACATCACTCTTGACTTTGAATTCGGCGATCACGTTCCCACCCTTGAGCGCCTTGCCCTCGTAGGGACGAAGCTCCACGACGTCACCCATGTGCATCTGACTGACGTCGAGTTCTATCGGCAGCGCGCCCGAATCTTCCATCGTGTTGTAAAAAATTGGCGCAATTTTTGATCCCAGGCAGACGCCGCCAAAACGCTTGTTCGGCACGAACGGAATATCCTCGCCGGTAAACCACAACACGGAGTTGGTAGCCGACTTGCGCGAGGAGCCGGTACCCACGACGTCGCCCACATAGGCAACCAGATTGCCCTTGCCCTTGAGGTCGTCGATGAACTTGACCGGTCCACGTTTGCCATCTTCTTCGGGCACAATGCCAGGCCGGGCATTCTTGTGCATCGCCAAGGCATGCAATGGAATGTCAGGGCGGCTGAAGGCGTCTGGTGCTGGCGACAGGTCATCAGTATTGATCTCACCCTCGACCTTGAAAACGGTCAGGGTGATCGACTTCGCAACTTCCGGACGAGAGGTAAACCACTCGGCGTCAGCCCAACTCTGCAGGACTGCCTTGGCGTTCACGTTGCCGCTTTCTGCCTTTTCCTGAACGTCATGAAATTGATCGAACATCAACAAGGTCTTCTTCAGCCCTTCGGCTGCGACCGTCCCGACGGTCGAATCATCGAGTAGTGCAACCAATGGGCCGATGTTGTAGCCACCCAGCATCGTCCCTAGCAACTGTGTTGCCTTTTCGCGCGAGATCAGGGGACACTTTTCAGTGCCATGTGCCAAAGCGGCAAGATAACTCGCCTTGACTTTTGCTGCATCATCGACACCGGCCGGTACGCGATGGGTGATCAAGTCGAGCAAAGTGACTTCTTCACCTGAGGGTGGACTTTTCAACAGTTCGATGAGTTCGGCCGTCTGCCTCGCAGACAATGGCAACGGCGGGATGCCCAGGGCTGCGCGTTCAGCGACGTGGACGCGATAGTTCTGCAACATGATTACTCCTTATCAAAATCAATAAAACGGGTTGACCCCAATGGCAGGGTCAATTTTCCAACTATTTGGCAGGCGTCGCCCGAGGCGCATCAAGAATGCTGGGCAGCGGATTTTTCTTCAAGGATTCAGCCACGACAGCTTGATTAGAGCTAACACATTCGTCAGCAAGCCTTTGACCCAGCTTTTGGCTCATGAGCATGGACTTGTTGCCCAACTGCAGCCACATCGCCCCTGCTTTGGGATCTTCAAGACGGATGGCACCCGTCCGGCTGAGGACCGGATGCATGCGAAACGTCATGTTCTTAGTGCGAATCCAAAAAACCCCGGGTTTCTTCTCGCTGGGCGTGATGGTGACCGACGATCCCAACTCACAGGGAATCACTCCCACATGAACCAGTTTCGCCAGTTCCAGTTCCTCGGCAGTCAGATTGACCTGGATATCGTCGTCGATCGGGGTCACTTCTTCCACGGCCTTCAGCGCCGAGCGACGCACACCAGGGGTCAACTTCGGTGTCGCGGCAGTTCCCTTGATCGGTGCAGAATCGGGTTGAGCGACCTGCGGCAGCGCCACTGCAGGCACCGCCATGGCCAACATCAGGACAAGAACAGACTTCATGGCATCCCCCAGAACCGATTGATTGATGGGCGATGCACAAGGACCCGGAATTCCGGTCCAATCAACCGCACGCCACGCCAAAAAAATCGCACAGCCGGCATCCATGCCCGCTGCGCGATCATGCAGCACCTAGCAACTCGGGTTAACCAAGCAAGTGTGCAACACCTGCTTGTTCTTCTTGCAGTTCCTTGAGTGTCTTGTTGATGCACTCCTGACTGAACGCATCGATTGGCAGACCCTCAACGACCTGATATTCGCCGCCTGCGCAGGTAACAGCGAAACCGAACATCGTGTCCTTCGGAATGCCATACTGACCGTCGGACGGAATGCCCATGGTGACCCACTTGCCATTGCTGCCAAGCGCCCAATCACGCATGTGGTCAATCGCGGCGTTGGCTGCAGAAGCGGCGGACGAAACGCCTCGCGCCGCAATGATGGCCGCACCACGCTTGCCGACGGTCGGCAGGAAGGTGTTGGCGTTCCAGTCATGATCATTGATCATTTCCTTGACGCTGGCACCATTGATGGTGGCAAAACGATAGTCTGCGTACATACTGGGTGAATGGTTGCCCCAAACGGCCATCTTCTCGATATCAGCCACGGCCTTGCCAGTCTTGGAGGCCAACTGGCTCAGAGCGCGATTGTGGTCCAGGCGAAGCATGGCTGTGAAATTCTTGCGTGGCAGATCAGGCGCGCTCTTCATCGCGATATAGGCGTTCGTATTGGCTGGATTGCCAACGACCAGGACCTTGACATTGCGGCTGGCCACCGCGTTCAGGGCTTTCCCCTGCTCCGTGAAAATTGCGCCGTTGACAGCCAGCAATTCGGCACGTTCCATTCCCGGTCCACGTGGCCGGGAACCAATCAGGAGCGCGTAATCTGCATCTTTGAAAGCGGTCATCGGATCTGCGTGTGCTTGCATTCCTGCCAACAATGGAAACGCACAATCCTGCAGTTCCATCATCACTCCCTGCAAAGCCTGCTGGGGCTTCTCCATCGGAACTTCCAGCAGTTGAAGAATGACGGGTTGGTCCTTGCCCAACATCTCGCCGGATGCGATGCGGAACAATATTGCGTATCCAATTTGACCTGCTGCGCCAGTAACGGCTACGCGGACGGGCTTTTTGCTCATGGTGAGACTCCAGAGTTGTTGTGAAACCGGGTTCCGGGGCAGCTCAAACGGGATGCTGAACCCCACAGAATGCGCCGCTAGTTTACTCTGGAAAACCCTGAGCCAGAAATTTGTCTTATGTCTTATATAAGATAAGATTGGACACAAACGCATCAGGCCGTAGGAGACTGCACACCCATGATCACATCAACGCTTCCCATTAGCGAAACAAGCCCTGCTGCAAACGACAACAAGTCATCGCTGGCGCCTTCGTTCAGCCCGCTTTACCAGCAAATCAAGGGGATGATTCTCAATAGCCTGCGACTCGGCGAGTGGAAACCAGGCGAGGCCATTCCCAGCGAAATGGAATTGGCAACGCGCTTTCGGGTCAGTCAGGGCACTGTGCGCAAGGCCATTGACGATCTGGCAGCCGAGCACCTGTTGCTACGACGGCAAGGAAAAGGCACATTCGTCGCAACGCATGCTGAGCAGCAGGTGCAGTTTCGCTTCTTGAAACTGGTGCCCAATAACGGCAATCCCGGCAGTGAAGGTCCGGCCCATCGCAACATCGTGCAATGCCGCCGCAGTACCGCCAGCGCAGATGTTGCGCGTGCTCTGGCCTTGCGCACTGGTGACGCAGTGCTTCAGGCACGCCGCGTCCTGAGTTTTCTTGGTACACCCGCCATTCTGGAAGATATCTGGCTACCTGCGGCTCCGTTCAAGGGCCTGACTGCCGAGCGACTGACGAATCACCCGGGTCCGATGTACGCCTTATTCGAGACGGCATTCAACGTGAGCATGGTTCGCGCGGAAGAAAGGATACGCGCCGAGCCTGCCACTGAGGCTCACGCCGAACTGCTGAAAATCGCTCAGGGCACCCCCTTGCTCAGCGTGGAACGCATTGCGTACACGTACAAGGATGTGCCAATGGAACTTCGACGCGGCTACTATCGCACTGACACTCATTACTATCACAACCGATTAAGCTGAGTGTGCCAAGGGCTTGCGTGCCTGCCCTAGAATTTGGAAACAACAAGCGGACGACTGCAGTACAGCCGCCAGCAGAAACCGGAAATAGAGCATGTCTGAATCAACACCTAGCGCAGCAACCAAACGACCAGAGTTTCGCAACATTCACGCCTTCCGGGACCTGCCGGGTTACCGATGGCCACCGGCTGCTGTCGTGTCCGGCATGCATCGTGTGAGCGGCCTGATGATGTTCCTGCTGCTGCCCTTCATCATCTGGATGTTCGACAATTCGATTACGTCCGAAATTTCATTTGCAAAATTCAGGGCGGCATTCAATATCGGCATGCTGGGCTTGCCAGGCTTGATCTGGAAATTCGTGGCGCTGGCGTTGATCTGGGCGTATTTGCATCACTTCCTCGCCGGTCTGCGCCACCTGTGGATGGACGCCAGCCATGCTGCTGTCAGCAAGGAATTTGGCAAGCTATCGGCACTCATCACCATGGCGATGAGCATCGGTCTGACACTTGTGCTGGGCGCAAGATTGTTCGGCATCTATTAATCCAAAGGGAATACATCATGTCGGTCAATTTCGGATCCAGGCGCCTCGTTGTGGGCGCGCATTACGGGCTGCGCGACTGGCTTGCCCAGCGCGTGACTGCGACCTTGATGGCCCTTTTTACCTTGTTGCTGCTGGCACAACTCATCTTCGGCAAAGGTCCGATCGGATATGACCAGTGGGCAGGCATCTTTTCTTCTCAATGGATGAAGACTTTGACCTTCAGCGTTATCGTTGCGCTGGCATGGCACGCCTGGGTTGGTATGCGCGAGATCTGGATGGATTACATCAAGCCCGTGGGCCTGCGGCTTTTCCTTCAGGCATTCACCCTCGTGTGGCTGATTTCATGTAGCGGATGGGCCATACAGGTCCTGTGGCGCCAGTGAACGACCGCCAACAGGTCCTCAGCCCGCAGCAACCGCCTAATCGACCTCTCTTACGAACCTATCATGACCGTTAAATCCAAACTACCCAGACGCCAATTTGACGTCGTCATCGTTGGCGCCGGCGGCTCGGGCATGCGGGCTTCCCTGCAACTCGCCCGCGCCGGTCTGAAAGTCGCGGTGTTGTCAAAAGTCTTTCCAACGCGCTCCCACACCGTCGCCGCGCAAGGCGGCATTGGCGCGTCCCTGGGCAATATGTCTGAAGATAACTGGCACTACCACTTCTACGACACCGTCAAGGGCTCAGACTGGCTCGGCGACCAGGACGCCATCGAATACATGTGTCGTGAGGCACCCAAAGTCGTTTACGACCTGGAGCACATGGGTATGCCATTCGATCGCAACCCCGACGGAACGATCTACCAGCGTCCTTTCGGCGGCCACACTGCCAACTACGGCGAAAAACCGGTCCAGCGCGCCTGTGCCGCTGCCGATCGCACGGGTCACGCGATGCTTCATACGCTGTACCAGCAAAACGTCAAGGAAAAGACCAGCTTTTTTGTCGAATGGCTGGCGCTTGATCTGATTCGGGACGCGGCAGGCGACGTCGTTGGCGTGACCGCGCTGGAGATGGAAACGGGCGATGTGCACATTTTTGAATCCAAGACAACGCTGCTGGCAACCGGTGGTGCAGGGCGCATCTTTGCCGCATCGACCAATGCCTTCATCAATACTGGCGATGGCCTGGGGATGGCCGCGCGCGCCGGCATTCCCCTTGAAGACATGGAATTCTGGCAATTTCATCCGACCGGCGTGCATGGGGCGGGCGTGCTCCTCACGGAAGGTTGTCGCGGCGAAGGCGCCATTCTGCGCAATGGCAGTGGCGAACGATTCATGGAACGCTACGCGCCGGCCTACAAGGATCTGGCGCCTCGGGACTATGTATCGCGCTGTATGGACCAGGAGATCAAGGAGGGTCGCGGCTGCGGTCCGAACAAGGACTACATCAACCTTGACATGACGCACCTTGGTGCCGAGACGATCATGAAACGGCTGCCCTCCGTTTTCGAAATTGGCCATAACTTTGCCAACGTTGACATCACCAAGGAGCCGATTCCGGTCGTGCCCACCATTCATTACCAGATGGGCGGCATTCCCACCAACATTCACGGCCAGGTGGTTACGCAAAACGCTGCCAATCAAAGCGAAGTTGTCAACGGCCTTTATGCTGTCGGCGAATGCGCCTGCGTCAGCGTGCACGGCGCCAATCGGCTGGGCACGAACTCCCTGCTTGATCTTCTGGTCTTTGGTCGGGCGGCAGGAAATCACATCGTTGAATTCAACAAGGAAACCAGGGCTCACAAGCCCTTGCCGCAGAACGCTGCAGATGCGACGCTGGCGCGCATCGCGCGTCTGGATGCCACAGGCAGTGGCGAGTATTCACAGGACGTGGCCAACGACATCCGCAGCACCATGCAACAGCACGCCGGTGTATTCCGCACGCAAGCGAGCATGGACCAAGGTGTCGCCAAGATCGCTGCCTTGCGGGATCGCGTACAGAGCATTCAACTGAGAGACAAGTCGAGAATCTTCAATACAGCACGGATCGAGGCGCTTGAGGTCGAGAACCTGATTGAAGCAGCGCAGGCCACCATCGTCTCGGCCGCCGCGCGGCACGAAAGCCGCGGCGCACATTCGGTCGACGATTATGCTGACAGTCCGGAGCATCCTAATGGCCGCAACGACGCCGAATGGCACAAACACACGCTGTGGCACCGCGAAGGCAACCTTCTTGCATACAAGCCGGTACAAATGAAGCCACTGACAGCGCAGTCGGTGCCGCTCACCGTGCGCAGC
This sequence comes from Comamonadaceae bacterium, assembly GCA_037133835.1. Classification (GTDB taxonomy): domain Bacteria; phylum Pseudomonadota; class Gammaproteobacteria; order Burkholderiales; family Burkholderiaceae_C; genus Rhodoferax. The sequence goes on along the minus strand of JBAXNI010000005.1, from coordinate 36,212 downwards.
TTTTAGAGAGATCAGCCATGTCAAAACGCATCTTCCAGATTTACCGCTACAACCCTGACGCTGACGCCAAACCCTATATGCAGACCATCGAAGTTGAACTCGACGGGAACGAACGCATGCTGCTGGACGCTCTGGTCAAACTCAAGGCGCAAGACCCCAGCATCAGTTTTCGCAAGTCATGTCGCGAAGGTGTCTGCGGGTCCGACGCCATGAACATCAATGGCAAGAACGGGCTGGCCTGTCTGACAAATATGCGCACCTTGCCTGGCACCATTGTTCTCAAGCCTCTACCTGGGCTGCCCGTGGTACGGGACCTGATCGTCGACATGACGCAGTTCTTCAAGCAGTACAACTCGATCAAACCCTACTTGATCAGCAGCAGCGTGGCACCAGAGAAGGAGCGTTTACAGAGTCCGCACGAGCGCGAAGAACTCAATGGCTTGTACGAATGCATCCTGTGTGCCAGTTGTTCCACTTCCTGCCCCAGTTTCTGGTGGAATCCGGACAAATTTGTAGGCCCTGCCGGCCTCCTGCAGGCCTACCGCTTTCTTGCGGACAGCCGCGACGACGCGACGGCCGAACGTCTGGACAACCTCGAAGACCCCTACCGTCTGTTCCGCTGTCACACCATCATGAATTGTGTGGAGGTCTGTCCCAAGGGACTCAATCCAACCCGGGCGATTGGAAAAATCAAGGAAATGATGGTGATGCGTACGGTTTGACTTCGATCAACATCTGGGCCAATCAGCCATGGTACAAAGCAGCAACCTGATCGATGCGAGAAGTCTGAGCAAGCTGAAATGGCGCTGCCGTCGCGGTTTGCTTGAGAACGATATTTTCATCGAACGATTTTTCAGACGCTTCGAGTCCAGCCTGACCGTCAGTCAGTCACAAGGGCTCATGGCTTTGATGGATCTGGGTGACAACGATCTGCTGGACCTGCACCTGGAACGCAAAACCCTGGCGCAAGTCGACGCTGATCTGGATCGCGGTGATGTGCGTGAAGTTTTGTGTATGTTGAGAAAACCCCTTGAAAGGCAAGAATATGAAATTAGCTGACAACAAAGCCACTCTGTCGTTTAGTAACGGCACTCCCAGCATCGAATTGCCTGTCTATCAGGGCAGCGTTGGGCCTGATGTGGTGGATATCCGCAAACTGTATGGCCAAACCGGCATGTTCACATACGACCCCGGGTTCCTGTCCACGGCGTCCTGCCAGTCGACCATCACCTACATCGACGGAGACAAGGGAGAGTTGTTGTATCGCGGCTATCCGATTGAGCAACTTGCGACGAATTGCGATTTCCTCGAAACCTGCCATTTGCTGCTGTACGGAAACCTGCCCAATGCAGCGGCAAAGGCCGATTTCACCAAACGTGTGACGCATCACACGATGGTCAATGAACAGATGCAATTCTTCCTGCGTGGTTTCCGGCGCGATGCCCATCCGATGGCCATCATGACCGGCCTGGTTGGTGCCCTGTCCGCGTTTTATCATGACAGCACCGATATCAACAATCCCGAGCATCGTGAAATTGCTGCGCTGCGCCTGATTGCAAAAATGCCGACTCTGGTGGCGATGGCCTACAAGTACAGCATGGGGCAACCTTACATGTACCCGAGGAATGACCTGAGCTATGCAGGCAACTTCATGCACATGATGTTTGCCACTCCGTGCGAGGACTATGTTGTCAATCCCGTCATCGAACGCGCCCTGGACCGCATCTTCATTCTGCACGCCGACCACGAGCAAAACGCCTCCACTTCCACCGTTCGTCTGTGTGGTAGCTCAGGTACCAATCCGTTCGCAGCCATCGCTGCGGGCGTGGCTTGTCTGTGGGGTCCGGCACACGGCGGCGCCAACGAAGCCTGCCTGAACATGCTTGAAGAAATCCAGGCGTCGGGTGGCATTGCCAAGGTCGGTCACTTCATGGAACAGGTCAAGGACAAGAATTCCGGCGTCAAGCTGATGGGATTCGGCCACCGCGTCTACAAGAACTACGATCCGCGCGCCAAACTCATGCAGGAAACCTGCAGGGAAGTACTCACCGAACTGGGGCTCGAAAACGATCCCCTCTTCAAATTGTCGATGGCGCTGGAGAAGATCGCACTTGAGGACGACTATTTCGTCTCGCGCAAGCTCTACCCCAACGTTGACTTCTACTCCGGCATCGTGCAACGCGCCATCGGCATTCCAGTCAATATGTTCACTGGCGTGTTCGCGTTGGCCCGCACGGTTGGCTGGATAGCACAGTTGAACGAAATGATCAGCGACCCTGAGTACAAAATCGGCCGCCCACGCCAGTTGTTCTCTGGCTCGGTCACCCGCAACGTTCCGCCGATGGCGCAACGCTAAGCCAAACTGATTTGACGCGCCCGCCGGCTGGCGACACCGGCGGGCGTTTTTGTTTGCGGCGCAGCATCGCTCAATGCGGCCGTTTAAAATCAAGTCACACCAAGGAAAAATATGGGTCGCAACGATATTCAGCCACACGCACGCACGCTCTACGACAAGCTCTGGGACGAGCACGTGGTTCACACTGAAGAAGACGGAACCGCCCTGCTCTACATCGATCGCCACCTGGTGCATGAGGTGACGAGTCCCCAAGCCTTTGAGGGGCTGCGCCAAGCCGGGCGCAAGCTCTGGCGCGTCAGTTCGGTAGTTGCCACCGCCGACCACAACACGCCTACCACTGGGTGGGAATTGGGATACGACGGCATCACTGACCCAACCAGCAAGGAACAAGTCCTGACGCTGGACGCAAATATGCGGGAAATTGGGCTGGCGACCTACTTCCCCTTTCTCACCAAACGGCAAGGCATCGTGCACGTCATAGGCCCTGAAAATGGTGCAACCCTGCCGGGAATGACGGTTGTTTGCGGCGATTCTCATACTTCCACGCACGGTGCCTTCGGTGCGCTGGCCCATGGTATTGGCACCAGCGAGGTCGAGCATGTGATGGCGACCCAGACCCTGCTGGCAAAGAAAGCAAAGAACATGCTGGTCCGTGTTGATGGTGTCTTGCCGCAGGGCTGCGGCGGCAAAGACATCGTTCTGGCCGTCATCGGCAAAATCGGAACAGCGGGTGGAACTGGCTATACGATTGAGTTTGGCGGCTCGGCCATTGCGGCACTGAGCATGGAAGGTCGCATGACCGTTTGCAATATGGCCATCGAAGCGGGCGCGCGCGCCGGCCTTATAGGCGTCGATGAAAAGACCATCTCCTACGTCAAAGGTCGTCCCCTGGCACCGGGACAGGGTGCCGACACGGACACCGCAGCAGCCATGGAGTGGGAGATCGCGGTAGCGTACTGGAAAACCTTGCACAGCGATGCCAGCGCTGTGTTTGACGCCGTCGTGGTGCTTGATGCCAGCCAGATAGTGCCACAGGTAAGCTGGGGGACATCGCCCGAAATGGTGCTTGGCATTGACGGCATCATCCCTGATCCCGATAAGGAAAAGGACCACGGCAAACGCAGCGCGATCGAACGTGCTCTGGTCTATATGGGCTTGCAGCCAGGGAAGGCACTGAATGATCTGTTTGTCGACAAGGTATTCATCGGATCCTGCACCAACAGCCGGATCGAAGACATGCGTGAAGCAGCCAGCATAGTCAAGAAACTGGGACGCAAGATCGCAGGCAATATCAAACTTGCTCTGGTGGTTCCGGGTTCGGGTCTGGTCAAGGAGCAGGCCGAGCGAGAAGGATTGCATGAAATTTTCAAGTCCGCCGGGTTCGAGTGGCGTGAGCCTGGCTGTTCGATGTGCCTGGCGATGAATGCAGACCGTCTGGAACCGGGTGAGCGCTGCGCCTCCACCAGCAATCGAAATTTTGAGGGGCGCCAGGGTGCAGGCGGACGCACCCATCTGGTGAGTCCCGCCATGGCTGCAGCAGCTGCCATTCATGGTCACTTTGTTGACGTCAGAAGATTCGCCTGAACAGGTCTGCCAAAGAAAACACGATGCAAAAATTCACGTTACACCAGGGATTGGTCGCTCCGATTGACCGAGAAAACGTTGACACCGACGCCATCATCCCCAAGCAGTTCCTGAAGTCCATCCGCAAGACCGGCTTCGGACAGAACCTGTTTGACGAATGGCGTTACCTCGACGCTGGCTTTCCCGGGCAGGACCCGGCCAGCCGCAGGCTCAACCCTGACTTCGTGCTGAACCTGCCGCGTTACAAGAATGCTTCCATTCTGCTGGCACGCAAGAACTTTGGCTGCGGATCCTCACGCGAACACGCCCCATGGGCGCTTGACCAGTATGGCTTTCGAGCCATCATTGCCCCCAGTTACGCAGACATCTTCTTCAATAACAGCTTCAAGAACGGTTTGTTGCCGATTGTCCTGAGCGAGGCTCAGGTCAGCCAGTTGTTTGATGATACGGCCGCCTTTCCTGGCTACACCTTGACAATTGATCTGGAACGCCAGGTAGTGCTCAAGCCGGACGGCATTGAATTGGCGTTCGAGGTACAGGCCTTTCGCAAATACTGCCTTGTCAACGGCTTCGACGATATAGGCCTGACACTGCGTCATGCTGAAAGGATCAGAAATTTCGAAGCACAGCGCCTGGCGCAGAAACCATGGCTGACCCGTACCTTGCTGGCCTAGTTGCCAACCAGATGCTTTTCAAGTTCTGTCTTTAACTGTTCGAGAGATTTAGTCTGACCATGAAGATTGCAGTATTGCCCGGCGATGGTATCGGTACGGAAATTGTGGCCGAAGCGGTCAAGGTGCTTGAGGCCCTTGACCTGAAATTCGAGATGGAGACCGCCTTGGTAGGTGGTGCCGCCTACGAAGCTCATGGTCATCCCTTGCCCGAGGCCACGCTGAAACTCGCGAAGGCCGCAGACGCAGTCTTGTTTGGCGCAGTGGGTGACTGGAAATACGACAAACTCGAACGCAGCCTGCGTCCTGAGCAGGCCATACTCGGACTGCGAAAGAATCTCGGCCTGTTTGCCAATTTTCGGCCGGCCATTTGTTATGAACAGCTGGTCGATGCTTCCAGCCTCAAGCCCGAGTTGGTGGCTGGCCTGGACATCCTTATCATTCGCGAACTGACCGGTGACATCTACTTTGGCCAGCCGAGAGGGCGCCGCATCGCCACCGATGGGCACTTTCCGGGAACGGAGGAAGCGTTTGACACCATGCGCTATTCACGCCCGGAAATTGAGCGCATTGCCCATGTTGCATTTCAGGCGGCCCGCAAGCGGTCCAAACGAGTGACAAGCGTTGACAAAGCCAACGTGCTCGAAACCTTCCAGTTCTGGAAAGACGTGGTGACTGAAGTAGGCGAGCAATATCCTGATGTGCAACTCGATCACATGTATGTGGATAACGCCGCCATGCAACTTGTGCGGGCGCCCAAGAAGTTTGACGTCGTGGTGACGGGCAATATTTTCGGCGACATTCTCAGTGACGAGGCGGCGATGCTGACCGGCTCGATTGGCATGCTGCCATCGGCGAGTCTGAACTCCAGCAATCAGGGCCTGTACGAGCCCAGCCACGGCAGCGCGCCTGACATCGCCGGAAAAGGAATAGCCAATCCGTTGGCAACCATTTTGAGTGCGGCAATGATGCTGCGCTTCAGTCTCAAACAGCCAGAAGCAGCCCAGCGCATTGAGGTAGCTGTCCAATCGGTGCTGGCGCAGGGGCTTCGCACTGCCGATATCTTCAGCCCTGGCACCAGGCAGGTGAACACCCAGGAAATGGGCACTGCGGTGGTCAAGGCCCTGTGAATCTTGATTTCGTCATTCCAACCATTTGAAAGAGCAATATGAAGAAAATTGGTAATCTGGTCGGTCTCGTAGGCTGGCGCGGCATGGTCGGGTCGGTATTGATGGACCGCATGCAATCCGAGGGTGATTTTGAATTGATCGAGCCCGTCTTTTTTTCCAGTTCCGATGCCGGCGGCAAGGCACCAGCACAGGCCAGGAATCAGACCGTGCTGAAGGACGCGTTTGACATTGAGGCATTGAAGAAGTGCGACATCATCATCAGCGCCCAGGGTGGAGACTACACCACCGAAGTCTTCCCGAAGTTGCGTGCCACTGGCTGGAGCGGGCACTGGATCGACGCCGCCTCGACACTTCGCATGAAGGAAGACGCCGTTATCATCTTGGACCCGGTCAACATGCCTGTCATCCAGAATGCGCTGTCCAAGGGTGGCAATAACTGGATTGGCGGCAACTGCACGGTCAGCTGCATGTTGATGGGCGTCGGCGCGCTTTACAAGGCCGGTCTGGTCGAATGGATGACCAGCATGACCTACCAGGCGGCGTCGGGCGGAGGCGCACAGCACATGCGCGAATTGCTGACCCAATTCGGAACCCTCAATACCGAGGTCAAAGCACTGCTTGACGATCCCAAGTCGGCGATCCTCGAAATAGATCGAAAGGTCCTGGCCAAGCAGCAGTCACTCAGTAGTGCAGAGACTGCCAATTTTGGTGTGCCCCTGGGCGGAAACCTGATTCCATGGATCGACAAGGACCTGGGCAACGGGATCAGCCGCGAGGAGTGGAAGGCAGGCGCCGAAGCGAACAAGATTTTGGGACAAGGTCCTGGTTTTGGCACAGCAGCGGTCCCGGTAGACGGCTTTTGTGTTCGGGTCGGCGCAATGCGATGCCATAGCCAAGCGTTGACTTTCAAACTCAAGAAAGACGTGCCGACGGCTGATATTGAAGCCATGATCGCTGCCGACAACGCCTGGGTCAAGGTCGTACCCAACACCCGCGAGGCCAGTTTGCGCGATCTGACCCCGGTTTCGGTCACGGGAACACTGGGGATCCCGGTGGGACGGATTCGCAAACTCGCCATGGGGCCAGAGTACGTCGGTGCCTTTACCATTGGCGATCAGCTTCTGTGGGGTGCTGCAGAGCCCTTGCGCCGCATGTTGCGCGTACTGCTGGCGGCCTGATCCGGGGTTGACGCAGGTGCCAGATATGTTATGGTCTGCTTCCAATTTTCGGAATCGAGGCCTCGTTACGGAAAATGAAACCTCTATTCAAGCAGTCTGAAACAGCGGAGCTCACCAATTGATTGCTAATTCACATCGCTGGCATCAAGTCGCCGTCGCGGTCGTTACCCTGTGCGGCTTGTGGGGACCCAGCGCCATGGCGCTTTCGCTTGGACGCATAACAGTCCAGTCCGCGCTGGGTGAGCCATTGCGTGCCGAGGTCGATCTCCTGGACATCAATGCCGACGAAGCGGCCTCACTCAAACCGGCCGTCGCCTCACCGGAAAGCTTCAAAGCTGCCGGGCTTGATTACAACCCGGCCCTGGCAACACTGCAGGCGAGTCTGCAGAGGCGCCCAGACGGCCGTGCCTACATTCGATTGACCGGTGAGCGCGCCGTCAACGATCCTTTCGTCGACCTGATTCTTGAAACCAGGTGGTCCAGCGGGCGGATTGTCCGCGACTACACCCTCCTGTTTGATCCGCCCAATCTGCGAATCGGCAGCAGCGCCGCGCCCCTGTCTGCTCAGGTCAACGCGCAAGTTGTTTCCCGATCGAACAATGCAGTGAGTCCAGTAGCTGCGCCAACGCCAGCGCCAGCGGCCGCGGCGTCCGGCAGCAGAACGCCGACGCAAACAGCCAAGGTGGCCACCCCACCAGTGCCACGCGCTCAGGCTTCGACTGCGCCCACAGTTGCGACGACCAAGGTCAGTGTCAAGCCAGGCGACACGGCCAGCAAGATTGCGGCTTCGACGCGACCGGACAATGTCTCTCTGGATCAGATGTTGGTGGCGCTGCTGCGCGCGAACCCAGCGTCCTTCATGGCTGGCAACGTCAATCGTATCAAGGCCGGAGCCATTCTCGACGTTCCAACGGCCGATCAGGCGGCAAGCACACCGGCGGCTGAAGCGACTCAATTGGTTGTCGCGCAAAGCAGGGATTTCAACGAGTTCCGTCGAAAACTTGCTCAGAGCGCGCCTGATGCACCCTTGATTGCGGCCGATCGCCTAGCGTCCGGCCCCATTGAGGCACGTGTTGAAGAAAAGAAGCCGGCCGCTGCAGCGCCAGACAAATTGACCCTGTCCAAGGCAGTGATCGAGAAAGTCTCGGCCGAGGATAAACTGGCCAAGGAACGCAGCGCGAAGGACGCAGCCGACCGCGCGGCCGAGTTGGCAAAAAATATCAGTGATCTTGGCAAGCTTGGAAGCGCTACGGGCGCCGCGGCAACTCCGGCCTCCGGCGCCACCTCATCGACCGTGGCAGCCGTCGCAGCATCCCAGCCTCTCAACGCCGGCGCAATGACGCCCCCTGGCGCTGTCGCGAGCGGCGTCAAGGTGACGCCGCCGGTGGTGACAAAGCCTGAAACTGGCGTGCTCGACAGCCTGTTTGAAAATCCACTACTACCCATAGGCGCGGCCAGTCTGATTGGCTTGCTGGTCCTTCTTGGCGTCTACAGGTCTCGTCAGCGCAACGGTCGGTCCCAGGCTGATGGCGTCATGATCGACAACCGCGTGCGGCCAGACACGTACTTTGCAGCCAGTGGCGGCCAAAATGTCGATACGCATCACGGGGCGGAAACTGGCTCTTCGCTGGTTTCGGCGCCCAGTCAACTCGAAAGTGTGGGCGTCGACGATGTCGACCCGGTAGCCGAAGCCGACGTTTACCTGGCCTACGGACGCGATTTGCAAGCTGAAGAAATCCTGAAGGATGCACTGCGAGCGACTCCCGAACGCATTGCCATTCACCAAAAGTTGCTCGAGCTCTTCGCCAAGCGACGCGATGCCAAATCGTTTCAGCACATTGCCGCAAAGGCCTACAGATTGACCGACAGCGACAGTCTTGAGTGGCAGCGCATACGCGAGCTCGGCCTGAGCATTGACCCGGGAAATCCGCGCTACCTGCCAGGCTGGCAGCCCGCAGAAGCCGAGGGCAAACCATCCATGCCGGCCCCGCTGGAAGAATCCTCCACGCGACCAGGCGCATTGACTCAGAGCGGTGCCGCCGTCGACCTTGATCTCGACCTTGATTTCTCGATTGATGAAGAGCCTGGGGAGCCTATCGGTGAAACCGCCGCCAGCGTGGCCGAGACAGCTCCTTCCGGCCTGTCGGCGACACCGGTTATCCCGGCACCCATGACACCGACCAAGCCCGAGGCGCCTGATTTTGACATGCTGAAATTCGACCTCGGCTCCCTGTCGCTTGATCTGGGAGACGACGTCGCGCCTGAAGCCAGCGGGGAACCGGTCAGGACTGACGATCCCCTGGCAACGAAGCTGGCATTGTCTGAAGAGTTCGTTGCAATCGGAGATGTCGAGGGTGCGCGCACACTGATAGAAGAAGTCATCGCAGAAGCCACGGGTGACCTCAAGCTGAAGGCAAAAATGGCCTTGAGCGATCTTCAGTCGCTGTGATCTCGCCGTGCGTCTGGCACTAGGCATCAGTTACAACGGCCATGCCTATCAGGGCTGGCAAAGCCAATTGTCGGGGAAAACCGTTCAGGACCAACTCGAACTGGCGCTGAGCAAGTTCAGTTCGCACAAGGTGTCGACCTTGTGCGCCGGTCGTACCGACGCTGGCGTACATGGTTTGATGCAAGTGGCTCATTTCGATACCCGCCTGGAGCGCCCAACGTCATCCTGGGTACGCGGCACCAATTCCCATTTACCACGCGACATCGCGGTTCAATGGGCACAGCCTGTGCCTGATGAATTTCATTGTCGCGCCAGTGCCCTGTCCCGCCGCTACACCTACGTGCTGCTGGAGTCGCCAGTGCGCCCCAGCGTCGATAACGGCCGGGTCGGTTGGGTCTTCTCGCCGCTGGATCTCACCACGATGCAGCAGGCCGCAGCGCATTTGCTGGGCCAACACGACTTCACTTCCTTTCGTGCCTCTGCCTGTCAGGCATTGACCCCGGTAAAAACATTGCACAGCCTGGATATATCCCGGCACGGCGCCTACTGGCGCTTTGACTTTGAAGCCGACGCATTCCTGCACCACATGATTCGCAATATTCTGGGCTGCCTGTTGCTCGTTGGGCAGGGCAAACGCCCTCCACAGTGGTTGCACGAAGTATTGCTGGAACGCAATCGTGACGCGGCAGCGCCCACTTTTTCGCCTGACGGGCTGTACTTTCTCGGACCCCGCTACGCTGCCCATTGGGGTCTGCCCGATCGAACCGCCGCTTTTGACGCATTACCATGAACAGGCGAACCCGAATCAAGATCTGCGGCCTGACACGCGAGGCTGATGTTGACGCAGCAGTTGCTGCTGGCGTCGATGCCATTGGCTTTGTGCTGTATGAAAATAGTCCGCGCTATGTGTCAATCCATCGCGCCGCAGAATTGGCCTCCCGTTTGCCGCCCTTTGTGACGCCCGTCCTGCTCTTTGTCAACGCGCCAGCGCTCAGAATAAGCGAGGCCTGTGCGGCCATCCCCGGCGCCACGCTGCAATTGCATGGCGACGAAACACCCGACCAGTGTCTGGTGGCAAGCCAGGGCGGACGATTTCCCTACCTGTGCGTGGCGCGCATACCGCTGGGCCAGGCCAGCGCGCAGTTTGATCTCGTAAAATACGCACTCGATTACTCTGGAGCCCAGGCTATCCTGCTCGACGCACAGGTCGACGGGTATGGTGGTTCGGGACAAACATTCAATTGGTCACTGCTGCCTCCAAACGTCAACGCTCACCTCGTCTTGAGTGGTGGGCTGAGTGCTGCAAACGTGGGCGACGGCATCTCGCAACTGCGTCCACGCTGTCTTAGCCTGGCCGTCGATGTGAGCTCGGGTGTCGAACGCTCAGGCCCCGGCAACAAGGGTCTGAAGGACCCCGAAAAGATCCACCAATTTGTGGCCGCCGTGCGTGTGGCCGATCAAGCATGAACCTCTACCAACAGCCTGACCTGCGCGGTCATTTCGGAATCTATGGTGGCAGTTTCGTCTCGGAGACACTGACATTCGCCATCAGCGAACTGAAGGCAGCCTATGCCCGCTACCAGCATGACCCTGCCTTTGTAGCAGAGTTCAACCACGAGTTGGCCCACTTCGTCGGCCGTCCCTCGCCGGTCTATCACGCTGACCGCGTGAGCCGCGAGCAGGGTGGCGCACAGATCTTCCTGAAACGCGAAGACCTGAACCATACCGGCGCCCACAAGATCAACAACACCATCGGCCAGGCCATGTTGGCCAAACGCATGGGCAAACCACGCGTGATTGCCGAAACCGGAGCCGGGCAGCACGGCGTCGCGACGGCCACCATCTGCGCCCGTTACGGGCTCCAGTGTGTTGTCTACATGGGCAGTGAAGACGTCAAGCGCCAAAGCCCCAATGTCTACCGCATGAAGTTGCTGGGTGCCAGTGTGGTTCCGGTCGAGAGTGGCAGCCGAACCCTCAAGGACGCACTGAACGAGGCGATGCGCGACTGGGTGGCCAATGTGGACAACACCTTCTACATCATCGGCACCGTAGCCGGTCCTCACCCCTACCCGATGATGGTGCGCGACTTCCAGAGTGTCATCGGGACCGAATGTCTGCAGCAAATGCCTGAGATGCTTCAGCGCCAGGGCTGCCATACAGACCAACCCGACGCAGTCGTCGCCTGTGTCGGTGGCGGCAGCAACGCCATGGGCATCTTTTATCCCTACATCGACCACCCAAACACGCGCTTGATCGGCGTTGAAGCGGCTGGTGAAGGCATCAACTCGGGTCGACATTCGGCCTCGCTGCAACGCGGCAGCCCTGGCGTCTTGCACGGCAACCGCACCTATGTACTGCAGGATGACAATGGACAGGTCACCGAAACGCACAGCATCAGCGCCGGGCTGGACTACCCCGGCGTCGGGCCGGAACACGCCTACCTGAAGGACCTCGGCCGCGCTGAATATGTGGGCATCACGGACGAGGAAGCCTTGCAAGCGTTTCACTACCTCTGCCGTACCGAGGGCATCATTCCGGCCTTGGAATCGAGTCACGCCGTGGCCTATGCCATGAAGCTGGCCAAGACCATGCGCGCCGACCAGTCCATTCTGGTCAATCTGTCCGGGCGCGGCGACAAGGACATAGGCACGGTGGCCGATCTCTCCAAGGCCGACTTTTACTGCCGCCCGAGTTGTACGGGACAGGCCGTCAAGGGTGGTCAGATCATTGTGCGGGTGCCGAAATGAGCCGCATCGCCGCCACCTTCGTCCAACTCCAGGCGAGCGGCCGCAAGGCGCTTATTCCTTACGTGACGGCTGGCTTCCCGTTTCCCGATAGCACGCCCGACTTGATGCACGCGATGGTCGCGGGCGGCGCCGATGTCATTGAACTGGGCGTACCCTTCTCCGACCCCAGTGCCGACGGCCCGGTGATTCAACAGGCGGGCGACAAGGCACTGGCTGCCGGTGTCGGCATGGTCCAGGTGCTGGCCATGGTGCGTTCGTTTCGCGAAACGAACGCCGTCACACCGGTGGTCCTGATGGGTTACGCCAACCCGGTGGAACGCTACAACCAGAAGCATGATCGCCATGATGGCAAGAGCGCTTTTGTGACGGACGCGGCGCAGGCCGGCGTCGACGGTGTGCTGATCGTTGACTACCCCCCCGAAGAGTGCGAAGGCTTCGCTGCCGAGCTCAAAGCACACGGCCTGGACCTGATCTTCCTGCTGGCGCCCACCAGCACGGATGAGCGCATGCGCCAGGTCGCAGCGGTCGCCAGCGGCTATGTCTATTACGTATCGCTCAAGGGCGTAACGGGTGCTGGCACTCTGGACACCGTTGCCGTTGCTGACATGCTGCCACGCATCCGCCAGCATGTCAGCATTCCGGTCGGGGTAGGCTTTGGCATCCGGGACGCCGCCACAGCTTGCGCCATTGGCAAGGTTGCCGATGCGGTGGTGATCGGAAGCAGAATCATCCAGTTGATCGAGCAGCAGCCCAGGGAGCAGGTGGGAGCCGTCGCGCAGCGTTTCCTGCGCGAAATCCGCACGGCACTGGATTCATAATTTAAACTGGCAGCCCGCACTAGGCCGTCGTTACCACGCGTTAAGGAATCTTCATGAGTTGGCTTGAAAAACTGCTACCGCCCAAGATCCAGCACACCGACCCGGCCGATCGACGTAGCGTCCCCGAAGGGCTGTGGATCAAATGCCCAAGTTGTGAAACTGTTCTCTACAAGACCGACCTGGAGCAGAACCAGAACGTCTGCCCCACTTGCAGCCACCACCATCGCATCGGCGCGCGCGCACGGCTCAATGTGTTTCTGGACAACGAGGGCCGCTTCGAAATTGGCCAGGAAGTCTTGCCTGTCGACGCCCTCAAGTTCAAGGACAGCCGCAAGTATCCGGAGCGTCTGAAGGAAGCGATGGAAAACACCGGCGAAACGGATGCGCTGGTCGTCATGGGTGGCGCCGTGCACGGCATCGCTCTGGTGGCCGCCTGCTTTGAATTCGAATTCATGGGTGGCAGCATGGGTTCCGTCGTGGGTGAGCGCTTCGTGCGCGGCGTGCACACAGCCATCGAGCAAAAGGTTCCGTTCGTCTGCTTCACTTCAACCGGCGGCGCACGCATGCAGGAGGGTCTGCTTAGCCTGATGCAAATGGCCAAGACCAACGCTTCGCTGACCCGACTCGCCAAGAAAGGTTTGCCCTTCATCAGCGTACTGACGGATCCGACCATGGGCGGAGTCAGTGCCGGTTTCGCCTTCCTGGGCGACGTGGTGATTGCCGAACCCAAGGCACTGATTGGATTTGCCGGACCGCGTGTGATCGAGTCCACCATGCGGGTGGCTTTGCCCGAAGGCTTTCAGCGAGCTGAATTCCTGCAGACCAAAGGGGCCATCGACCTGATCTGCGATCGCCGCGAACTGCGCAAGACGATTGCCAGCACGCTGGCGATTCTGCAACGCCAGCCCGCCGACGCCGTGAATTAGCTCGAGTTCAGCCGACCTGCATCGCAAGCGTCTGCAGGCTGCCCAGCACGATACTGGCAATCTGCAACAGCACCAGCAGCACCAGCGGCGACAGGTCCACACCCCCAACCAGCGGTAGCAGACGCCGGATCGGCTGCAATGGTGGCGCACAAAGTCGCTCTATCAAATCCGAGACTGGCGACCTGCTTGGCACCCAGGACAACACGGCGTACACAATCACGAGCCCGGTAAGCGCTGAAATCACCAGTCGCAGCAAGCCAAAGCCAGCCAGAATCGGAAGCAGGAACAAGTTGCCATGCGCTCCGGCGAGTAGCCAGAGCAGCAGAAACTGCGTCAGTTCCAGCAGAAAAGCCGCAAGCAAGCTTGCTGTGTCCAAGCCTCCCAAGGCTGGAACACCACGTCGCAGAGGCAATACCAGCCAGTCCGTCAGTGCGAACACAAAACGCCCAAGCGGGTTGCCCGACCGTACCGACATCGGAATACGCTGGTACTGCATGTAAAGCCGCAACAGGCAGGCACTGGCGAGCACGCTGGTGGCAACTTCGAGCAACAAAGAAACGATCTGGTAGAGCATGGCTGGGTGTTCCGTCTGATCGAATCATAGCGAGACTTAAAATCCGGCTCTGCCAACACCAATTGCGCCTCCCATGTCTGACCACAACATTGCCCCAGCCCCCCAGGACGAAAACCAGCTCCTTCTTGAACGCCAGGAAAAACTCAGGGCGATTCGCCAGAGCGAAGCCGAGGGTAAGGGGCCGGCCTTCCCGAACGACTTCAAACCCACCGACCATGCCGCCGACCTGTTCGCCGCGCATGCTGGCCAAACACCCGAAGCCCTTATCGAACAAGGTGCCATCGCCAAGGTGGCCGGTCGCATGATGCTCAAGCGCCTGATGGGCAAGGCCAGCTTTGCAACCCTGCAGGACAGCAGTGGCCGCATCCAGATCTATATCAAGAGCGAGGACGTAGGCGCCGATCTCTACGCCAGTTTCAAGCACTGGGATCTGGGCGACATCGTCGCTGCCGAAGGCAAGGTATTCAAGACCCGCACCGGCGAACTGTCGATCCACGCCACGAGCCTGCGCCTGCTGACCAAAAGCCTGCGCCCCATGCCGGACAAGTTTCATGGCATGAACGACCAGGAAACCAAGTACCGCCAGCGCTACGTCGACCTGATGATGGACGAAACCACGCGCTCGCGCTTTGTCGCGCGCAGCCGGGCCTTGAGTGGCATCCGGGAGTTCATGGTGGCGCACGATTTCCTGGAAGTCGAGACCCCCATGCTGCACCCCATCCCCGGGGGCGCCAATGCCAAACCCTTCACGACGCACCACAACGCGTTGGACCAGCAGATGTTCCTGCGCATTGCACCCGAGCTGTACCTCAAGCGCCTGATCGTCGGTGGATTTGAGCGCGTCTTCGAGATCAATCGCAGTTTTCGCAACGAAGGCATTTCGGTACGCCACAACCCCGAATTCACGATGATGGAGTTCTATGCGGCTTACTGGGATTACCAGGACCTGATGACCTTCACCGAAGCATTGGTTCGCGATGCAACGCAGCGCTCCAGAGGCACATTGCAGTTGAGCTATGGCGGCAGGGATATTGACTTGAGCCAGCCCTTCGAGCGCCTGACGATTGTCGAAGCCATCTGCAAACACACTGAAGCCGGGGATACTCTAGAGGGCAAAAGCGAGCGCAAGGTCGACAACCCGGTCTGGCTCACCAATGCGCTGCGCAAGCTCGGACTGACCGAGGACAAAGACAAGCTGTCGAGCCGGTCGCTGCCGAGCCTGCAGGTGATGTACTTTGAGGAAACCGTTGAAGAAAAGCTCTGGCAGCCCACGTTCATCTGCGAACATCCGGTCGAGATTTCACCCTTGGCACGCGCCAGTGATCACAAGCCCGGCGTCACCGAGCGTTTTGAGCTCTACATCACGGGCCGTGAATTTGGCAATGGTTTTTCTGAATTGAACGATGCGCAGGAACAGGCCAGGCGCTTTCAGGAGCAGGTGGCAGCGAAAGATGAAGGTGATGACGAGGCCATGTACTATGACCACGACTTCATTCGTGCGCTTGAATACGGCATGCCGCCCACCGGTGGTTGTGGCGTCGGCCTGGACCGCCTGATGATGCTGCTGACCGACAGCGCCAGTATTCGAGATGTGATCCTGTTCCCGGCCCTGCGCCGCGAGACCTGAGGGCAACGCTGGTCACGCACGCGACAAACTGGCACCGCCGTGCTAGCAGAAACTTTCCCCTTTTGGGGCGACAATCGACCAGGGTTTGCGACAGATCAAATGTTGACGACTTCGCCGCCCTTCACTTTCATCCAAGGCAAAGCTGCTTTTCCAATCAAGTCAGAAAAATGAAATTCCAAGGTACTCAAAATTACGTCGCCACCGAGGACTTGATGCTGTCGGTCAACGCTGCCATTACCCTCAAGCGCCCCTTGCTGGTCAAAGGTGAGCCCGGCACCGGCAAGACCATGCTGGCCGAAGAGGTGGCCGGCGCACTGAACATGCCACTGCTGCAGTGGCACATCAAGTCCACCACCAAGGCGCAACAGGGACTCTACGAATACGATGCCGTGAGCCGACTGCGCGATTCGCAACTGTCCGACATTGATGGCGGCGAACGCGTCAAGAACATCCACAACTACATCGTCAAGGGCGTGCTGTGGCAGGCCTTCACGGCCGAGAAGCAGGTTGCCCTGCTGATCGACGAAATTGACAAAGCCGACATCGAGTTCCCGAACGATCTGCTGCGTGAAATCGACCGCATGGAGTTCTATTGCTACGAGACGCGTGAACTGATCCGGGCGACACACCGCCCACTGGTTTTCATTACCTCGAACAACGAGAAGGAACTGCCTGACGCCTTCCTGCGTCGCTGCTTCTTTCACTACATCAAGTTCCCTGACGCCGACACCATGAAGAGCATCGTGGACGTGCACTTTCCGGGACTGAAGAAGGAACTGCTGAGCGCTGCCATGAAGACGTTCTACGACGTGCGCAACCTGCCGGGTCTGAAGAAGAAGCCTTCCACCAGCGAACTGCTGGATTGGCTCAAACTCCTGCTGGCCGAAGACATTCCCCTGAGCGCGCTGCAGACCAAGGACGACAAAGTCGCTGTGCCACCCTTGGTGGGAGCCCTGCTCAAGAATGAGCAGGACGTGACCCTGTTTGAAAAACTGGTTTTCATGCAGCGTCACAATCGCTGAGTCTGAGAAAAAATTCATGGCCTACATCGAACCTGTCATCCTGAGCGGGCGCGGTATCAAGCTTGAGCCGCTGGCACTGAACCATGAAGTGGGCCTGCGCGCAGCCGCCACCGACGGCGAGTTGTGGAGGCTGCGTGTCACGTCCGTCCCCGAGCCAGAGCAAACCCGCAAATACATTGAGGACGCACTGGCCATGCGCGAAGCCGGCAACCGCTTTGCCTTCGCTGTGCTGGAGGCGGAAACAGGAACCGTGCTGGGCAGCAGCAGCTACCACGACATTGTCCCAGCGGTCAGGCGCGTCGAGATCGGCTGGACCTGGTACGCCAAGCGCTGCCAGCGTACGCACGTCAACTCCGTTGCCAAGTTGTTGCTGATGACGCATGCTTTCGAGACGGTCGGCTGCCAAGTGGTGGGCTGGCGTACCGACAATTTCAATTTTGCGTCTCAGGCTGCCATCGAACGCCTTGGTGCCAAAAAGGATGGCGTCATCCGCGGTCACGCGCTACGCCGCGATGGCACGGTGCGCGACACCGTGATGTACAGCATGCGCAGCGGCGAATGGCCTGAAGCCAAAGCGCAACTGCTGTACCTGCTGGACAGGCAACGCTGACAGGAACGCTCTGATGCTGATCGACTTTTTCTACACCCTTCGCTCGGCCAAATTGCCAGTATCGGTGAAGGAATACCTGACCTTGCTCGAAGCGCTGAAAGAGGGCGTTGTTGGACCGAACACACCCGAGTCCGACGATGAATCCACAACCAGCGGCTACCGGATAGATGACTTCTACTACCTCAGCCGCACGACCCTGGTGAAGGACGAAAAGCATTACGACAAATTTGATCGCGCTTTTGCCTCGTACTTCAAGGGCGTCGAAATGGTGGCCGACTTCAGCAAGGAAATTCCGCTGGAATGGCTGCGCAAGAATCTCGAACTCAATTTGAGCCCGGAAGAACTCGCCCAGATCCAGAAGATGGGCTGGGACGAGTTGATGGAGACGCTCAAGAAGCGCCTGGCAGAGCAAAAGGAACGCCACGAGGGTGGCAGCAAATGGATTGGTACCGGTGGCACGAGCCCGTTCGGTGCCTACGGCCAGAACCCGCAAGGCATTCGCATCGGCCAGGACAAGAGCCGCAACAAAAGTGCTGTCAAGGTCTGGGACCAGCGCGCCTACAAGGATTACGACGACACGCAGGAACTCGGGACCCGAAACATCAAGGTAGCGCTGCGCCGGCTGCGCAAGTTTGCACGCGAGGGGCATGAAGAAGAGCTTGATCTGGACGACACCATCAAGTCCACGGCCGCCAATGCTGGCTACCTGGATATCAAGATGATCCCGGAGCGCCACAACAATGTCAAAGTACTGCTGCTGATGGATGTGGGCGGCACCATGGATGAGCACATCGCGCGCGTGGAAGAACTGTTTTCTGCCACCAAGACTGAATTCAAGCACCTGGAGTTCTACTACTTTCACAACTGCGTCTATGACTTCATGTGGAAGAACAACCGGCGCCGCTTCGCGGAAAAGTTTCCAACCTGGGACATCATCCGCAAGTACAACAAGGACTACAAGCTGATCTTTGTCGGTGACGCCACCATGAGTCCCTACGAAATTCTGCAACCCGGTGGCAGCGTCGAATACAACAACGAAGAAGCAGGTGTCGAGTGGCTGCAGCGACTGACCAAGGCCTTCCCCAAGTTCGCCTGGATCAACCCGGAACCGCAAGGCGTCTGGCAGTACCGGCAAAGCATCAGCGTGATCCAGCAGATTGTCAGTCAGCGCATGTATCCGCTGACCATCAAGGGTCTGGAAGACGCGATGCGATTGTTGACCAAATAGAATACGGCAGTCGCCGCCGTAGTTCAATGGATAGAACGAGCGCCTCCTAAGCGCTAGATACAGGTTCGATTCCTGTCGGTGGTACCAGGTACGCGACGCGTCCATCGACAATTGTGCAACGCACCCTGCCCGGCAACTCGTAGCCGGCAAACGGCGTGTGCTTGCCCTGACTGCGCAGCGCTGCGCTGCCGATCGTCCAACTGGCCCGCGGGTCGAAGACACAAACATCAGCCACACCACCCGGCATCAGTCGCCCGACGCGATCTTGCCGTTTGCCAAGTGATGCGCCCAGCACCGAGGCTGGGGCCCGGCTGATGACATCGAGTGCGCGCAGCAAGTCAACCCCGCTATCAGCGCTCCATTTGAGCGCCAGGCTCAAAAGAAGCTCGACACCGGTCGCGCCCGGTTCGCTTTCGGCAAATGGCAAGTCCTTGGCGTCCGCATCGACCGGCGTATGGTCAGACACCAGTGCGTCGATGGTCCCATCGGCCAGACCGGCACGCAGGGCGTCCCGGTCACGCTGCTGGCGCAGCGGCGGGCTGAGCCGCGAGCGGCTGTCAAAGTAGCCCATATCGGCGTCGGTCAGATGCAGCGAGTTGATGCTGACGTCGCAGCTGACGTTCAGGCCATCGATCCTGGCCTGGCGCACCAGCGCAACACCGGCGGCGCTGCTGAGTCGGCAGATGTGGACCCGAACTCCACTGGTGGCTCGCATCAGCTCAAAAATCGTGTGCAGGGCAATCGTCTCTGCCGCTACCGGCACACCGCTCAAACCCATGCGGGTGGCCAGTGCGCCACTGGCCGCCACGCCTTGCCCCAGATAAAAGTCCTGCGGCCTAAGCCAGATCGAATAGCCAAACGTGCTGGCGTACTGAAAGGCACGTTGCAAGACCTGCGTGTTGGCCAGCGGCACTTCGGCCTGGCTGAAGGCAACGCAGCCAGCCTCGGTGAGTTGCAACATCTCGGTCAGGGTTTCGCCCTCGAGATTGCGGGTCAGGGCGCCCAGCGGATAGACACGCGCCTGTTGCAGTTTTTCCGCGCGATAGCGCAACATCTCCACCAACCCCGGTTCGTCGAGCACCGGTTCGGTATCGGGTGGACAGACCAGGGTTGTTACGCCGCCCGCCACGGCCGCAGCCAGCTCTGATTCAAGCATGCGTTCGTGTTCATGCCCAGGCTCGCGCAGGCGCACCGCGAGATCCACCAGGCCGGGTGCCACGATGCAACCAGTGGCGTCAATGATCTGGGCCGGCACAAAATCAGCCGGCACGTCTTTGATGGCCAGCAGCACACCGTTGGACAGTGCCACATCGGCAATGGCGTCCAGGCCACTGGCCGGATCCAGCACACGACCACCCTTGATCAGAATATTCATCTGTGTTTTCATATCAGGCCTCGTTCCCTGCCACGATGCTCATCGCCGCCATGCGCACCGCGATACCAAAAGTCACTTGTTGCATGATCACGCTCTGACCGCCGTCCACGACGGCCGAGTCGATTTCAACACCACGGTTGATCGGCCCCGGGTGCATCACGATGGCGTCCGACTTGGCCAGTTGCAGTTTCTCCGGCGTGAGGCCAAAGCTCTTGAAGAACTCCTGTGTCGAGGGCAACAAGGCGCCGCTCATGCGCTCGTTCTGCAAGCGCAGCATGATGATGACGTCGGCACCACGAATGCCCTCTTCCAGTGTGTGGCAAACGCGCACGCCCATGGGGGCCATGTCGGCTGGCACCAGGGTCTTGGGGCCAACCACACGCACCTCAGCGCAACCCAGAGTGGTCAGCGCGTGAATGTCGGAACGCGCGACACGCGAATGCAGCACGTCACCAACAATCGCGACCGTGAGGTTGGAAAAATCCTTCTTGTGGTGCCGGATCGTGTACATGTCGAGCAGGCCCTGCGTCGGGTGCGCGTGGCGCCCATCGCCGGCATTGATGACGTGCACATGCGGCGCCACATGCTGTGCGATCAGGTAGGGTGCGCCAGACTCGCTGTGACGCACCACAAACAGATCGGCAGCCATGGCGCTCAGGTTGGCGATGGTGTCGAGCAGTGTTTCCCCCTTGGCCGCCGATGAGCGTGAAATGTCGAGATTGATGACGTCGGCACTCAGACGGGTCGCCGCTATCTCGAAAGTCGTGCGGGTACGGGTGGAGTTTTCAAAGAACAGGTTGAACACACTCTTGCCGCGCAGCAGTGGCAGCTTTTTGACCTCGCGGTCATTGACGCTGACAAAATTGGCTGCGGTGTCGAGGACCTGGGTCAGAATGGCCTTGGGCAAACCCTCGGTGGAAAGCAGATGAATCAGTTCACCGTGTTTATTGAGTTGAAGATTGCGCTTGTACAACATGGCTTAACTGGCCTTTACGTTGAAACTGAAAACCCCGGCTTCGCTGCGTGCCAGCGCGAGTGACTGGCTGGCTGGCAGGACCACGCGAGCGGCGCAAAAGTCAGCCTGAATCGGCAACTCACGACCGCCACGGTCCACCAGCACCGCCAGCATGACACTGGCAGGTCGGCCAAAATCAAACAGCTCATTGATGACGGCGCGAATCGTGCGGCCGGTGTACAGCACGTCGTCGAGCAGGATGATGTGCGCGTTATTGACATCAAAGTCGATCCGGGTCTGTGCCCCTGCCGTCATGCCGCGTCGCGAATAGTCATCGCGGTGCATGGAGGACGAAATCACGCCCGGTGGCTCCGGCAGGTTCAAGTCGTGCTGCAGCCGCTCAGCGAGCCAGGCGCCGCCCGACGTAACGCCAATCAAACGCACGCCGGGTCGAAACATGGCGCGCACGCCCTTTAACAACTCGACGTACAACGCCTCGGCGTCCAGCGCCAATATGCTCATGAGATACTCCTTAAGAACTGTTCGAGAATGATGCAGGCTGCGGCAGCATCCGCATCTTTGGCGCCCATCTGTAGCGCTTCGGTCGTGCTGTAGCGCTCGTCGACTTCAAAGACGGGCAACTTGAAGCGACCTTGCAACTGACGTGAAAAACGGCGCGCGCGCACGGTGTTTTCGTGCTCGGCGCCATCCGGGTGAAAGGGCACGCCGAGCACCAGCGCGTCGGGTTGCCACTCCTTGATGCGCTGGGCAATCCCGACAAAGCGGGCAGCGCCCTCAGCCTGGATCGTGCCTTGCGGCTGAGCCGTGCACAGGAGTCTGTTACCAACCGCGACGCCGGTGCGTTTGATTCCGAAATCAAGGGCTAGAAAGGTCTGCAGGGTCGGCGCTACAGACACGGGCCCAGGACTCATGCATGCCCCGCGTCAGGTGAAAGCATCCAGGACTCGAAACCGAGCAGACGCAAGGCCTTGTCGTAGCGCTGTGCCACCGGCGTATCAAAAATGATGCTGTTACTGGCCGCCACCGTGAGCCAGCTGTTGTCGGAGAGTTCCGACTCCAACTGCCCTTCACCCCAGGCCGCGTAGCCCAGAGAGACCAGTACCTTGCGCGGTCCGGCACCACTGGCCAGTGCTTCCAGAACGTCCTTGGAAGTAGTCATCTCCAGTCCGCCTGGTATTGTCAGCGTTGAGGCGTAAAGGGATTCGGCCGGCTTGTCAGAGCCAGCAGCGGCGTGTTCATGCAATACAAACCCGCGCTCGGTCTGCACAGGTCCCCCCTGAAACACAGGCTCTTTGGAAAGATCTTCGCGGTGCAGTGGCAGATCGACCTTCTGAAACAGGCGCTTCATGTCAATCTCACAGGGCTTGTTGATGACCAGGCCGAGCGCACCACGCTCATTGTGTTCGCAAACATAGACGACGCTGCGGCAGAAAACCTCGTCCTGCAATCCTGGCATGGCAATCAAAAAGTGATTAGCCAGGTTCGTGGGCGCAAAATCTCCGGACATGCCTTGATTTTACCGGTGAACATGAACAAACAATTTGACGCAGGTCTGATGTGGTTTCGAAGGGACTTGCGCGCCAACGACAATGCGGCCATGTCCCTGGCGCTGCAGGCGTGCAAGAAGCTCTATTGTGCTTTTGTCTTTGACACAGAAATTCTCGACGCCCTGCCCCGGCGCGACCGCCGCCTCGAATTCATCCGCGAGTCCTTGTGCGAGCTTGACACCGATTTGCACAAGCTCAGCGGCAAGACTGGCGCGGCGCTGATCGTGCGCCACGGCGCAGCGGCAACAGAGATCGTGGCACTCGCAGCCAGGCTCGGAGTGCAGTCGGTCTTTGCCGCCCATGACTACGAGCCACAGGCGCTGGCGCGCGACGCCAGGGTGCGCGGCAAGCTCGCTGATGCCGGCATTGCATTTCACACCTGCAAGGACCACGTGATTTTTGAAGGACGGGAGCTACTGACCCAGGCCGGCACAGCCTACGGTGTATTTACTCCGTACAAGAACAAGTGGCTCGCCAGCGTGACGGCACAGCACCTGCACAGCCAAGATGCTCAGCCTTTCGCTAGCGCCCTGACACCAGTTCCAGCCGACCTGACGGCGGGGGTGCCAACGCTGGCGGCCCTGGGATTTGAGCGCACCAATCTGGGCGAACTCGGGATCCGCACCGGCGCATCGGGTGCGCGCCAGGTGCAGGAAGACTTCAGTGAACGCATGGACCGCTACCACGAAACGCGTGATTTTCCGGCCGTCAAGGGTCCCAGCTACCTCGGTGTGCACCTGCGCTTTGGCACCGTCTCGATCCGCCAGCTGGCAGCCGATGCGCTGCGGCGGCATACGCAAGGTAGCAGGGGTGCAGGCGTCTGGCTCGGTGAACTGATCTGGCGTGACTTCTACTTTTCGATTCTCTCGAATTTCCCGCACGTTGCAGAAGGTGCCTACAAACGCGAGTTCGACGCCATCCCTTGGGAGCACGGCAGGCGAGCCCAGGCGCTGTTTGCTGCCTGGTGCCAGGGGCAGACCGGCTATCCACTGGTGGACGCCGCCATGGCACAGATCAATCAGACCGGCTACATGCACAACCGCCTGCGCATGGTGGCGGGAAGTTTCCTCGTGAAAGATCTGGGAATCGACTGGCGCTGGGGCGAGAAGTATTTTGCCCAGCACCTCAATGATTTTGATCTGGCAGCCAACAACGGCGGCTGGCAGTGGGTCAGCTCCAGCGGCTGCGACGCGCAGCCCTGGTTCAGAATCTTCAACCCGGTGAGCCAAAGCGAAAAGTTCGATAGCGAGGGAAAGTTCATCCGACGCTACCTGCCGCAGCTGTCGCGCTTGCCCAATGCGCTGCTGCACGCGCCCTGGAGCGCCAGCGCTGCGCAATTGCAGCAGGCTGGCGTGGTGCTGGGCCAGCACTACCCGCTGCCCATCGTTGACCACGCCGAGGCGCGCAAGCGCACACTGGAGCGCTACGCCATCATGAAGAAATAGTTCCGATAGAATCAAGCACCGGGCCCAAGCAATTGTGGTCCGGTTTTTTTTGCCGGATCCAATCCATCAGGAGTACGGACCATGGAAATTTTTGACTACGACAACATTCTTCTGCTACCGCGCAAATGCCGCGTCGAGAGCCGATCGGAATGCGATGCCAGTGTGGAACTGGGTGGTCGGCGTTTTCGAATTCCGGTGGTGCCGGCCAACATGAAGACGGTGGTGAATGAGGAAATCTGCACCTGGCTCGCGCAGAACGGCTATTTCTACGTCATGCACCGCTTTGATCTGGACAGTGTGCAATTCGTCAGGAACATGAAGGCCCTCGGACTGTACGCGTCGATCTCGCTGGGAGTGAAGCAGCCGGACTACGACGCCGTTGACCAGTTGCTCTCACTCGGGCTGATGCCGGAATACGTGACCATCGACATAGCTCATGGTCACTCGGATAGTGTCAAGAACATGATTGGCTACCTGAAAGAGAAGATGCCCTCAGCCTTCGTCATCGCGGGCAACGTGGCAACACCCGAAGCGGTGATTGACCTGGAGAACTGGGGCGCTGACGCCACCAAGGTCGGCATCGGCCCGGGCAAGGTCTGCATCACCAAGCTCAAAACCGGCTTTGGCACCGGCGGCTGGCAACTCAGCGCCGTCAAATGGTGCGCCCGCGTTGCGACCAAGCCCATCATTGCTGACGGCGGCATCCGCGAGCACGGCGACATCGCCAAGTCGATCCGCTTTGGCGCCACCATGGTCATGATAGGCTCGTTGCTGGCGGGCCACGAGAGCAGCCCCGGCCAGACGGTGGAAGTGGACGGCAAACTGTTCAAGGAATACTACGGCTCGGCCAGCGACTTCAACAAGGGTGAATACAAGCACGTTGAAGGCAAACGGATTCTGGAGCCCATCAAGGGCAGCCTGGCCAACACGCTGATCGAGATGGAGCAGGACGTGCAAAGCTCCATCAGCTACTCTGGCGGCAGAAAACTGATGGACATCCGCAAAGTGAATTACGTCACGCTCGGCGGCGACAACGCCGGTGAACATCTGTTGATGTAACCAGCACAACTGGCCTGGCAGCCCTGCTCAAAGGCCGTCGACAAAGGTCTTGATGTCGCCCCAGGTCCAGACGACGCTGCCCAGTCCTTCCAGCGTGGTCCGGTCATTGGTATAAACCCAGATTCCAAGAATCTTCTTGCCCTCTTCCCTGGCACAACTGATTTCCCACTGCTGTCGGCTTGAAGTGAGCGAATGAGTGCTCACCAGCGCGATGACTCCGTCTGCGCTGCGAATGCAGCTACGGGCGTGCTCCTGCCATGCCGGATCGTCTGATTCCTCAATCCCGCTGTCAAGGTAATCGAACGGGATTTTGGTCAGCAGCGACTGAGCCGCCAGGAAGTTGCGCTGGCGCACATCTTCGCTTGCGAACGCAATGAAAACGACCTTCCTGTCAGCCATTGAGCGGTCCTCCAAGTCTGAGATTCGGCTTGACCTGCCCGTCAATCTAGCACGAGAAACATCAAATGCCAAGTGCGGATCGTAAATCCCTTACACCGACTGCGGTATCCCCCAATTGGGGGATACCTGATGGCAGCGCTACCTTGGTGGACTCCGGTACTGTGATTCTTCCTGGACTCTGGCGGCATCAGACGCAGCGATGGCGGCAGACTCGGCTGCAATCTGGCTCATCGACTGAGCAGCGCCCTTGGGCGCGTGTTCCTGTTGTTCAGATTGCAGCGAGTCGCCAAACAGATAGGGACGCAGCACAAACAACAATGCGGCAACAGACAATGCCGCAGCGACGGTCCGAACGAACACTTTGCGCTTTGTCATGTCACCTCCTGTTTGTTGATCCGTTTCTAGTTTACCCCGGGTATCAACTCATTACAGACGGTTACAGTGCTTACCTGGATTCGCTCTGACGGGGTCCGCCAAGTCGAGGTCAAATGCGTTACCAGAATCACGTGTTCCGGCGCGATGTCAAGCTTTCGCCACTCAAAACCAGAAAGGCAGTTTGTGGAAACAGAAACTCACAAGGACAGCGTCAAGGCCGCGGCGCCGGAGCAACTGAAACGCTCGACTTCTCGACTGGCGAGCGTCACTGCCATCTCCAGTCTGGCCGCTTGCGGTGGTGGTGGCGGTGGAAATACTTCAGGCGGCGTCAGCCCCCTGCCAACGCCAGCACCCTCGCCCGCGCCTTCTACCGCAGCCGAAGCGGGACGATTCCTGGCCCAGGCGACGCTGGGCTACAACCGTCCGGAAGTGACTGCGCTGCTGGGCATGAAGTATTCAGACTGGATCGACGCGCAGTTTGCCTTGCCACGCACGCAAAGCCATTGGGATTGGCTGATCGCCAACGGTTACAACAACGCAACCAACATCAACAGCACAGCGGGACTTGACAACACCATCTGGCGCAAGTTCATCAGTTCCACCGATACCCTGCGTCAGCGCGTCGTTCTGGCCTTGTCGGAGCTCTGCGTCGTCTCGGTTCTGGGAGTCAATGCGCAATGGCGACAATTTTCCGTCGCCAACTATCTGGACATTCTTGAAGCCAACGCCTTTGGCAACTACCGCACGCTCTTGGGTCAAATCTCGCTGAGCCCGGCCATGGGCTACTACCTGACGTTTCGTGGCAGCGTGAAGGCGAACCCGACCACCGGCAGTGAACCCGACGAAAACTATGCCCGCGAACTAATGCAGTTGTTCGCGATCGGGCTACTCAAACTCAACACGGACGGTAGTTTGCAAGTTGACGCCAGCGGCAACGCCATCGAAACCTATACGCAAGCGGATGTCAGTGGACTGGCCCGCGTCTTCACCGGCTGGAACCTCGACGTGTCCGGGCTCACCAGTCCTTACCCTCCAGACTACCAGCAGCGGCCCCTGATTTCAGTGGCGGCAAATTATGAGACCGCAAGCAAGACGTTTCTGGGCGCGACCATTCCCGCTGGAACCAGTGCCAGCGACAGCCTCAAGATGGCTCTTGACACGATCTTTGCACATCCCAATGTCCCCACCTTTGTCAGCAAGCAACTCATTCAGCGACTTGTTACCAGCAATCCGTCGCCTGGCTACGTCGCCAGGGTGTCCAAAGTATTTGCCGATAACGGGTCCGGTGTACGCGGTGACTTGAAGGCTGTCATCAAGGCAATTCTCCTCGACAGTGAAGCCCGTGACCCGGCAGCTGCCACGGCTTCAACTTTTGGCAAGTTGCGAGAGCCAGTTGTCCGACTTCTCAATTGGGCTCGCGCTTATAGCGTCAAGTCACCATCGGGCGCCTGGAGTGTCGGCGACCTGTCGGACCCTGCGACGCGCCTGGGGCAGAGCCCCATGCGCTCGGGCTCGGTCTTCAACTTTTTCCGGCCCGGGTACGTGCCGCCCAGTACGACCCTTTCCGCGCTTGGCCTCACGGGCCCGGAATTTCAGATCACCAACGAGTCCTCGGTTGCGGGCTACGTGAACTACATGCAGCGTGCCATCAGTGGTGTTGGTGTCGGTGATCTGGCGGCTGACTACAGCAGTCTGCTTGCCCTGGCTGGCAATTCCGCCAGTCTGCTCAAGGAGATCAACGAAGTTCTTGGCGCGAGCCAGCTCTCATCGTCAACTTTGACTGCGATGCAGGGCGCACTCGACACGATCCCGACCAGCACCAGCGCCGGAGCACTGAACCGCATTTATGCGGCTTTGACGCTGGTACTGGCTTCACCTGAATACATTGCCCAGAGATGAGGATCGACCATGCTCCAATTTCCTGAAGTCAAGCCAGACAATGCTTCCCGTCGCGAGTTTTTGAAGCGCTCCGCCGCTCTGTCACTGGCTGCGGGCGCGACCCCTTGGGCCATCAGCCTGGCAGCCATGGGTGAGGCAGCAGCAGCCGCGGCGACCGACTACAAGGCGCTGGTATGCGTCTTCCTGTATGGCGGCAATGACTACGCCAACACCCTCGTACCCTATGACCAGGCAAGCTACAACCTGCAACAGTCGTTTCGCGCAAACCTGGCGATTGATCGCGCTGCCTTGACTCCCCTGGTCTTGAATCCGACCACACCGCTTGCCAACGGTCGACAGTACGCCCTGGCACCTGGGCTGGACCCTCTGCTGCCGATATTCAACGCCGGAAAGATGTCGGTGCTGCTGAATGTGGGGTCCCTGGTTCAACCCACCACCAAGGCGCAGTACAGCGCAGGGTCAGTGCCTCTGCCGCCAAAGCTCTTTTCCCATAACGACCAGCAGTCATTCTGGCAGTCGTCCTCGGCGGAAGGGGCGTCTTCCGGTTGGGGTGGGCGCCTCGGTGACCTGTTTGCAGCCGGCAACGGCAATGCCACGTTTACCTGCATCAGCGTATCGGGCAACGCGGTTTACCTGTCCGGAAAGACCGCTGTCCAGTATCAGGTCTCAACCAGTGGGTCCGTTCCGGTGAGCGGGATTCAATCGCCGCTGTTTGGATCCTCCGCCTGCTCAACCCTGCTGCAGAGTCTGATGACTTCCTCCACCAATACCAACTTGTTTGCCAGTGAATACGCCCGCGTTGGCAGCCGCTCGGTCACAGCCAACACGCAGGTCAGTACGGCCCTGGCTGCCGTGAACCTGACGAGCACGTTTCCGACATCCAACAGCCTGGCGGATCAACTCAAGATGGTCGCTCGATTGATTGCAGCGCGCAGTTCGCTGGGTCCCAAGCGACAGGTATTCTTTGTCTCGGTTGGCGGCTTCGATACGCACGACAGTTTGCTTGCCACCCATCCAGGTCTCATGGCCACGGTGGGCAACGCCATGTCGGCGTTTTACCAGGCCACCGTCGATCTTGGTGTCGCCAGTCAGGTAACCGCTTTCACGGCATCAGACTTCGGTCGCACCCTGGTCAGCAACAACGGCGGCTCCGATCACGGTTGGGGCAGCATGCACTTTGTCGTGGGTGACAGCGTCAAGGGCCGCTCGTTCGTCGGCACAGCGCCGGTGATTGCCAACGGCGGCCCCGATGACGTCGGCCAGGGCCGTCTATTGCCAGCTTTGTCAGTCGACCAGTACGGTGCCACACTGGCGACATGGTTTGGCGTCTCAGCAACCGACCTGCGCAGCGTCTTGCCCAACATTGGCAATTACAGCCAGACAAATCTTGGCTTCTTGTGAAGAACCGGATAATCCGACCCATGACTACCTTGAATCGACTATGGCCTTTTCACACACACGCCGCGAGCATGGCGCTGGCATTGCTGGCTGCCGGGCTGATGGCTGCAGCGCCAGGTCATGCGGCTGAAGGCCCAACCGATTCAGACAAAAGCACTTATGACCAGGAGTCCGTCCTGAAGGACGCCGAGCAATTCTTCGGCTCCAGCACGGAGGGGCTTGCCAGAATCATCGAGAAAGCCTTCAAAGAGCATGGCCGACCCAGCGGCTATATCAAAGGTGAAGAGGCCGGTGCTGCGGTCACCGTCGGCCTGCGCTACGGCAACGGAATGCTCAACATGAAAGCCGGGAAATCCAGAAAAGTCTATTGGCAGGGACCTTCCATCGGATTCGATCTCGGTGCCAATGTATCCAAGGTCTTCGTACTGGTCTATCACCTCCCCTCGAGCGACAAGATCTACCAGCGCTTCCCGGCGGTGGACGGCAGTTTCTATTACGTTGGCGGTGCCGGCATCAACTACCAGCAACGAGATGGCGTCATCCTCGCGCCGATCCGGCTTGGCGTGGGAATGCGGGCCGGTGCGAGCATCGGCTACATGCACTACACACGAGAGAAGACTTATCTCCCTTTCTGACTGAGCATGGCTGGCGCAATGCGAATCGACAAGTGGTTATGGGCCGCTCGCTTCTTTAAGACCCGTTCCCTGGCGACCGACGAGATCAACCATGGCCGTGTGCAAATCGAGAAGCAGGATGTCAAGGCATCCAGGGAAATCCGCATTGGTGAAGTCATCACGATCGTGCAGGCCAGGGTCCCACGTACGGTTGTCGTGAAGGGTCTGAGCCATCAGCGCGGGCCGGCACCCGTGGCACAGCAGTTGTATGAAGAAACGCCGCAAAGTCTGGACGCCCGGGCCAAGGAAATGGAGCGCAATCGCTTGAGTCCAGAGCCAGCGCTGACCATGGCACATGGTCGTCCGACAAAGCGGGATCGCCGGGAATTGCAGAGACTTCGATAGTCCGCCGCGCCTGGAACGCGCTGCGAGGTGCCAGGAAAAATTCCTGCCACTCGCGTTCCCGCACCCCTGTTCTGCGGTGTAAAGTGCGCGGGTTAGACTTGAAGTCCGGTCCACCAGACCGACCAACCAACCCGACTGTGGTTTGAACTATGGAATCCAGTATCTGATATGGACATCGTTGACAAGTCCAGAATGGTGCAGCTCCTGGCTGGAAGCGAACTTTTTTGCTCACTCTCTGAAGCAGAGTTGGCGCAGTTGGCCAGCCACGCATCCATTCGGTCGGTGCCCGCAAGGTCAACCGTCTTTGAAAAGGGTGCTTGTGGTAACGAAATGTTCGCGATCTACCAGGGCAAGGTGAAGATCAGTACACTGTCGACGGAAGGCAAGGAGGTCATCTTTGCCTTGCTCGAAAGCGGAGACTTTTTCGGCGAAACAGCGATTCTTGACGGACAACCCAGAAGCGCCACCTGCACCACGATCGAGGACAGTCAGATGGTTGTCATCGAGCGCCAGCGCTTCCTCACCTACCTGAGCACGACGCCGGGGCTGGCGATCCACCTGCTTGCTCTCCTGTGTCAGCGCCTGCGGGCCACCGACGAGCAGCTTGAGGACATCAACTTTTACTCGCTGACCGTGCGCCTCGCACGAAAGCTGCTGATGCTGGCTCGCGAGTATGGTCAAGAACTTGAGGGCCGCACGGTTATCGCCATCAACCTCTCGCAGCTCGAACTTGGCAGCATGGTCTGGTCAAGCCGCGAAAGTGTCAACAAGCAACTGGCTCAGTGGGTCAAATCAGGGCTGATCTCATTGCACTCAGGCATGATCGGCATCGAGGACCACGCTCAACTACTCGCCATATCAAGACTGGACCCTGGATCGCATACGCGGCGCTTCAGTTTGCTGGTGTGATCTAGTTCATAACATGCAGGCCGGCAATTGTCGAAGAATGGTGACAATTGAAACAGAAAGTCCAGCATGAGCAACTTTATTGGCACTCCAGGCAACGACACGCTGATCGGCACCAGCGGCAATGACAATCTTGATGGCGGTCAGGGCGCCGACACCATGTCCGGTTTGGCGGGTAATGACGTCTACATGGTGGATAACGTCGGTGACGTTGTCATAGAGGCAACGGACCAGGGCATTGACAGGGTCAACTCGACCATCAGTTACACACTGGGTCCGAACGTGGAAGACCTCTGGCTGGTCGGAAGCCTCGCCACTTCCGGTACAGGCAATGAGCTTGACAATGTCATGTGGGGCAATGCTGCCAACAACAACCTGACCGGACTCGAGGGAAATGACGTACTCGACGGAGGTGCCGGTGCCGACACCCTGATCGGCGGAACCGGTGATGACACGTACTGGGTCGACAACATCGGCGACGTCGTGATTGAACGGGCGGGTCAGGGCAACGACACCGTCAAATCGACATTGGCCAACTACACGCTTGGTGCAAATCTTGAAAACCTGATATTGCTCAGCGGTGCCGGAAACATCAACGGCACCGGCAATGAGCAAAATAATGAAATCACCGGCAACGAAGGCAACAACGTGCTGGTCGGCGGCGCTGGCAATGACACACTCGACGGTGGAGCCGGCGCAGACACACTCACAGGCGGTACGGGGGACGACAGCTACCGCGTTGACAACGTCGGCGATGTCATCATTGAACTGGCAGGAGAAGGCAACGACACGGTTACTTCCACGGCAGGCAGTTACACCCTGCCTGCCAATGTGGAAAATCTCACGCTGGGAACGTTCGGTGGCAGCACAGAGAACCTCAACGGTTACGGCAACGAGCTTGACAACACGCTGCGCGGCAACAGTGGCAACAATATTCTGGTCGGTGGGGCTGGCAACGACACACTGATCGGCGGTAGTGGCAACGATACATTGACTGGCGGCAGCGGCAACGACCTGTTTTACTTTTCAACAGAAGACACAGGCACCGACACCATCACCGATCTCGCCTCGGGCGACGTCATCGAAATCTGTGGCGCACTGTTTCTTGAAGGTCAGGTAACTGCGGGGAGCGGTGCGGCGGTAGTCAGTGGCCAGGTACAACTTGAGGTTGTCGGCAATCAGACAATTCTGCACATAGGGGTCGACGCGGCACCAGGCGCCGACCTCTCTATCAAACTGGACGGTGTATTTGACCCAGGCAACTTTCATCTGTCTGGTTTTGACATCAGGTACGACACCAACCATGAGCCAACGCTGCTCAATCCGATACTGGATCAGTCGGCCACAGGCGGAACCACCTTTTCATTGCAACTGCCGTCCGATACGTTCTCCGACATGGATGGCGACACTCTGACTTACAGCGCGATGGTTGTGGATCCGGACTGGGGCTACCTTCCCCTGCCAAACTGGCTTCACTTCAACGCCGAAACCAGAACGTTTTCCGGCACACCGGGTTCTGCAGACGCTGGCGAACTGACAGTGTCAGTGCTGGCCACAGACTCGCACGATGCCACTACCAGCAGTTCATTCCAGCTTTCGATTAAGCCGCAGCCGAAGCCGGTAAATCACCCACCCGAAGGCAGCCTGATCATCAACGGCAATGCGGCGCAAGGGCAGGTCCTGACGGCTATCAACAATGTCATGGATGCGGATGGCCTGGGCAGCAGCCACTACCAATGGCAGGCGGGAGGGGTCGATATTGCCGGCGCCACTGCAGCGACGTTAGTGCTGACCGAGGCTCAAGTCGGCAAGGCCATCACCGTGGCGGTCAGCTATACCGATGGACTGGGGACCGCAGAAACGGTTGCAAGTGCGGCAAGTTCAGTTGTTGCGAACGTGAACGACGCCCCCACGGGCAGCGTCACCATCACCGGAGTTCCCAGCCTGGGTCAGGTCCTAGCGGCTTCCAATACGATTGCCGACGCCGATGGTCTGGGCACCATCAGCTACCAGTGGAGTGCTGGCGGTGTTGCAGTGAGCGGCGCAACATCAGGGACTTTTGTCCTCACCGCCGCTCAAGTTGGAAAGGCCATCACAGTCACTGCCCTCTACACCGATGGCCATGGGACCCATGAATCACTCAGCAGCACGCCGACGAACATGGTGGTCGACCTGACTGGCCCGGTTGTCAGCCACTTCAGTCCAGCCGACGAAGCGACCTCGGTTCGAGTCGACAGCAATATTGCCGTCACATTTGACGAACTGATCCAACGGGGGACCGGCAACATCGTTGTCAAGACGGCCGCAGGAACCACCGTTGCAAGCTACGATGCAGCCACCAGCGCCAACCTGAGCATCACCGGCAATGCATTGACGATCAACCCAAGTAGCGACCTTGGTATCTTCACAAGTTACAGGATCGAAATCCCGACGAATGCAATCAGGGACATGGCGGGCAACAGCTACGTTGGCGTGAGCGACTACAACTTTTCCACGCAATCACTCGACAGTCTTTATCACTTCTGCGTTGTTGCCTTCAGCGCCGCACCGGGTGTCGAATACATGAGCCAGATGGCTGATGCCTACAACGCTGGTTTGTCAGTCAAAGAGATTGTGAACATCTTCACGACCAAGCCACAGTTCACCGCGACTTACCCCGGGTCCATGGCCAATGCTGACTTTGCGACACTGTTGGTCGCCAACGTCGTCAAGAACAGTGCGTCCGAGGCAACCAAGGCTCAAGCGATCGCAGACATTGACAGCGCACTCAGCGCTGGATGGACCCGTGGCGACGTGATCTATCAGGTCTTTGGCAATCTGGCGTCCATGTCACCAATCGATGTCGCCTGGGGCAATGCCGCGTTGCAATTTCAGAACCAGACGGCAGTAGCCAGGTATTTCACGGAAACCTTGCACAGCAACACAACTGACATGCCGACGCTCAGAGCTGTCATTGGAAGTGTGGATAGCCACACCGATGTGTCCTCGCCGGAGCAAATTGCCACGCTGATCGGGGTGGAGTTGGGTCATCCTGTGTAATTGCCATTGCCCGCTACGCAAGCTCGGTCATTTCCGGATTCCCTACGGTTTTGCTCACCAGATCGGAGCAACTTTCGCCTTCAACGACAATCTTGCCTTGAGTATCAAATTGAGGGGCTTCATGTCCGAGACCAAGCAAGACTGTGTTCGGTTGGATGATTTCTGTTTCGAGACGGACAAGGCGGATAGTTTGGGCCTGCGCAGCGGGACGCCATTCGAGCCCGAAGTGTTGTTTGCCCTTCGGCAGTTAATCAAGCCCGGCATGGTGGTGCTCGATCTTGGAGCGAACGCGGGCTACTTCACTGCCTACATGACAAAGTTTGTCGGCAGCGAAGGACTCGTCCATGCCTTCGAGCCTGAACCGGGCAACTTCAGTCTGCTCGGGCGCAACATGGAAAGAAATGCAATTGGAAACGTGGTTCTCCATCAAATGGCCTTGAGCGACCGCGCGGGCATTGCAAACCTTCACATCAGCGACTTCAATGGGGGTATGCACCGGCTTTATGATTCCACCTGCTGTGGCAATACTGTTGTTGAGGTTCCCATGCAGCGGCTGGATTCGATGTTCAGTCCAGGTCAGATTTCGGTCTTCAAGATGGATGTTGAAGGTTTCGAACCCTTCGTTCTAGCTGGGGCGGCGGCGCTGATTGATGGTCAGGATGTAAAGATAGTCAGTGAATATTGCCCGCCCGCCATGCTGGAAGCGGGCGCATCGCTAGTGACATACGTTGAGCAATTGAAGCGCTGGGGCCTTCGGGCCTACGAAACTGGTGGCGCTAGTCTGGAATGGTCAGTTCTTCAACAGGATGCGCAAAAGTGGGAGCAATACGGCCGGGAGCGTCTGGTAGCGGCCTGCAAGGGCAAGACCAATCCTGAAATTGCCAGCATCGTCGACCAACAGGCTCGCAGTATGGATTGTCTGCGTCCATATATCGAAAATCTGGTCTTTCGATCCTCCTGATAATTGGGTGATCCACGCTGAAAATTGACATACCGACATGGGCAAGCACTTACGAGCAAAGCTTTTTCACATACTTCACAAACCATCGCCGGAAAATCCGCTGGCGAGGCGCATCAATTACGTTCTGGCCTTCCTGATACTGTCCAATGCACTGTCAGTTGCGTTGGAAACGGTGCCTTCAGTTTCGGACAGCTATGGCTCCACGATTGCGCTGTTCGAAGCGGTTTCCACGGCGATCTTTGTTGTCGAATATCTGGCTCGCCTTTGGGTCTGCGTAGAGCAGGATCGCTTCAGCGCGCCCATTTCCGGGCGCATCCGCTATGCGCTGCGACCACTACCGCTGCTTGACTTCATCGTCATCGCAACATTCTGGATGCCCTTTGATCTTCGTTTTCTGCGCATTGCTCGCATGGTGCGCCTCCTCAAGGTCATGCGACTCGAGCACTTGGACGAGTCCATGCAACGAATAAGCGGGGCTCTGCGGCGACGGCGCGCACTGCTCATCATTGCGTTGACAGTGATGGCCTCTTGCATTTACACGGCCGCCTCTCTCTTGTACCAAATCGAACACAACGCACAACCGCGCGTCTTTACAAGTATCCCGGCGACATTTTGGTGGGCGATGGAGACATTGACCACGATCGGTTACGGCGACATGATTCCAATGACGACGCTGGGAAAGATATGCGCCGGACTCATTTCGGTCTTTGGCATTGGCATCTTTGCTCTGCCAACGGCCATTGTGACCGCAGCCATTGTTGAGGCAGGCGTCAGTGATCCGGATCCGTTGATTTGCAGACATTGCGGCCGTCCAGTCAACCACACAAACGAGTAGCTTTCATGACCCGATGCATGTGTTCATTGCTCCGAGCCAACTCACACTGAATGCGTAGA
>JBAXNI010000004.1:0-53044 GCA_037133835.1 Comamonadaceae bacterium | reverse complement strand
AGCGATATCAACTCCCCATCGGTTCCTTCGGCCAGAATGGGGATGACTTGCTTGGGCTCAGGCTCCCTGCTGTTCAAAAGCGATAATTCCTGCGATCAGCAAAGACCCACTGACGCGGATTATTGGGCTGTAGCCCCGCCCTTGTTCGAAAGTCCCCAGACATAGGAGGCCAAAACATGAATTTGTGCCTCGGTAAACTTGTCGCCCTGGGCCGGCATCTGGTTTGTCTTGCCATTGTTGATCATGGAAATGATATTCGCTTCACCACTTCCATGCAACCAAACGCTCTGATTCGTCAGGTTACCTGAACCAATCGCCTGTATGCCTTTACCGTCGGGACCATGGCAAGCAGCGCAAACAACGAATTTCTCTTTACCCAGTGCAGCACGCACGGAATCATGAGGGCTACCGGACAAACTCAGTACGTACTGGGCAAGGTTCTTCACGTCATCTGCCGAACCTACGGCGGCTGCCATGGGAGGCATCATGCCAATACGTCCTTTGATGATATTGTTCTTGATGACATCGGGTGTACCGCCACCAAGCCAGAAGTTATCAGTCAGGTTCGGTATCCCCTTGTTGCCGCGGGCATCAGAGCCGTGACATTGTGCGCAGTTGTTCATGAACAAACGCTCACCGATCGCCATCGCCTTCGCATCCTTTGCAACGTCCTCAGGCTTCATCGCCGCAAACTTCGCATACAAAGGGGCAGTTTCCGCGTTGCCAATGTCGACCTCGGACTGATGCTGCCCTTTGGAGGTCCAGGCCAATTTTCCCTCGTAAGACCCCAGGCCCGGATACATCGCGAGGTAGATCAGAGCGAAAATGATCGTGATCACAAACAGCCAGGCCCACCAGCGAGGCAAGGGGTTGTTCATCTCGCGCAGGTCGCCATCCCAGACGTGTCCCGTCGTGTTGTCGCTTGCCGTCATGGCCTTGGCCTTGCCAGTAAACCACAGCAAAAGCAGGCACGCCAAAATACTCACCACGGTGATGCCGGCGACGTACACCGACCAAAAGTTACTTGTAAAGTCGCTCATATTATTTCCTTAGGATGCGCTGGGTCAGTCTTGCTCGAACGGGAGTCTGGCTGCCTGTTCAAAATCGGCGGCCTTGCGGCTCGAAAAAGCCCAGACAAGAATGCCGACAAACACGACAAAGCTAGCTACCGTAGCCAGTGAACGCAGGGAGTTGATATCAAAGTCCATGAAGATAAGCCCCTTTTACTTCACCGAGGTTCCCAACACCTGCAGATAGGCAATAACGGCTTCGATCTCCTTCTTGCCCTTGAGTTCGTCAGCAGACTTGGCGACCTGTTCGTCCGTGTAAGGCACACCGACAGTTCGCAATGCCTTCATGTGCGCAGGCATCGATGCCGCATCCACATCGTCCCTCAGCAACCACGGATAGGCCGGCATATTGGACTCGGGCACAACGTCACGCGGATTGTTCAAATGGTCGCGGTGCCACTGATCACTGTATTTGCCACCGACGCGTTGCAAATCCGGCCCTGTGCGCTTGCTGCCCCATTGAAACGGATGGTCATAGACAAATTCGCCAGCCACGGAATAGTGCCCATAGCGCAGCGTTTCTGCGCGGAACGGTCTGATCATCTGCGAGTGGCAGTTGTAGCAGCCTTCACGGGTGTAGATGTCGCGTCCCGCCAACTGCAGCGCAGTGTAGGGTTGCAAACCCTTGACCGGCTCCGTTGTGGATTTCTGGAAGAACAGCGGAACAATCTCCACCAGGCCACCAAAGAGCAGGACCACCAGAATCAGGACAATCATCAGGAAGTTGCTGGTTTCAATCTTTTCGTGCGACAGTCCGCCGCTTGCATTGTTATTTGCCATGGTATTTTTCCTTTTCACGCGTGGGCAACAACGGCCGGGATGTTCACGGTGACCGAGCGCCCGGTAGTCGCTGTCTTGAGTACATTCCAGAGCATGATCAACATACCAACGAGGTACAACAGACCGCCTGACAAGCGCAACACATAGAACGGGAAAGTAGCCTTGACGGACTCGACAAAGGTGTAGGTCAAAGTGCCGTCAGCATTGACAGCGCGCCACATCAAACCCTGCATCACACCGGCAATCCACATCGCGGCAATATAGATCACGATGCCGATCGTTGCTGTCCAGAAATGCACTTCGACGGCTTTCATGCTGTACATCTGCTTCTGGCCAAACAGGCGAGGAATCAGGTAATACATGCAACCCATGGTGACCAGACCCACCCAACCCAGGGCGCCGGAGTGTACGTGACCAATGGTCCAGTCCGTGTAATGCGACAAGGCATTGACGGTCTTGATAGACATCATCGGACCTTCAAAGGTCGACATCCCGTAAAACGAAAGGGAAACAATCAGGAAACGCAGAATCGGGTCATCGCGCAGTTTGTGCCAGGCGCCCGACAAAGTCATGATGCCATTGATCATGCCACCCCAGCTCGGTGCCAGCAGAATCAGTGAAAACACCATACCCAGCGATTGCGTCCAGTCTGGCAAAGCTGTGTAGTGCAGGTGGTGCGGGCCGGCCCACATGTAGGTGAAGATCAGCGCCCAGAAATGGACGATAGACAGCCGGTACGAATAAACCGGACGCTCGGCCTGCTTGGGAACGAAGTAGTACATCATCCCGAGAAACCCGGCGGTCAGGAAGAACCCGACAGCGTTGTGACCGTACCACCATTGAACCATTGCATCCTGCACACCAGCGTAGGCAGAATAGGATTTCATCAGACCCGCCGGAACGGCGGCGCTGTTGACCAGGTGCAGCAGCGCGACCGCAATGATCATGGCACCAAAAAACCAGTTGGCAACGTAAATGTGCCGAACTTTCCGGGTCCCGATGGTGCCAAAGAAGACGATGGCAAAAGACACCCAGACCAAGGTGATCAGTATGTCGATCGGCCACTCAAGCTCCGCGTATTCCTTGCCTTGGGTAAAACCAAGCGGCAGCGAGAT
This sequence comes from Comamonadaceae bacterium, assembly GCA_037133835.1. Lineage (GTDB taxonomy): Bacteria > Pseudomonadota > Gammaproteobacteria > Burkholderiales > Burkholderiaceae_C > Rhodoferax. The sequence continues at coordinate 50,079 of JBAXNI010000004.1, read as the reverse complement.
CGCAGCCGACAAGATCACAAGTTGCCAACCCCAGAAAGTAAACGCCGCCAGCTTGTCGCTGAACAAACGCACCTGACAGGTCCGCTGGGCGACGTAGTAAGCCGTAGTAAACAGCCCGCAACCACCGAACGCGAAAATGACGGCGTTGGTGTGCAACGGGCGCAGCCGGCCATACGTGAGCCACGGAATGCCGAAGTTGAGCTCGGGCCAGGTCAACTGGGCAGCGATGATGACGCCGACCAGCATACCCACCACACCCCAGACCACCGTCATGATGGCAAACTGCCTCACGACCTTGTCGTTGTAGCTTGTTGCTAGTGAATTGGGAAATATCATTTACACCTCTTCTTAGTTGGATCGCTCAAAGTTTCGCACGACAAACACGAATTTCGACTGATTCACGTCAAAAGCGAAAGGTTTTTTCATGAATCCTTAAGAATTCGCTCGCCTTCTGCCTCAATGTCATCAAACTGACCCCGGTGGATGGCCCACCACAGCCCAGCGAGTATGAAGAAGACAAGCACTACCGACAATGGAATCAGCAAATAGAGAATATCCACGGAACCTTTCTGCTACGGAGCAATTTTCGACAGGCGCAACGCATTGACTACAACCAGCAGGGAACTAAGCGCCATGCCGAGTCCGGCCAGCCACGCGGGGAGCCAGCCGACGATCGCCAATGGTACGCACACGGCGTTGTAAATCGCTGCCCACCAGAGATTTTGCCGCACCACACGCAGGGTTCGACGCGACACCTGGAAACTGGTTGCGATGGCTGCTATCTGTTCTCCAAGTACGACAAAATCGGCTTGAGCTTGTGCCAAAGGAGCGGCACGGCCAAAGGCAAATGAAACGTGGGCACCGGCAAGTACCGGGCCGTCGTTGAGTCCATCCCCCACCACCGCTACTCGCTGGCCCCGCTGTTGGGCTAAACGCAGAAACTCTAGTTTGTCCTGCGGTGAACAAAGGCCTCGAAACTCGGTGATGCCGACCTGCGCCGCGACCCGTCCCGCGGCCTGAACACCATCTCCTGACAGCAAATGCACCGCAATGCCATTGCGCTGCAGTGCAGCCACAGTCGCCCCCGCATCCGGACGCAGGTTTTCGTGGAGCTCAAAAGTCGCCAGCCATCCCTGACCGTCACTTAGATGGGTCTGCAAATACTCGGATGGAGCAACATCAATTTCACAGAACTCTGCAGAACCCAGGCGCAACTCCGTCTCCTCTCGCGTGTTCCCCGGACCGGTGACACAGCCCCGCACACCGGCGCCTGCAACTTCCTGCACGTCGCTTGCGCTCCAACCGACTGTCAGCCCCTGCTGCGAAGCAGTCAGCAAGGCCCGGGAAACCGGATGCAGTGAGTTTTGCGCAAGCGCTGCCGCCATAGCCCGCGCCTGAACTTGTGTAACACCGTCACGGACCCGGGTGGAAGCCAGAACCAAGGTATCGCTGGTCAAAGTCCCCGTCTTGTCAAACAATACAGTGTCAATGTCTGCCAGCGCTTCAAACGCTTCCAGCCTGCGTACCAGTACGCCTCGGCGCGCGAGCGCGCCTGCGGCTGCCAGCATGGCCGCCGGTGTTGCCAGTGACAACGCGCAGGGACAGGTAACCACCAGCACGGCAACGGCTACCATCAGGGCATGACCGGGGTCGCGCTCCCACCAGAACGCGCAGGCTGAGGCGGCTGCCAGCAAGACGGCGAACAAAAAGGGTTTGGCAATCCGATCTGCCAGGCGTGCCAACGCCGGCTTGCTGGTGGACGCTGTTTGCATCAAGGCAACAATCTGTGCAAAACGGGTCTGATCGGCCGTCTGTTTCACTTCGACCTGAACCGTGCTCGAAAGATTGTGGCTGCCTGCGATGACGCAACTCCCGACTGCGCGCGCCACTGGCCGGGATTCGCCCGTCAGAAGAGCTTCGTCAACCATGGTCTGACCCTGCAGCACCAGACCGTCAGCGGGAAATGTTTCGCCCGGCAGGATGCGAACAATATCGGCCACCTGCAAGCGCCGCACTGGTACACGTGCGTAGCTGCCGTCTTCTTGCTGGCGCAGGACGCTGTCGGGCATTCGATTCATCAGGGCTTCAAGCGCACCGGCCGTTCGATCGCGCAAGCGCAGTTCCAGCCATCGCCCCGACAGGAGGAAGAAGACAAACATCGTGAGCGAGTCGAAATAGACTTCACGACCAAAATGTCCTTGAGGTTCAAAAGTGCCAGCCGTACTGACGACAAAGGTAATCAACATGCCGATAGCAACAGGCAAATCCATGCTGACACGGCGGTGCATCACATCAGTCAAGGCATTGCGAAAAAATGGACCGCAGGAAAACAGGATCACCGGTAGCGTCAGCACCCAGGAGGCCCAGCGCAACAAATGCTCCATTTCGGGGGTCAAATCACCGGCTGCCGCAATGTAGGCCGGATAGGCATACATCATTACCTGCATCATGCACAAGCCGGCGACCGCAAGGCGCCACAGCGCCTTGCGCCCGTCGATTCGCCGCTGCTCACGCGCAAAAGTATCGTTCGCAGGTACGGGACGATAGCCGGCCGACTGAACAGCCCGCATCCAGGCAGACGGTTGCACCGAATCGGCCAACCAGAGGACACGTGCCCTGTGGCTGCCCGCGCTGACCGTCGCCTGTATCACTCCTGGGACACTGAGCAATGCCGCCTCAAGTGTGAGCGCACACGCCGCGCAGTGCATGCCCTCAATCAACAGATTCGATTCCCAACATTGATCACGCCGCGCATCCGGTCGGCTGAAGACCGACCATTCCTGCGGGTCATCGAGCAGGGAGAATAGTTCCCCTGTCGCACCCGACTCAACAAGCTCCAACGGTTGCTGAAGTCGCGCCATGTCGCTGGTGTTTGGCGCCGCCACATTGACGGCCGGACTTGCAATTGACATAGGATCCAAGTGTGCGCGGGTATGCGATCAGTTTACCTGACCAAAATCAAGTTGTAGCCCGGCGATCAGAGTAAGCTGCAGTCTCCACTCCACAGGAAAATGTCATGTACCAAAAAATTCTTGTCGCTACCGATGGCTCTCCCCTATCAAAGAAAGCAGTAGCCAGCGCGATCTCGCTGGCCGCACTGACCGGCGCAGAACTGGTGGCACTGAAGGTGATCCCGCGTTACCCGCAAAGTTATTTTGAGGGTGGTCTGGCATTGCAGGCGGCAGAGGTCAGCAGGGTCGAGAAACAATGGGCAGATGATGCTCAGGCCATTGTCGACGCCGTTCAAAAAGCAGCACTTTTAAAAGGTGTCAAAGCCAAAGCCATTACGGTCAAATCTGACCTCATATCGGACGCTGTGATCGCAGCCACAAAGAAACACAAGTGTGATCTGATCGTCATGGCATCGCACGGACGACGTGGTATCAAGAGACTGCTGCTCGGCAGTGAGACCCAGCAAGTCCTGACGCACTCCCACGTCCCGGTTCTGGTACTGCGTTGATCGGTTCTGAAGCTAGCGTCCCGCTTCGCTGCGGTATTGCAGGCGCAGCACATTCTTTTGCACCTTGCCCATTGCATTGCGCGGTAACTCGTTGACCACATAACAACGCTTGGGTATCTTGAAGTTCGCCAGCTTCGATTTCAGGCTGCCAATGATCGCCATCGGGTCAATTGAGGCACCGGGCTTTGCGATCACCACCGCCACGCCGACTTCGCCAAAATCCGCATCTTCGACGCCGACCACGGCGCTCTCGGCGACTCCCGGCAACTCGTTGATATATCCCTCGATTTCGGCCGGATACACGTTGTAGCCACCACTGATGATCAGGTCTTTGCTGCGGCCGACAATGTTCACGTAGCCCAATTCGTCGATCTTTCCGACATCGCCGGTCCGGAAGTAGCCATCGGTCGTGAAATCTTCAGCCGTCTTTTCGGGCATACGCCAGTAGCCCTTGAAAACATTGGGGCCCTTGACTTCGATACCGCCGATTTGACCCGGCGCAACCGAGCGACCTTCCTCGTCTCGCACTCTCAGACTGACGCCCGGCAAGGGAAAACCTACCGTCCCGCCACGGCGCCGGGTCGGGTCACCGAAATACGGATTGGACGTCAACATGACGGTTTCACTCATGCCGTACCGCTCGAGGATCGTGTGGCCGGTCCTGTTCTGCCACTGACTGAATGTTTCGATCAGCAGGGGCGCCGAGCCGGCGATGAAAAGTCGCATATTGCGAGTTGTTGCGCCATTCAGACCAGACTCTGCCAACAATCTGACATAGAGCGTGGGCACACCCATAAAGACCGTGGCCCGCGGCAACCTCTCCATCACCCACTTGGGATCAAACTTGCTCAGCCAGAGCATCTTGCTTCCACTCAGAAGCGCACCGTGAATCGCGACAAACAGACCGTGCACATGAAATATCGGCAAGGCATGGATCAGGACGTCCGCCCCCTCCCCCTGATTGCGCCAGCCCCAGTAATCTTTCAATACCTCCGCATTGCTGAGCAAATTTCCATGCGTCAGCATGGCGCCCTTGGAGCGACCTGTCGTACCGCTGGTGTAGATGATGGCGGCCAGATCATCCGCTCTGCGCTTCACCGGCCGCTGCCGGTCTGAACACTGCAGTGCTCGCTCAAGCAGGGATCCGGTTCGATCATTGTTAAGGGTGAAAACGTGCTTCGTGCCAGCCCTGAAAGCAATCTTGCTGACCCAGCCAAAATTCTTCGCCGTGCAAACCACCACAGCCGGCTCCGCATTGCCAATAAAGTACTCGATCTCGGAGCTTTGATACGCCACGTTGAGCGGCAGATAGACAAAGCCCGCGCGCAAGGTCGCCAGGTAGAGCAGCATCGCCTCCACCGACTTGTCAACCTGCACCGCGATCCGGGCACCCGACGGCAAGTTCGATGCCTGCAGCAAATTGGCCAGCATCGCACTGGCACGGTCCAGATCACGCCAGCTGTAACACAGGCCGTCTTCGGTCTCGACGGCGATGGCGTCCTGCTCTGCCGGGAAGCCCGCTCGCAGCGCCGCATACAGATTGCTGTTGACAGAGGGTAATTCCGTTTGAAGTTGCATGAGATGTGAAAAAGTGGAATTGAATCAAATGACGCACAGCGGCATGACCGCCTTCAGGGTTTCAGAATACGGGCTTTCGCTTTTCAAGAAAGGCGAGTATGCCCTCCCGATGTTCTGCGCCGGCCGCGTAAGCATACGCAAGGTCGTTGTTCGCCGGAGTCCGGGCAAGGAGTTCACTGATCGTGCGCTTGTTCAGGCGGGTCGCCTGGGGTGACAGGGAAGCAATACGGGATGCACTGGCAAGAACCTCTGTCGCCAGTTGCCCGTCCGGCAGCACGCGACTCAGAAAACCTGCCGCCTTCATGTCGACGGCGCCAAAGATCGCTGCTTCCAGCAGCATCTGCCGCGTCACAGCCAAACCGACTTCGCGCGCCACGAGGCCTGCCTCGCGCGGCGCCATCGGAAAGCCAAGGCGGGCGATGGGCGCACCAAAACGCGCAGATTCGCCTGCCAGGCGTATATCGCAGCAACTGGCAATTTCGATGCCTGCACCCATGCAGTTGCCTTCGATCAGCGCCACAACTGGCAGTTCGCAGTCCAGCATGGCCTGCAAGGCACCCCAAACATCGTTCTCGTGAAAATCACGCAGACTCGACTCCTGAAAGCGAAAATCTGCGTACTCCGAAATATCACCACCGGCGCAGAAATTTCCTTCCGCTCCCGCCACAACGACACAGCGAACTTGGGGCTGGTGCGCGATGCTCTGAAACACCGACCGCAGTTGCCGCCACATGTCGCGCGACATGGCATTGAACTTTCCCGGATGCGTCAGGGTCACGGTAGCAAACACCGTCGACACAAGCAGTTCAACGCCGCCGCTCATGATCTGACCGTAACCATACCCATCACCAGATCCGGAAGCCCGGTCGCAATGCCGGGAAAGATGCATATCAGCAATACCGCAAGGAACATCAGCAACACAAACGGCAGCACGCCCCAAATGATCTCGCCCAGTTCTATATCGGGTGCGATGTTCTTGATAACAAAGATGTTGAGTCCAACCGGCGGATGAATCAAGCCCGCTTCCATCACGATCGTCATCAACACGCCAAACCAGATCAAATCGAAGCCCGCTGCCTTCAGCGGAGGCAGGATGATCGGTGCCGTCATCAGGATGATACTGACCGGTGGCAGGAAAAAGCCCAGCACGATAACCATCAGCAGGATCGCCGCAAGCAGCACCCACTTGGACAGATGCAGGCCGACCACCCACTCGGCTGTGGATTGACTGATATGCAGGAAGCTCATCACGTAAGAGAACAACAGCGACATGCCGATGATCATCATCAGCATTGTCGATTCGCGCAGCGTCGCTGTCAGGATGGGCGCCACATCCCTGGGGCGCCAGACGCCATAAATGACCGCAATCAGCGCCAGCGCGAGCAACGCGCCGAGGCCAGCCGTCTCCGATGGCGTCGCAAAACCGCCGTACAGCGCTACCATGACGCCAATCAACAGCAGCACGAACGGAACGACGCGCGGCAGCATTTCGAACTTCTGCCGGTTCGTGAAGGTCTCATCAAGCAACAAGGCTGAACTCGCCCCCGATCGCTCGAATTCGGCTCGCGCCAGTCGGTGTTCTTTCTGGTAATGCAAGGCCGCATAGACAGCAAACAGCCCGACCAGCAAAATGCCAGGGAAGATGCCGGCCAGAAAGAGTCGCCCCAGCGATTGTTCTGCAGCCACTGCATACAGGATCATGGTGATCGATGGCGGCAGCAGTATCCCAAGCGTACCCCCTGCGGCGATGATGCCTGCGGCAAAACCAGGCGAATAGCCACGCTTGCGCATCTCCGGAATGCCAGCGCTCCCAATGGCTGAACAGGTCGCCGGGCTTGATCCGGCCATCGCCGCGAACAGCGCGCAGGCGAAGACGTTGGCGATGCCCAGCCCACCCGGAATCCGTCCCATCCATACATGCATGGCAGCGTACAGGTCCTGTCCGGCACGTGATCTGCCGATGGCGGCCCCCTTCAGGATGAAGAGCGGTATTGATAGCAACGTGATGCTGGCCATTTCCTCATAGACGTTCTGCGTCACCGTGTTCAGTGCAGATGCCGGCATGAAAAGGTACATGAAAAGCACTGCCACACTGCCGAGCGCAAAGGAAATTGGCGCACCGGAAAACATGAAGATCAGGGTGACGGCGCCAAACAGCAAGCCCATGCTCAGCATCGTCATGGTTTCACCCCGGACGTCTGTCTGCTCATGGCGTTCAGCCGGGCGCTGAGTTGAATGAGAAGTTGCAGGCTCAGCAAGGTCATGCCCGCTGCCATCAGCCCATAGGGTATCGCCAGCGACGGCGCCCACGACGACGACGTGGTCTGATGCTCGACCCAGGCCTCATGAAAAAGAGTCCAGGATTTCCAGGCAAAAAAACTGCAGAACGTCACGCCGAGCAAGTCCACCATCAACAATCGCAAACGGTTCAGCGACCTGGGCAGCAGGCTGGCGACCGCTTCGATGCCGACATGCCCGCGCAGGGCCTGTACGTAGGAACTACAGAGGAAAGTGGCACCAACAAGGCAAAAGACGGCGGCTTCGTCCTGCCAGTCGGTGGACGACTTCATGATGTAACGCGATACGACGCTGTACGTCAGTACGGTCGATGCAGTGAGTAAGGCCAACATACCCGCGACTACCATGAGGCGATTGATTCGCATCAACACAATGGCCAGCGGCAACAACAGGCGCGGTGTATCAGGATCCACGCCCAGCACGGCGGACCCGACCTCCAGACGCTGCGTCATGCCAACTTTTGCGCCGCTTTGAGCAGCGCCGCGCAGGATTCGCTCTTCTCGGCAAAATCTTTCCATGCCGTTTCGCGCGCGATCACCTGCCACTTCTTCAGCGTCACTTCGTCCATGTCGTAGACCTTCGCGCCCGCTTTGGCGTAAATCTCCGCCGCCATCTTGTCGTCAGCGCGCGCGGCTTCCTGACCAAACACTTCAAGTTCGGCTCCAACCGCCATCACCACATCCTGTTGGGTTCTAGGCAACCTGGCAAACACTTCTTTGGAGATGATCAAGGGCTCAAGCATGAACCAATAGGTCTTGTTGCGCCCGCTGGTCAGATGCTTGGCAATCTCTTCCAGTTTGAAGGAGATGAAGCTGGTGCTCGATGTCATCGCAGCGTCCATCGCACCGGTCTGCATGGCGGCATAGATTTCGTTGGACGGCAGCGTTATCACCGACGCGCCGGCCGTCTTGAGCATCATGTCCATCTCACGACTACCACCGCGCACCTTCAGGCCCTTGGCATCGTCGGGAGTCAGCAAGGGGCGACTCCGACTGGCAACGCCGCCCGCCTGCCAGACCCAACTGACGATCATGACGCCCTTTTCATCAAGCACCTTGGACAACAGCCTGCCTACTTCGGCGTTCTTCCACTGTGCACCCTGCTCGTAACTCGGCACCAACGCTGGCATCAAGCCGATGTTGGTCTCTGCCACCTCACCGCCGGCGTAAGACAATGGAAACAGGCTCATGTCGAGTGCACCCTTGCGCACCGCAGAAAACTGGGCATTGGTTTTCATCAAGGATGAGCCGGGGTAGACCGACGCCTTGAGCGCACCACCTGTTCGCTTCTCCACCTCAACGGCAAAGCGCCGGCACAAGCGGTCCCTGAAATCACCGTCGGTCAGCGTACCCCCGGGGAATTGATGCGATATTTTCAAACCGACACCGCCAGTCTGAGGCCAAGCGGCTGGTGTCAGGGCGGCGAGTGCAACGCCACTGGCGCCCTGCATGAAATTTCGTCTGGATAAAGTCATTTTGTCTCCTGGGTTTGTGGCCGAATTTTCTTCTCGGCTCATTTTAAAAACTCTTTGACTCCGGAGGAAGCCGGGATTTTCCCTTGCCCCAACAGCGCCCGGTAACGATCCAGCCGTTGGATGTCGTACAAATAGTTCACCATCATCCCGTAAGACTGCTTCAAACCTTTGGGCGAAGGATCACCCAGCCAGTTCAAACGCTCGATCCGCGCGCCGTTCCCGAGGTGAAAACGAGCCACCGGATCCATCGGCTTTCCCTCGGTCAAGCCCTGACTGAGGTAATAGGCGGCACAACGCAACAGCATTCTCCTCAGCGGTGATTTGACATCCAGTTCTGAAGCCTGTTCCGCGCCGAGCAGAAACTGAGTTGATGTCAGGTCTTCCGTTCCCATCGACCTGGCCAATTCAAGGCGTGCCTTTTCGTCGAGTTGGCGCAGCATCTCCGTCGCGCTATTTCCCAACCACGCGCGAAAGCCCGGCATCGGGGATAGTGTTGCAAACGTTTTCAGGCGGGGGAACTCCTGTTTAAGTGTTTCGACCACACGCTTGATCAGCGAGTCACCGAAACTGACACCACGCAGCCCGGTCTGCGTATTGCTGATCGAGTAGAAGATGGCAGTTGTCGCCTTATTGAGATCCTCCACGGCGGCTGATTCATCCAGCAGCGGCGTAATGCCTCCCGCAATCTCATGCAGCAGCGCAACCTCGACGAAAATCAGGGGATCGTCTGGCAGGCGCGGGTGAAAGAAGCCGTAGCAGCGCCGATCCGAGTCAAGCCGGTTCTTGACATCGGCCCAGCTCTTGATGTCGTGCACCGCCTCGTACTTGATCAGTCGTTCAATCAGTGATGCCGGCGAGTCCCAACTGATGCGTCGCAGGTCCAGAAATCCAACGTCAAACCAGGTGGAGAACATGTATTCCATCTCGACGTCGAGCGCCTGCAATTGTGGGTTCGACTTGAGTACCGGCAGCATCTCGGCTCGCAAGTCAACCAGGAACCGTATACCCTCTGGAAATGCACTGAAGCGCTGCAACAGACGCCGCCGTGGTGACACCGTGGCGCGGCGGTACTGTACTTCGGCAACCGCTTCATGGGGAGTTCCTACCGACGCGGCAAAGCGGGTCTGCGCAACTTTGATGACCTGGGGGTCCGCGACAAACTGTTCGCTCATCAGCAACCAGAAATCACGTCGCTCGGAACTCGCCGCAGTTGCGTACCACTGCGCCAGCACACTGGCTCGCCGCCCGCCTTCGACCTCGCTGACGCGTCCATCCACCACAGCACGCAACTCTGCCAGAGTGTGACGAAGGGCGCGCGGCGACATGGCCTCTCCCCTGCGTCGCAAAGTGCCAACCAGACGCTCGCGCGTCGAGCGCGAGACAAGCTCTCGACGTAAGCCGGGCGTCAACCCGCCAGCAGCAGGTCCCCTTCGCGCTGGCTCGACTTCGCTGTGCATCGGGTCCTGTGTCACTGCACCATCGGCAGGCGCTGAATCAGGAACAGGTGGATTGTCCTGGCCCTTGCCCTTCGCACTGGAGGTGGGCAACAACTTGGAGACCTTGCGACTGATCCAGTCAGACGTATTCATCGGTGACAAAACAATCAGACTCGTGCACGGGCTTGCGCCCAACGCCACAAACCGATGCCACCAAAAATCATTGGCAAGCACAGCCACTGCCCCATGCTCATCCCCAAGGACAAAATGCCAAGATGTGCGTCGGGCTCGCGAAAGAACTCTGCCCCGAAACGAAGTACTCCGTAGGCGATCAGGAACATCGCCGCAACCTGCCCTTCGCGGCGTTGCTTCTTCGCATAGAACCACAGCAGCACAAACAAAAGCAGGCCCTCGCCGAGAAACTGATAAATCTGCGATGGGTGCCGCGGCAAATCACCCGCGCCGTGAAACACCATACCCCAGGGCAGATCCGGGCTGCACAGGCGCCCCCACAACTCACCGTTGATGAAATTTCCGATTCGCCCCGCAGCGAGTCCCGTCGGCACACACGGCGCCACAAAGTCTGCAACCTGCAACCAGGGTCGCGCTCGTGATCGCGCAAACCAGACCATGGCCACAATGACGCCCAGCATGCCACCGTGAAAACTCATGCCACCCTGCCACACGGCAAAGATCTCCATTGGATGGGCCAGGTAATAGAGCGGTTTGTAAAACAGGCAGTATCCGAGGCGCCCTCCAAGCACTACCCCCATGACGCCGAGGAACAGAATGTCCTCGACGTCCTTGTTGTTCCAGGCGCGCCCGCCTTTGATGGACGCAAAGGGCGGATGCGACAGGCGCCGCTTGCCAAGGAACATGAACAGGGCGAACGCCGCCAGATAGGTCAACCCATACCAATGAACCGCCAGCGGACCGATTTGCAAAGCAACAGGATTGATTTGAGGGTGAATGAGCATGGAAGGATTGTGCACGTAAGCCCAGCTTGTGCCGTGCTCTATAAAATGCACAGAATACACAAAACCGGTCCTGACTTCTTGCGGACTTGAAAATTCGAACTTTTCTTGAGAGAAACACCTATGGTCACCCAACCCGACGTCCTGAACCCCCGCAGCAGGAACATTACCGAAGGCAAGTCGCGAGCGCCCAACCGGTCCATGTACTACGCCATGGGTTACGAGGCTGAGGACTTCAAGAAGCCCATGATCGGCGTGGCCAACGGCCACAGCACCATCACGCCTTGCAACAGTGGCCTGCAAAAACTTGCTGATGCGGCCATCGAGGCAATCGTAGAGGCTGGCGGAAACGCTCAGGTCTTCGGCACACCCACTATTTCAGACGGCATGTCAATGGGCACTGAAGGCATGAAGTACTCCCTCGTCAGTCGCGAGGTCATTTCGGACTGCATTGAAACCTGCGTCCAGGGGCAGTGGATGGATGGCGTTGTCGTCATCGGGGGCTGCGACAAGAACATGCCGGGCGGTCTGATGGGCATGCTGCGAGCCAATGTACCGGCGATTTTTGTCTACGGCGGCACCATCCTGCCGGGGCACTACCAGGGAAAGGATCTCAACATCGTCAGTGTTTTTGAGGCCGTCGGAGAAAACGCCGCTGGCCGCATGAGCGATCAGGATCTACTCGAAATCGAGCGACGCGCCGTTCCTGGCCCAGGCTCCTGCGGCGGTATGTACACAGCCAACACGATGTCCTCCGCCTTTGAAGCTTTGGGCATTTCGCTGCCCTATTCCAGCACCATGGCGAACCCGCATGAAGAGAAGGTGAACTCAGCCAGAGAGTCGGCCAGAGTGCTGGTAGAGGCCATCCGAAAGGACCTCAAACCCCGTGACATCGTGACCCGCAAGTCGATTGAAAATGCCGTTGCCGTGATCATGGCGATTGGGGGCTCGACCAACGCAGTGCTGCACTTTCTGGCGATCGCGCATGCTGCCCAGGTTGACTGGTCGATTGACGACTTCGAGCGGGTGCGCCAGAAGACACCCGTACTTTGCGATCTCAAGCCCAGTGGCCAATACCTTGCGGTTGATCTGCATCGCGCCGGCGGTATTCCCCAGGTCATGAAGACGCTGCTGTCAGCCGGACTACTGCACGGCGATTGCATCACGATCACCGGGAAAACCATCGCCGAAGTGTTGCAGGGCGTCCCGGCAGTACCGCGCGCTGATCAGGACGTCATACGCCCGCTCTCCAATCCCATGTACAAGCAGGGGCATCTTGCGATATTGAAGGGTAATCTGGCTCCCGAAGGGTGCGTGGCCAAAATTACCGGCCTGAAAAATCCTGTCATCACCGGCCCAGCTCGGGTTTTTGAGGATGAACAATCCGGGTTGGCTGCCATTCTTGCAGGGAAGATCGTTCCCGGAGACGTCATGGTCTTGCGTTACCTCGGCCCCAAAGGTGGGCCCGGTATGCCAGAGATGCTGGCGCCGACCGGCGCATTGGTGGGTCAGGGGCTGGGCGAATCGGTCGGTTTGATCACCGATGGCCGTTTTTCCGGTGGCACCTGGGGCATGGTGGTAGGCCATGTGGCACCTGAAGCCGCCGTTGGTGGCACCATCGCCTTTATTCAGGAAGGTGATTCAATCACGATTGATGCCCGCCAGCTGCTGCTGCAGCTCAATGTCAGCGATGAAGAAATTGCCAGACGCCGCGCCGTATGGACGGCTCCACAGCCACGCTACACCCGGGGTGTGCAGGCCAAGTTCGCCTTCAACGCATCTACCGCAAGCAAAGGCGCCGTTCTCGACAACTACTGACCCACCCTCAGCGCTTCCTTTTGCCTGAGGTTCCAAGGGCGTCGTGGTTCCGGTCGATTCGCTCCTGCCGACGCTTGTCCTCCTTTGCCATAGCGACTTTTTTGGTGTGGCCTGACCAGTCTGCCCAGGACCACCAAAGTACTGCCAGGACAAATGGCGACAGAACGTACCACCACTCCCAGCCCCCCACCGGCCCAAGAGAAAAATATTTCATACCCAAGAAAACCAAGCCAAGTCCGAGCAGATACACCGGCATTCTCCTTTGATGACCAAGCCCTCGCATTGCCATGAGAGACTGGCCCGATCACTACAATTGTGCGGATCAACTGTACTCCAACCTGTAAGGAAATACTCCATGAGGCGTGCACTGCCAATTTTGCTTGCCGGCTGCTTGATGGCGTCGCCGGCCCTGGCCGACCAGGCTCTGGCCAAGGTCAAGAACTGCCTGTCGTGCCATGCCATAGACAAGAAGATCGTGGGTCCCGCCTATCAGGATATCGCCAGGAAATATGGCGGCCAAAAGGACGCGCCGGAAGTACTCGCCAGCAAGATCATGAAAGGCGGTTCAGGTGTCTGGGGTGTTGTTCCGATGCCGGTCAACAGCCAGGTCAATGAAGTCGAAGCCAGGAAGCTGGCCAATTGGGTTCTCTCCCTGAAGTAGGATGACTCACCTACAAAAAAAAGGCCCGCGACTGCGGGCCTTTTGCTTGCTACGACGCTGCCTCAATAGGTTTGACCCAACTGACTCAGAATTGCCGGATTTTCAAGCGTCGACGTATCCTGGGTAATCGATTCCCCTTTGGCTAGCGAGCGCAGCAGACGCCGCATGATCTTGCCGGAGCGCGTCTTGGGCAGGTTTTCGCCAAAGCGAATGTCTTTTGGTTTGGCGATCGGTCCGATTTCCTTCGCCACCCAGTCACGCAGTTCCTTGGCAATCGCACGCGCCTCGTCGCCACTTGGACAAGGACGCTTCAGGACCACGAAGGCGCAGATCGCCTCGCCCGTCATGTCATCCGGTCTGCCCACGACAGCGGCTTCGGCCACCAGATCGGTCTTTGACACCAAGGCCGATTCGATCTCCATCGTGCCCATGCGGTGACCGGACACATTGAGCACATCATCAATGCGACCCGTGATACGGAAATAACCACGGTCGATACTGCGCACGGCGCCGTCGCCCGCCAGGTAATAAGTGCCACCCATCTCCTCCGGGAAATAGCTCTTTTTGTAACGATCCGGGTCGTTCCAGATGGTACGTATCATGGAGGGCCAGGGTCGCTTGACCACAAGCATTCCGCCAGAGCCGTTGGGTACATCATGTCCCGCTTCGTCGACGATGGCCGCCATGATGCCTGGCAATGGCAGGGTGCAGCTGCCTGGTACCAGCGGCGTGGCGCCCGGCAGCGGTGTAATCATGTGACCGCCAGTTTCGGTTTGCCAGAAGGTATCAACAATGGGGCAGCGTTCGCCGCCAACATGTTTGTAGTACCACATCCATGCCTCTGGATTGATGGGTTCGCCGACGGACCCAAGGATGCGCAAACTGCTCAGGTCTGAGCGCGCCGGATGCACTTTTTCATTGCTCTCGGCTGCCTTGATGAGCGAACGAATGGCCGTGGGCGCGGTGTAGAAAATACTGACCTTGTGCCGCTCGATCATCTGCCAGAAACGACCGGCGTCCGGGTAGGTTGGTACACCCTCAAAAATGACCTGGGTGGCACCGGCAGCCAGCGGTCCATAGGCAACATAGCTGTGGCCGGTAATCCATCCGATGTCGGCTGTGCACCAGAAAACGTCCGACGGCTGCAAGTCAAATGTCCAGTCCATGGTCAGCTTGGCCCAAAGCAGGAAGCCGCCCGTGGCATGCTGCACACCCTTGGGCTTGCCGGTGGAGCCTGATGTGTACAGTATGAACAAGGGATGTTCGGCATTGACAAAGACAGGTGCGCATTCGCTCGATTGCCCCTTGATCGCATCGCTGAACGTCAGGTCGCGACCTGCCACCATATTGCAGGCACTGGCGGTGCGCTGGTAGACAAACACGTTCTTGATCGACTCGCAGCCGCCGAGCGCCAAACCCTCATCAACAATCGTCTTCAAGGGCAGCTCTTTACCGCCACGCATCTGAAAATTGGCAGTAATCACCGCCACGGCACCAGCGTCAATGATGCGTTCCTGTAATGCCTTGGCCGAAAACCCGCCGAAGACGACACTGTGCGTGGCGCCAATGCGGGCGCAGGCTTGCATGGCAATCACGCCCTCAAGCGTCATCGGCATATAGACCAGGACCCGGTCACCGTGCTTGACGCCACAGGTCTTGAGCGCGTTGGCAAACTGGCTGACACGACCCAGCAATTCCTTGTAGCTGGTCCTGGTTACCGTGCCGTCATCGGCCTCAAAGATGACCGCCGTCTTGTTTTCGACCGGCGTGCCCATGTGCTTGTCCAGGCAATTCGCAGAGGCATTGAGTTCACCGTCCTCAAACCATTTGTAGAAAGGCGCGTTTGATTCATTTAGCGTCTTGCTGAAAGGCTTGTTCCAGACCACGTTTTCGCGCGCCAGCCTGGCCCAGAAGCCTTCGAAATCGCTTGCAGCTTCAGCGCAAAGGGCGTTGTAGCCGTCCATGCCTGAGATGCGCGCCGCGTTGATGGTGGCCTGACTTGGTGGAAATACACGGTTTTCGACGAGTACGGATTCGATGGCTGACGATGGCTCACTCATGGCTAAGACTCCTCTATTGGTTTTGAACTGCCCGCGACTGTCACGGTTTGCACTTACATGCCACTGACTAAGGTCAAACTTTGGGCTCACCCGGCCCGGATACAGCGCCGGTAGCCGCCTACAATTCTCCGACATTGCACAACCCGAGGTTTACTTCACCATGAGCACCATTCGCCAATCCGACCTGATCGAGTCCGTCGCGGCCGCCCTGCAATACATCAGCTACTACCACCCAGCTGACTACATAGCCCATCTCGCTCGAGCCTATGAACGTGAGCAGAGTCCTGCAGCGAAGGATGCCATCGCGCAGATCCTGACCAACAGCAAGATGAGCGCCGTCGGGCACCGCCCGATCTGCCAGGATACCGGCATCGTCAACGTCTTCCTGAAGGTCGGCATGGACGTGCGCTGGGGTGAATTCACCGGCAGTCTTGACGACGCCGTCAACGAGGGCGTACGTCGCGCTTACAACCACCCTGACAACATGCTGCGCGCCAGCGTCGTGAATGACCCCCAGTTTGATCGCAAGAACACCAAAGACAACACGCCAGCCGTGATCTTCACTGAAATTGTGCCCGGCAACAAGGTGGAAGTCACTGTCGCAGCCAAGGGTGGCGGCAGCGAAAACAAGAGCAAGATGGTCATGCTGAACCCGGGCGATTCGGTGGTCGACTGGGTTCTCAAGACGGTTCCGACGATGGGCGCGGGCTGGTGCCCGCCGGGGATGCTGGGCATCGGCATCGGCGGCACTGCCGAGAAAGCCGTGCTGATGGCCAAGCAGAGCCTGATGGAAGACCTTGACATGTATGAGTTGCAGGCCAGGTCATCGGCGGGCCAGGTACTCACGAAGACCGAGGCGCTGCGCCTTGAACTGTTCGAAAAAGTCAATGCACTGGGCATTGGGGCGCAAGGTCTGGGCGGTCTCACCACCGTGCTTGATGTGAAGATCAAGATGTTCCCGACCCATGCCGCGGGCAAGCCAGTGGCCATGATTCCCAACTGCGCCGCAACCCGGCATGCTCACTTTGTGATGGATGGCAGCGGCCCGGTCTATCTGACCCCGCCCTCGCTCGATTTGTGGCCGGACGTGCAATGGGCACCTGACTATGTCAAGAGCAGGAAGGTGGACCTCAACATGCTCACCAAAGAAGAAGTTGCCAGTTGGAAGCCGGGCGACACCCTGCTGCTCAACGGCAAAATGCTCACAGGCCGCGACGCAGCACACAAGCGCATCCAGGATATGCTGGCCAAAGGCGAGAAACTGCCAGTGGACTTTACGAACCGGGTGATCTACTACGTCGGCCCGGTTGATCCTGTCAAGGACGAAGCGGTCGGCCCGGCCGGCCCCACGACTGCCACCCGCATGGACGGATTCACCGAAATGATGCTGAGCAAAACCGGCTTGATTTCCATGATCGGCAAGGCCGAGCGGGGTCCGGTCGCGATCGAGGCGATCAAAAAACACCGCAGCGCCTATCTGATGGCCGTTGGCGGCGCCGCCTACCTGGTCAGCAAGGCGATCAAGACCGCCAAAGTGCTGGGTTTCGCCGATCTCGGCATGGAAGCCATCTATGAATTCGACGTCGTCGATATGCCCGTGACCGTAGCGGTCGACGCAGGAGGCACCAGCGCCCACATCACAGGTCCGGCCGAATGGGAAAAGCGCATCGCCAGTGGAGAATTCAAGGGTATTGCCGTCAAAGGCACATGAGGATCAGCCTGAAGTTCGCCTGTTGCTACCAGTTCTTCTGGTAGCTGAGTACCACCTGGAATCAAAGATACGCTGACGCAAAGCTACTAGTCAAAGGGTGCCCTGCAACCATTCACATTGCAGGGTAGCGCTCCGAAAATTGTGTCATCGCTGGATCGAATCAGCGACAACAAACTTTCGGAGAGTTCCCATGACACTCAAGCTAAACCGCTACTTGGCCTTGTCCGCACTGGTCGCCCTGACCGTGATCAGCACCGAGTCACTGGCCGACGGTCAAAACCCGGGAAATACGACGTACGTCAGTGAAAGCAGCAGTGTCGCTGGCCAAACTCTCAATCTGGTTCTACCGGTTCAGGGTGGTGCCAGCGACTATTTCAGCGGTTCCCTCAACATCACGACGGGTACCAGCCTCCAAAACGGGGCCATCGCCCATGGCACTTCCTTTCTCGCCTACTGCATTGATCCATTTCAATGGTCTTCATCGTCACCTCTGAGCTACAACGTGGCTGCCCTCAGCAGCTTGGGAAGCACCCAGGCGGCTGACGTATCCAAGCTCTATTCGCAATCCTATGCCAGCACCAATGGCAACAGCGTCAACAGCGCGGCGTTTCAACTCGCTTTGTGGGAACTCGCAAAGGATGACGGTGTCCTGACCAGTGGTGCAGTTCACACAACGAATTCGACCAATGCTTCAGTTGTCGCAGCGGCCACAAGCATGATTGACAACGCAAAACATGGCGCCGCTGGCTCCGCACAGTACGCCTTCAGCCTTTACACAAACGCCAGCAACCAGGACTATCTGGTCGCCACGATGGGTTCAGTTACGCCGGTCCCGGAACCAGAAACCTATGCCATGCTTCTGGCGGGGCTTGGCCTCATCGGGTTTACAGCGGCAAGACGCCGCCCATCCAATCAAGCTTGATATTTCTCCATGCAATCTGCTCAGACATTGAAATGCATTTTTCAAATTGCATAAAATACTGGCCAGTGCGACTGTTTTCAGGGTATGTTACGTTCGGAAAGATGAGTCCATCATGAATAAGTTCAGGCCCAGCAGATTTGGCGCAAGCAAATTCGGTACGACCATGTTTGAGCCCACGGGATTTCCCAAGCAACAACGCGGCAAGAGATACAGCACGGCATTGCCTACGTGCGTGAACGGCGTGACAGGGGTCACTCGCGACGTCAGTGTCAGTGGACTTTTCATTGTCCAGGACCAGGAATGTGCACCGGGTTCACATATTGATTTCTGGGTCGATCTGGACACGCCAGGCGGAAAACTCAAAATGTGCTGCGAAGGCGAGGTAATCCGCGTTGAGAAGATTGATCAGCGCTTTGGCCTCGGTGTCAAGATACTCAGTCAGGTCATCAAAGAACTGAACTGACATTCGCCTTGGCCGGGGCGTGCTTGTTGCAAAAGATATAGAGCTCAAGACGGCTCGTCACGCCGAGTTTTTCATAAATTGCAGCCAGATGATTACGCAGCGTGTGCTGACTGATGCACAAATCATCCGCAATAACCTTCAGTTGCTTGTCAGACGAGGCCACTACTGTCTGTAGCACCCTGGTTTCCTTCTTCGTCAGACTGGCGAGTTTCTTCTCTTCCGGCACGGCCTTTTTGGGTGCGTTCGCCTTGGCTATTTCGAGCAAAATCCGCGCGGTGGCGTTGCGGTTCACCCATAACTCACCCTGTTGAATTTTCTCAATCGCGGTAAACAGGGCACTCGGCAAATCATCTTTGGCCAAAACACCGCGCGCCCCTGCGATGACGGCCTGATCATGCAAAGACAGGTTCCGGCTCCCCGTCAAAATAATGATCTTTGCCTTGCATGCAGCAGCAAAGACGGGAATCATGTACAGGCCATTGTCTTCACCCATGACCAACTCCAGTACGATCACATCCGGCTCTTGCAGGCTGATCTGCTCCAGAGCTTCCGCCCGATTGGTAGCAACACCGCTAACAAGGAAGCGATCGTCACTCTGAACCAGAAGTTGCAAACCGGCAAGCACTATTCTCTGACAGTCGACGATCAGAACTTTGATCGGCTCAGTTGGCGCTCTAAGCATGGCTCCCCCTAACCCTCCAGGCCGATTCAGCGGTCAGTAATTTTTTTCCGAGCATGAGGGCGATATTACCTTACCGCGAATCAAGTGCATACTAGCAAGGTCCACCCCACTCACCACAGGAACCGAGATGACCCTTTGTCCCGTTGCCGTCGTCGCCGGATGCAGCAAGTGCCCCGTCGTCAAGATCTGTCCATTGAAATCCGTGATCGGCGATGCAGCCAAGGCGGCCCCGCCGCCACCGGCTGCAACGACTCGCAAGAAAAAGTAGCTGTCTGGCCCTTACGGGCCAGCAGGTCAGCATCGCGGCTTTTCGTGAAGCGGGATAATCAACGCCCATGAATTCACTCCTTTCCCTTCTGCAGCCCTACCCTTTTGAGCGCCTGCGCCAGCTCTTTGCCAATGTCACGCCGAATCCGGCCTTGACGCATATCAGCCTGGGGATGGGAGAGCCAAGGCACCCGACACCGACCTTCATCCGGCAGGCGATGATTGACGCCATCACGAGCACACCAAGCGGTCTGGCGAGTTACCCTGCAACGGCTGGTGAGTTCGCCCTGCGCGAGGCCTTCGCCCACTGGTTGCAGTTGCGATATCACCTGACGGTTAGCCCGGCCACGCAGATGCTGCCAGTCAGCGGTTCGCGCGAAGCCTTGTTTGCTCTGACCCAGACCATCGTCAACCAGGCCCCAAATCGCAAGGCAACCGATGCCAAGCCGGTCGTCGTATGCCCGAACCCGTTCTACCAGATTTACGAGGGTGCAGCACTGTTGGCAGGTGCAGAACCGTACTTTGTACCAACGGACGCTGCGCGCAATTTTGCACAGGATTGGGACTGCGTTCCGAATGAGGTGTGGCAACGCACACAACTGCTGATCGTCTGTTCGCCAGGGAACCCGACCGGCGCAGTGATGCCCCTGTCTGACTGGAAAAAACTGTTTGAACTGAGTGATCGCTATGGCTTTGTCATCGCGTCGGATGAATGCTACAGCGAGATCTACTTTCGCGATGAACCACCGCTGGGCGCTATGGAGGCAGCTGCCAGACTGGGTCGACCTGATTTCCGGAATCTGATTTCCCTGACAAGCCTGTCCAAACGCAGCAACGTGCCCGGCATGCGCAGCGGCTTCTGCGCCGGCGACGCCGCCATCATCAAGCAGTTCCTGTTGTATCGAACCTACCATGGCTGCGCCATGAGCCCGGTCGTGCAGGCTGCCAGCATTGCGGCGTGGCGCGACGAACAGCACGTCATCGAGAACCGCGCCATGTATCGCAGCAAGTTCGCCCAGGTCACACCGATGCTGGCCGAAGTGCTTGAGGTTGCACTGCCCGACGCAGGGTTCTATTTGTGGGCCAAAGTCCCAGGCAGCGACGTCGATTTTGCCCGCCGCTTGTTCGCTCTCTACAATGTCACGGTTTTGCCGGGGTCCTACCTGTCGCGATCAAGCGAAGGCATCAACCCAGGCGAGCAGCGAATTCGCATGGCCCTGGTAGCAGAGACAGCCGAGTGTGTGCAAGCCGCACAACGCATCGTCGAATTTGTCAAATCCGGACTCTGAACCTTATCCCTTACCTTGATCTGAAAGCCGCAACTGTATGACGCAACAACTCCAGGACATCATCGACATCGCGTGGGAAGACCGCGCCAATGTCTCCGTCAAAACCGCTTCCAGTAAAGTCAAGGAAGCCGTCGAACAAGTCATATCCCAACTCAACTCAGGGCAGTTGCGTGTTGCCACCCGCACTGCGGTGGGTCAGTGGCTTACCCATCAATGGATCAAGAAGGCCGTGTTGCTAAGCTTTCGCCTGAAAGACAATCAGATCATGAAAGCCGGCGAACTTGGCTTTTATGACAAGGTAGCGACCAAGTTTGCGCATTTGGATGATGCCGGCATGCGTGCAACCGGTGTTCGGGTTGTACCCCCAGCAGTCGCCAGGCGCGGCAGTTTCATCGGCAAGGGCGTCATATTGATGCCATCCTACGTCAACATAGGCGCCTACGTTGATGAAGGCACGATGGTCGATACCTGGGCGACTGTGGGGTCCTGCGCGCAGATCGGGAAGAACGTACACCTCAGCGGCGGCGTCGGCATTGGCGGTGTACTTGAGCCCATGCAAGCCGGACCAACCATCATTGAGGATAACTGCTTTATTGGCGCCCGATCGGAAGTAGTAGAGGGCGTGATTGTGGAGGAAAACTCGGTACTTTCCATGGGTGTTTACCTGGGCCAGAGCACGCCTATTTACGAGCGAGCGACTGACACCGTCAGTTATGGACGCATACCGAGTGGGTCCGTTGTCATCAGCGGCACTTTACCCAAGAATGGCGGGCAGTACAGTCTCTACGCAGCGATCATCGTCAAGAGAGTTGACGCCCAGACGCGCGCCAAGACCAGTTTGAACGACTTGTTGCGCGATTGACATTTCACCAGCAGTACCAGGACGTAGGGAGAAAAGCATGGCAACTGAGGGCAACACCGGTACGATGGAGCGGATACTGCGCCTGATGGGCGAGAAGCGCGCTTCTGACCTCTATTTGTCGGCACATGCCCCGGTGCTGATCAGGATCAACGGGCAGTGCATACCGATCAACAGCCAGACGCTGCCTCCCGAAGGGCCACGCAATTTACTGGCGGAGATTCTGTCGGAAGATCATTTGAAGGAACTCGACGAAACCAATGAGTTGAACACGGCTTGGGGCCTGGCCGGCGTCGGCCGGTTTCGCATCAGTGCGATGCGCCAGCGTGGCTCGATCGCAGCGGTCATCCGCTACATCTTGCTTGACATCCCGCCACTGGCGGCCCTGTCCGTACCTCCCATCCTGAGTGACCTGGTGATGGAAAAGCGCGGCTTGCTGCTGATGGTGGGCGCAACGGGCACGGGCAAGAGCACCACCCTGGCCTCCATGCTGGACCATCGCAACGAAAACGTATCCGGCCACATTTTGACGATCGAGGATCCTGTCGAGTTTCTCTTCAAGAACAAGCGCTCGGTCGTCAATCAGCGCGAGGTTGGTTCCGATACGGCTTCAGGTCAGGTGGCGCTGAAAAACGCCTTGCGGCAGGCGCCAGACGTCATCCAGATCGGAGAAATTCGCGATCGCGAAACCATGTCGGCAGCCTTGGCCTACGCGCAGTCCGGTCATTTGTGCCTTGCGACCATGCATGCCAACAACAGCTACCAGGCGCTCAACCGTGTTCTGAGTTTCTACCCGGTGGAGGTTCGCCCAACGATGCTGGGCGACCTGGCCGCAGCCTTGCGAGCCATCGTGTCGCAGCGCCTGTTGCGCACGACCGCGGGCGGTCGAACTCCGGCTGTCGAAATACTGCTCAACACCAAGCTGGTCGCCGAAATGATCGAAAAGGGCGATTTTTCCGGCCTGCGCGAGACCATGGAAAAGTCCATGACCGAGGGCAGTCAGACTTTCGAGCAGGATATTGCCCGCCTCATCACGGATGGCACGGTCGAGCGCAAGGAGGGGCTGGCCAATTCTGATTCTCCGACCAACTTGATGTGGCGACTGCAAAATGACTTTAGCGCCCGTGCCAAGGTCGAGGAGCCAGACGACGACCCGGACGATGAACCCTCTTTCACTGAAATCACGCTCGACGTCAAGCATTGACAGAACCCGGCACAGCGGCAATGACGGTTTTTGAACTGATCGCGGCGGGCGCGCACACACTCGAAGATGCTGGCGTCAGTTTTGGCCACGGCACGACCAACGCATTCGACGAGTCCGCCTGGCTGGTTCTGTGGCAACTGGGTCTGCCGCTTGACTCACCCCTGCAAGGCGAGGATTCCGTAGCGGACCAGGTGCCAACACCGGAACAGCACGAGCAGGTTTCGGCCCTGCTGAGGTCAAGAATAGAAAGCAGAAAACCTGCCGCCTACCTGACACACGAAGCCTGGCTGCAGGGTTTGTCCTTTTACGTCGATGATCGAGTGATCGTACCTCGCTCGCTCATTGCAGAGTTGCTGGTCAGCGGCGCGATAGACCCCTGGCTTGGCGCTGACACGCACAAGGTCCTCGATCTGTGCACTGGCAACGCGAGCCTCGCTGTATTTGCTGCCCTTGCCTATCCAGCCGTGACGGTGGATGCGTCGGACTTGTCGGTTGAAGCGCTCGCGGTTGCGCGCATCAATCTTGACCGCTACCAGCTGCGCGAGCGCATCAGCCTGCTGGTATCAGACGGCCTGGCCAGCGTTCGCGGGCCCTACGACCTGATTTTGTGCAACCCTCCCTACGTCAATGCACAGAGCATGGCGGCACTGCCACCAGAGTACCGTGCCGAGCCAAGCCTGGCACTCGACGGAAACCGGCTCGGCGCCAGCGACGGCATGGACTTTGTTCGTCAATTGCTGATCGATGCACCCGAACAAATGACAGATCAAGCCATTCTGGTCATCGAGATCGGCAATGAACGCGAGCATTTTGAAGCCGCATTTGGCAATTTGGAAGCGATCTGGCTGCAGACCAGCGCCGGTGAGGATCAGGTACTGCTGCTGACCCGCGACGTCCTACTAAAATACGTGGCACCGAAGTGAGTTGTACCGCCGACTCCACTGTGTCCCCGAAAGATCCGCTTGATAACCCTAAAAAATCTGACCTTGCGTCGTGGCGCCAAGGTTCTTCTTGACGCTGCCAGCGTCACCATCAACCCCGGAGAGAAAGTCGGTCTGGTTGGACGCAACGGCGCTGGCAAGTCTTCACTGTTTGCACTGCTCAATGGCACGCTGCACGAAGATGGTGGCGAGTACTATGTCCCGCCGCAATGGCGCCTCGGTCAGGTGGCACAAGACATGCCCGAGACCGAACAAAGCGCCACCGACTTCGTAGTTGAAGGCGATACGGCCTTGCTGGCCGCGCAACTGGAAGTGAGCGCTGCCGAGGCGACCGACGACTATGACCGCATGGCACATGCCTACATGGAACTGCAGGACGCCGGTGCGCATGACGCATCAGCGCGCGCTCAGGCGCTGATCCTGGGCCTGGGCTTCAAGACGACCGAATTGACAAATCCGGTCAACAGCTTTTCCGGCGGCTGGCGCATGCGCCTGCAACTGGCGCGCGCACTGATGTGCCCCTCCGACCTCCTGCTGCTCGATGAGCCAACCAACCATCTGGACCTGGACGCACTGGTCTGGCTGGAAGCCTGGCTCAAGCGCTACGAGGGCACCATCATCGTCATCAGTCATGACCGCGAGTTTCTCGACGCTGTGAGCAATGTGACCCTGCATATTGATGCCACCAAGTTGATGCGCTACGGCGGCAACTACAGCAAGTTTGAAGACATGCGTTCCGAGCAGATGGAACTGCAGCAAAACGCCTATGCCAAGCAGCAGGACAAGATCGCTCATTTGCAAAAATTCATCGCCCGCTTCAAGGCCAAGGCGAGCAAGGCCAAGCAGGCGCAGAGTCGCGTCAAAGCCCTTGACCGGATGGAGAAGATCGCGCCGCTTCTGGCCGAAGCCGACTTCACTTTCGAATTCAAGGAACCTGCCAATTTGCCCAACCCGATGCTGGCCATGCAGGGTGTGAGTTTCGGCTACCCCGCTGCCGAGGATGCTCCGCCTGGTACCGGTCCGACGGTGATTGTCAGGAACGTCAGCCGCTCCGTGCTGGCGGGTCAGCGCATTGGTATCCTGGGTGCCAATGGACAAGGCAAATCGACGCTGGTAAAAACAGTGGCGCGCGCCCTGGCGCCGATCGGCGGTGAACTGACCGAAGGCAAGGGCCTGAACGTGGGCTATTTTGCGCAGCAGGAACTCGACGTGCTGCGCCCGCTCGATACGCCGCTGGAACACATGATCCGCCTCGTCCGTGAAATGACTGCTGCCGGCAAGATGCTTGGGCAGGCAAGCCGTGAGCAGGATCTGCGCAGCTTTCTGGGCACCTTCAACTTCAGCGGCGACATGGTGAAGCAGCCTGTTGGCAGCATGAGCGGCGGCGAAAAGGCCCGCCTGGTGCTGTGCATGATCGTATGGCAGCGCCCCAACCTGCTGTTACTCGATGAGCCAACCAACCATCTCGATCTTGCCACACGCGAAGCTCTCTCCATGGCGCTCAACGAATTCGAAGGCACCGTCATGCTCGTCAGCCACGACCGGGCACTCTTGCGCGCTGTTTGTGACGAGTTCTGGATGGTCTCACGAGGCGGCGTCGAACCCTTCGATGGTGACCTCGATGACTACCAGCGCTACCTGCTGGACGAAGCCAGGCGCCAGCGCGAAGCCATCAAGGAAGCCAGCAGCAGCGCTGCCAAGGCCGAGCGTAAAGCGCTGGCCAGCGCAGCCTCCCCGGTCAAAGTCAAGCCGGCGGCGCGTGGCACTTTGCAACGTCGATTGCAGGATATTGAGTCGCGCATGAACACCTTGCAAGCGGAAGGCGGTTCCCTGGAAGCCCACCTGTGCGCCACACCGCCACCAGCCGACCTTGCCGAACTCGGAATGCGGTTGACGCGGGTGAACGATGAACTGCAGGCTCTGGAAGAGCAGTGGCTGACGGTGACGGACCAGCTCGAAACTGCGCCCGCTTGACGGCACTGCCCGTCGTGCCGTCAAGAGCGGCCTCAACCCATGTGCAAGCCGCCGTTCACGGAGAAATCTGCACCGGTTGAATAGCTACCGTCGTCCGAGGCCAGCCAGGCGATGATGGATGCAATCTCGCTTGGCTCACCGAGTCGTTTTACGGGTACCGTAGCCACGATCTTGTCCAGTACGTCCTGCCGGATCGCCTTCACCATGTCCGTGCCAATATAGCCAGGGCTAACGGTGTTGACGGTCACACCCTTGTTGGCCAATTCCTGCGCCAGAGCCATGGTAAAGCCGTGCATGCCAGCCTTGGCAGCCGAATAATTGGTCTGCCCCGCCTGCCCCTTGGCACCATTGACGGAGGAAATGTTGATGATTCGGCCCCAGCCTTTTTCCACCATGTCGGCCACCACCTGCTTCGTGACGTTGAACATGGAGTTCAAGTTGGTCTCGATCACAGCGTCCCAGTCTTCACGTGACATTTTGATGAACATTCGGTCACGCGTGATGCCGGCGTTGTTCACCAGCAGGTCAATGCTCCCGTGTTCTGCTTTCGTTTTGGTGAAAGCCGCCACGGTGGAATCCCAGTCACCGACATTGCCGACCGAGGCGTAAAACGTAAAACCCAGAGCGGTTTGCTCGGCCAGCCACTTGGCGTGGTCGCGCGTCGGACCGCAACCGGCTATGACCTTGAAGCCCTCCTTGTGCAAGCGCTGGCAGATAGCGGTTCCGATGCCACCCATACCACCAGTGACATAGGCTACTTTTTGACTCATGAACTTGCTCCCTATAGGTTAAGAAATCGATACTTGGCCGTCACTATAACGACTAATTCGATTGACGGTATTGCGGAAAACACTGAGATCAGCGTTTTCCCAGAGCGGTCTTCCAATCTCTGAATACGTCGATATCGAAGCCATCCGGATAAAACAGATAACCTGGCTTGTGGCCCTTCGTGTCCATGACACCGTACTGCCAGATAAACTCCTTGGTTTTGCGGTCGATCACCAGCACACGATCGCGCAGGTCATCGACTACAAAGATGTCGCCGGTATCAGGTAACTCGCGGGCAATGCTGCAGTGATCCAGCATCTTGTCCCCCTCCTTCACAAAGTACTCCCAGCTGATCTTGCGCGTGGCCGGATCAAATATCACGATGCGCCCGGGTTTCCAGAAATCAGCGACGATGACCTGCTTGCCATCGACGGTCATGAAAGCATCAGACGGATAGCGGATATTTGGCGCCCGCACACTCCACAAGACCTTGCCTTCGCGCGTGATGCGTGAGATCCAGGAACCTGATATTTCTGTCACCAGAATGTCGCCGTTTTCCAGCGGTGTCGCACCGTTCGGGTGTGCCAGTTCATGTGGCGGCTTGTGATTGCATTTGCCGGGTGAGCCCCATTGGGTGACGATACTGTTGTCCTTGGGGTCAATGATCAGAATCCTGCAATTGCGGATATCGGCCGTGATGAACTTGCCATCCGCCAGCAGATGCGCGTCGTCGGGATAGTTCAGAAAGCCCGGCGCCTTGCCGCGAAAATCAGGCGTGCCATAGGTCCAGGTCAATTGCTTTTTTTCATAGTCGACGATGTGCACGTCGAAGTTGTCCTCTTCACTCACCGCCAGCAACTTGCCATCGGGCGAAAAGTTCACATCCTCATTGCCCCGATAAACCTTCAAGGCGGGCGACACGAACTCCCAGACAATGCTCTTGTCCGGTGCGATTTCAATCAGACGATTGTTGCGGCGATCAGCGATCACGACGGGGTACGGCAGCGGTTTGCCCCAGGATGGCACTGGATTCTGCCGGTTTCCAGTGATTGGCGGAATCGGTGGCAGCGTGACGCCGGCCGAGACAATGCCGGCCCCGGTCATCTCGGGAGTAACCGTGACCTCGACCCCCGGCACATTGGGTTTTGCTGCTTTTCTCGCGTCCTGGGACCATACAGGAGTGGCAACAAAGCCAAGGGTCAACAGCAAGGCGATCAACCCGCCGCACTGCACTGAAAATGGCTGGGCATTCTTGTTCATGAAATGTTCCTTCTTGTTAATTTGGTACGCTGTCTACCAGCTTTCCTGGACCGTGCGGCCCTGCAGCTTTTGCGGCAATCGAATATTGTCGACGAATCTGCGTCGCCAATACGCCAGTTGATCGGCAGACAATGTCAAGGCTTGCTTCATCACGAGCCAGGTCACGCCCTCGGTGCAGGGTGCGGCAGTGAGTGAACCTTCATAGCGGTAGTACGTGTGTTCTGGCGGCAGCAGGGCCGCGGCGTCCACCATGGCGCCCGTCACCGTATGGTCACCATCAGCGCGCGCCGGAATGTGGGGCCATAGCGCAGCGAGTGCCACGTTTTCTGCACCTTGGCGAAACAGCACGACCATGGCCAGCAATTGACCGGACTGACTCTTGTGCAACAGGTGCGCTGCCATCGCGAACTCCTCGCCCTCAATCCGGTCACCGCCTGGTGTATGAAAGTGAACCTGCTGCAAGGTGTAGACCTCATTGCCAAGCAGAAGTCGGCTGCCTTTGGCCATGCGCAACCGCGCTGTGTGCCCGTCATTGGCAATCCTGAGGGGCGACGGTCGATATTGAAATTCGAGCAGCGCCAACTTTTTCTTCACTGGCGCAACGATGTCAATCGGTGACTGCCTGCGTCCAGTCTGACACAAAAGACCATCAGCGCGGACCCCATACGGCGCCAGCAGCAGTGCCCAGATGACTGTGGCACTGCCAGCGCGCAAAAGCATCCTCAGACTCAACGCTCGATCGTCAGCGCCACGCCCATGCCTCCACCAATACACAAGGAGGCGATCCCCCGTTTGGCATCGCGGCGCTGCATCTCATGCAAGAGCGTCACCAGAATTCGGCAACCGGACGCGCCTATCGGATGCCCGATCGCTATCGCACCGCCATTGACATTGACTTTGGTAGTATCCCAGCCCATTTGCTGGTTTACCGCGCAGGCCTGGGCGGCAAAAGCCTCGTTGATTTCCAACAGATCCAGGTCAGCCGCATTCCATCCGGCACGCGCCAGTGCTTTCTGCGAAGCGGGAACGGGTCCCATGCCCATCAGTGCCGGGTCCAGCCCGCTTGTCGCAAAACTGGCGATCCGGCCGAGCGGCTTGAGCCCCAAGGCGGCGGCCTTCTTCGCCGTCATCACCACCACCGCTGCGGCACCGTCATTGATACCCGATGCATTGCCGGCCGTGACACCGCCCGCCTTGTCGAACGCTGGGCGTAAACCCGCCAGCGCGTCAGCATTGGTCTTGCGGTTAAGGTACTCATCAGCCGCAAAAACAACCGGGTCGCCCTTCTTTTGCGGAATGCTGATGGACACGATCTCGTCCTTGAACTTGCCGGCGTCCTGTGCCGCAGCCGCCTTTTGCTGACTGGCCAGTGCCAGCGCATCCTGCATTGCGCGCGTGATACCGTACTGCTTGGCAACGTTTTCGGCAGTGACGCCCATGTGATACTGGTTGTAGACATCCCACAAGCCATCGACGATCATGGAATCAATCATCTTCCAGTCACCCATACGCTGACCATCTCGCGAACCCTGCAAGATATGAGGCGAGGCGCTCATGTTCTCCTGGCCGCCAGCAATGACGATCTCGCTGTCGCCCCAGGCAACCGCTTGCGCCGCCAGCATGACCGCTTTGAGACCCGAGCCACATACTGCATTGATAGTCAGTGCCGGAGTTTCTTTGGCCAAACCACTCTTGATCAGAGACTGGCGCGCCGGATTCTGGCCAACACCGGCCGCCAGCACCTGACCCATGATCACTTCACCGATCTGGTCGGCATTCAATCCGGTGCGCACCAGCAGGTCCTTGATGACTGCAGCGCCCAATTCAGGTGCCGAAATTTTTGCCAGACTGCCGCCGAACTTGCCAACGGCTGTACGGGCGGCGGAAACGATAACGATGTCTTCCATTTGATCTCTCCAGAGTAAAAATAAATGACTTAAGCCTTGGCTTTCACGTAACGGCCGGGCGCAGCTTCAATCGCCTTGTGCTTGCCCTTGCCATAGGATTTGGGTGCCGCTATCTGCTTGCCAGCGTGTCCCTTGAGCCACTGCGACCAGTCGGTCCACCAGCTGCCTGCATGCTCGGTGGCGCCCGCGAGCCATTCGGCCTGGGTCTTGGGAAACTTGCCGTCATCACGTGTCCAGTGGCTGCGCTTCCTGGCCGCGGGCGGATTGATCACGCCAGCGATATGTCCAGAGGCTCCCATCACGAAACGCTTTTTTCCAGGCAAGGCTTGCGTCGACGCGTAGGCGCCGCCAATCGGCACGATGTGATCCTCGCGGGAGCCGTAAACGTAAACCGGCATGTCCAGTGTGCGCAAGTCAACGCCAACGCCGCAGACCGTCGCCGCACCCGGCTTGACCAGCCTGTTTTCCAGGTAGGTATTCCGCAGATACCAGGCGTAAAACGGCCCCGGCAGATTGGTCGAGTCACTGTTCCAGTACAGCAGGTCAAATGCCGGCGGTGTCTCACCCTTGAGGTAATTGCCGACCACGTAATTCCAGACCAGGTCGTTCGGACGCAGGAAACTGAAAGTGCTGGACAAGTCCTTGCCTTTCATCAGTCCGCCAGATCCCATCTCCTTCTCCCGGTAATTGACGAACGACTCATCGATAAAGACGTCCAGCACACCCGTGTCCGAGAAATCCAGGAAGGAAGTGAGAAAAGTCGCGCTGGACACCGGCTTCTTGCCGCGCGCCGCCAGCACCGCCAGCGCGCATCCCAGCAGTGTTCCACCAACGCAAAAGCCAAGCGCATTGAGGCTTTTGGCAGCGCTGATTTCCTGGGTGACCGTGATAGCCTTGATGACTGCATCATCGACATAGTCATCCCAGGTCTTTTGCGCCAGCGTTGCATCCGGATTGCGCCAACTGACGACAAACGTGCGATGCCCCTGCGCCACCGCATAGCGGATCAGCGAATTCTCCGGCTGCAGGTCCAGAATGTAAAACTTGTTGATGCAGGGTGGCACCAGCAGGAAGGGCTTTTCATAGACCTTGGCGGTCAGTGGCTTGTATTCAATCAACTGAAACAGGTCGTTCTCAAACACGACTGCACCTTCGGTCGTCGCAACGTTCCTGCCGACCTCAAAGACACTTTCATCGGTCATCGAAACATGGCCCTGGCGCATGTCGTGAATCAGGTTGCCAAGACCCTTGGCAATGCTCTCGCCCTGGGTCTCTATCGCCAACTTTTGCGCTTCCGCATTGAAGGCTAGAAAATTGCTCGGCGCCGCAGCAGCGGTCAGCTGCTCCACAGCAAAGCGGATCCGCGCACGCGTCTTGGCGTCGGCTTGCACAGCATCGGCCAGCCCCATCAAGGTGCGCGCGTTGAGCAGAAAAGCGGCCGCAGAGAAAGAAGCGACCGGGTTGTTGTCCCATGCCTCGGTCGCAAACCGCTTGTCCTTGGGCTGCTGTGTGCCGTGCACGCCCTGTGTCCACAAACCGGCGGCGTCCCTGAGATATTGCTGCTGCAACTCCTGGAGTTTCTCCGGCTCAAAGTTGATGGCTGGCAGGGTTGAAAGCTTGGGCGCGTTGCCGACGCCTGCGCTGCCCAAGTCGATATTCTGCAAGGCCGTCACGGCCTGGGTCCAGTTGTCGGCCAGCGATTGCTGAAACTGGCGCACCGACTGCGCCCAAAAATCAGGGGATTCGTTCGTCACGTTGCGTCCTGTTGAGGTTGGCTATAAGTGTAAATCCGAGTATCGCAGGTCCTGCCCTTCAAAATACTGACAGCGTCCTGCAAGCCCGGATTGTCCCGCACTTCGGACGACTCACCCGCTGTCAGGCGAGCCAGATGCAGGCCGCCATGCGGCCGCAGACACGATCACGTCGGTACGAAAAAAACTGTTCCGGATGACTGACCGTGCACCAACTGCGAGTACCGTCGTTGCCATAGATTCGCTTGACCCCCAGCGCCCTCAGGCGAAGACGCGCCAGACCCTGCAGATCAGCCAGCCATTTATCACCTGGCATCTCAAGGAACATGGCGGCTGCGGCTGGAGTCTGCGTTACGAACGCGTTGCGCACATCCGCACCAACTTCAAAAGCCTGCGATCCGATGCACGGTCCAAGCCACACAAGAATGTCAGATCGGTCTGCCATCCCGACGGTGCATCGCACGTGGTCCAACGACGCCAGAACAGATTCAAGAATTCCGTGCCCAGCCTGCCCGGCCAAGCCGCGCCACCCGGCATGCGCCGCGGCCACCACACTGCCGCGCGCGTCGGCAAGCAACACTGGCAGGCAATCGGCCGCCATGACGCTGCAGGCAAGCCTTGGTTGACTGGTGATGCATCCATCCGCCTCGACACCCATGGCGGTTGCATCGGTCAACGTAACGCAGTGTGTACCATGCACCTGCGCCAGGAAGTGCGGCCGGGCGTCCATCGCCTCCTGCAGCAAGATTCTGTTGGCGGCAACGGCGGCTTGGCTATCCCCCACATGGTCACCCAAATTCAGGGAATCGAAAGGCACTTTCGATATCCCACCGACACGCGTGGTGCACATGGCGCGCACCTGAGCCGGAGCCGGCCAATCCGGTATCAGCCAGTCCATCAGCGCTGCCAACTCTTCCACCACAGTTTGACGGATTGCTTCATGCTCTGAGCCGACCGCCAGGCGGAGGATTTCCTGACTTCAGCCAGGACAGCGTCCTTCCACGCCTTCCAGCGCGGATAGCACCAGGCGAACCAAGCCAACTGCATCAACGCTGGCTGAGTCAACTGGAACAAGCGCGCCATGATGGCCGTTCCACCAATCTTGGCACTCAGTAGCAACACCAAACCGAGCGCAGTGTGCCCTTGACCAAACAGGTAGAGCGCTAGCAATTTCACGGGCAGCAGGGTAAGTACCGGCAGGCCAAATACCAGCATGGCCGACCGTGGCGACAAACTCAAGATTCGGCGCTCCAGTGCGGCCCACAGCGGCAAACGTGCCAGCCGTGCAAAAAGCGCAGCCAGAGGCTCCCAGCCCCACTCCTCGAACAGCAGCAGGGCAGCGAACAGGAAGAAGAAGATCCGCTGAAAAAACCTTCTCAATGCTTGCATGTCAGACGCCGGGCGGATGGACTTTGTCGTAGGCCCGCAGCAATTTGCGATGCATCTCACAACCTTCAAGACTCAGCCCAGGCGAGGGCAAGCCCATGAAGCGATCAGTCTGCATGATGAGCGCGTGGGCCTGCGCTACCGCGCCAGCGCCATACAGTTGTCGTAGAGCGTCCAGGTAAGGGCCGCTGTCGCCCATATCAGCCAGGTTGATCAGTGTCTCGATGCAGGCATAGACGTTGCGACGCTGTGCATTGAGTTGGTCAAAATGCCGTATCCAGTCACAGCCCTCCAGCGTTGCCGCCTCATCGCCGATGGCCAGGGCAAGCAGCGTCTTGAGTTCGCCAATGCGCAGATCACTCCAGAATGAACCCGCATCAGCCGCCAGTCCGATGACCGCCGCCACCGGTCGCTGGTCAGCCAAAGCCGACTCATTCAAGGTCTCAAGCAGATCACCACATTCCTCGTCATCCAGATCAGCAAGATTCAGGATCGCCTCGCGAATGTCATTGCCAATGCTGTTGTTCTCGAACTCCAGATCGTCGACCGGGTAAATCTCGGACATCCCCGGCACAAGCACGCGGCAGGCGTAGACACCCAGGTGCGTGAAGTCGGCGATGTAGACATCGAATCCATCGCGCTGGATGCGATCAACCGACCATGCATAGTCCTCGGCTGTGTTGTTGCTGAAATTCCAGTCGCAAAACTCGAAGTCAGGCTGATCACCGAGGAACTTCCAGTGGATGACACCGCTGGAATCGACAAAATGAATTTCGATATTGGTCGAACTCGCAACCTCCTCCAGATCAAAGCCCGGGGTCGGAAAACCTGCGAGCGCGTCCAGTGCGCGACCCTGCAACAGTTCGGTCAAAGCCCGCTCCAAGGCAATCTCGAAGCGCGGATGGGCGCCGAAACTGGCGTAGCAGCCCTGATCCTGTGGGTGCAGCAGCGTCACATTCATCACTGGATACTGCCCACCCAAGGACGCATCCTTGACCAGAATACCAAAACCCGCTGCTCGCAGCGCGTCAATACCGGCGGCAATCCGTGGGTAGCGGCCAATCACCTCTTCAGGTACATCGGGCAGGCACATCCCCTCGCTGATGATGCGAAACTTGATATGCCGCTCGAATATCTCCGACAGGGCCTGGGTGCGGGCTTCGGCCTTCGTGTTTCCTGCCGACATGCCGTTGCTGACATAGAGGTTTCCAATGATGTTGACCGGAAACCACGTGGTAGCGTCGTCGCGCTGACGCGCATAGGGAATGGCACAAATGCCGCGCTCGACGTTGCCCGAGTTGAACTCCACCAGGCTGCCGGCTTCAACCGTGCCTTCCGGGTTGTACAGACGCTGCAGTTCAGGGTTCAGCAGTTCGACCGGCCAGGCCCCGTCCGGCTGCACAGGAAACCAGCGCTCCTGCGGGTAGTGCACAAAGGCGCGATCGACAACATCTGGCCCCAGGTAGTAATGCGTCCAGAAATAATTGGTCGAAAGGCGTTCCAGGAATTCGCCCAGTGCGCTGGCCAGGCAGGCCAGTCGGGTCGCACCCTTGCCATTGGTAAACAGCAGTGGGCAATCCCGGTCGCGGATATGTACCGACCAGATACCCTCCACCGGATTGAGCCAGCTACGCTCTTCGATATGAAAACCAAGCGCCTGCAGACGCGTCTGCAAAGTGTTGATGGTGGACTCAAGCGAGGCGTCCTTGCCGGGAATGAAGTTTTCGGTGTGCATGGGTGCCAGCATACCGCAGGCAACGCTAAACTCGACGCCCATACCAGAGCAATCGCCATAATGGAGCCATTCATGATCCTCGAACTCGCAGACATCCGCATACACCCAGGTCAAAACGCGGCCTTTGAAGAAGCCATAGGCCGCGGCCTTCAATCCGTCATTCCTGCGGCCAAAGGATTTCAGGGCTACAAAGTGAATCGTGGCATCGAGAGCCCTGAGCGCTATGTCCTGCAGATCTTCTGGGAAACCCTGGAAGACCATACGGTGGGTTTTCGCCAGTCACCAGCTTTCAGCCAGTGGCGCTCCATCGTCGGCCCGTTCTTTGCCGGGCCACCCACGGTCGAGCATTTCGAACTTGTTAGCAAATCCGCCTGAAGAAAGAAAGTTGCCATGAGCTACGTTTTCAATCCTGCCCCGGTCGTCACGGTTCCCGTGGTCGGTAGCGCACTGAATTTTCCGGTGCACCGCATTTACTGCGTCGGACGAAACTACGAGGAACACGCCAAGGAGATGGGCTTCAGTGGCCGCGAAGCGCCCTTCTTTTTCATGAAACCGGCCGATTCGGTGGTCGTGGTCAACCCCGGCGAAACAGGCAGCATGCCCTACCCCAGCCTGACCAAGAACCTGCACCATGAAATTGAACTGGTGGTGGCGCTTGGCAAAGGCGGAAAAAACATCAAGGCCGCCGACGCACACAAGCACATCTTTGGCTATGCCGTTGGCCTTGACATGACGCGCCGCGATCTGCAAAACGAAATGAAGAAACTTGGCCGTCCCTGGTCCATCAGCAAGGGCTTTGACCATTCGGCTCCGATCGGAGTTATCACGCCCGTAGCCGATGCACCCGACATCGCCAACGCCGAAATCTTGCTGCAGGTGAACGGTCTGCAACGCCAACGCAGCCAGATCTCCAAACTGATCTGGAACATCAACGAAGTCATCGAACACCTGTCGACGGCCTGGGAACTTCAGAGCGGCGACCTGATTTACACGGGCACGCCAGAGGGTGTCGCTGCGGTCGTGTCTGGCGACAGCATGAGTGCCAGCATTACAGGACTGCAATCCATCACGGTGACGGTCAACTAGCTCGAAGCGCCCTGCGACCATGCTTCGCAAGCCCATCAAGCATTGCAAGGACTGTGGCGCAGCCGCGGTCTATCGCATTCCGGACGATGGCGATACGAAAGAGCGGGCCGTTTGCCCGGCCTGCAACAGCATTCAATACGAGAACCCCTTGATCGTCGTCGGGACGGTGCCCTACTGGGGCAGCAAGGTTTTGCTGTGCAAACGAAATATCGAACCGCGTTGGGGCAAGTGGACGCTGCCAGCCGGGTTTATGGAACTGAACGAAACCGTGGCCGAAGGCGCAGCCCGCGAGACACTGGAAGAGTCCGGCGCGCAGTTTGAGCTCGAAGGTTTCTTCTCGTTGCTCAACGTGCCGCGCGTCGGCCAGGTCCATATGTTCCACCTGGCGCGGCTGCTCAGCGACAGTTTCAACCCTGGATTTGAGACGATCGAAGCGCGCCTGTTCAGTGAAGAAGAAATTCCCTGGGATCAAATCGCGTTCAGGACGGTCAAAGAGACTCTGGAACACTATTTCCGCGACCGAGCTGCAGGCCATTTCCTGTTCCATGCTGTCGATGTTGTTTGACCCAAAGTCCACCAGCATGGACCGCCTACAGTTCTGGTTTTACCGCATCGGCGGCTATCTGCTGCTCAACGTCATGGACGAACCGGCCTGGCTGGCACTGATGTTCTGTTGAGGTGGCAGGCCTCACTTGCGTCGCTCCGGACGTTCAAGCCACCTCAGGTCAGTTGACGGCGTTGCAGGTATCGCTTGTGCAGGCTCCCGGAAACGGCGGCGAAGAGCATAAAAGCCAACACGCCGGCCACCCCCATGACCGCATCGCAATACAAACCGGCATTGCTGCCCGACTTCTCGTAGAAGAAGCCGTTCAAGATGCCCATGTAGGCAATTGGTGTATTCGAAAGGGAGGCAAAAATGCTGTACTTGGTAGCCGCAGCACCCGTGCCGATGGCTTCCAGCGTGACTGCCGTGAAGGCTGCATAGCACAGGCCAGCGATGAAGCCATAGGACAGAACAAAAACATAGTACATAGTCAAATTGTGCGGCGCCCACGCCATCAGTACGGCGCAGATCGACATGATGATGCCGAATGTGGCATAGGCGAGCCTGCGGTCCATGCGATCACAGAAATAGCCCCCAACCATGCAACCAAAAGCCGACAACACGCCGCTTAGTGCACCGCTTGTGGCTGCAACATCGTTGGCACTGGCACCCCATTCATTGGCAAACAGTGGAAACAGGTTTCCCGCAGCACCAGATCCGATCGGCAGAAAGCAGATAAGCAGTCCGAGATAGCCCACACGCGAACTCACGACTTGCCACAAATCCAGAAAGACGCGTTGGACGGTGCGCCACAATCGTGACAAATCCGCTCCGGCAGTGGTAGTCGCTGGTTCAACCGAAAGATCGGGCAAGTGAGATTCGGGCTCGGTCGTAAAAAGGATCGCCACACCAGTCAGAAGGCAGAGAACTGCCAGTACGACGCCAGGAAGCCATGCGTGGATCGTGTTCTCCGCAATGACAAGGGCCAAACCACCACCCAGACCACCACCCCCCAGATTGCCCGCCTGAAACCAGCCCGCTGTGCGCCCCATCTCGCGTGGTTCCGTGTTGTATGCCATCAGACTTTCAACCGACATGCTCAGCAAGGCCGTGGCGAAATTGCCCACCACCACCAACACTCGCAGCCAAGGCAGCCCGGCTTCCGTGGCCGGGATCACGCCTAGAAGGGCAATACCCAAGGCACTTGTGATGCTCGCAATGACAAACCATTTCTTGCGGCTCAGGGTCAGGTCCACCAACGGTGCATAGAGAAATTTGAACGTGTGCGGCAGGAAGCTCAAGCCCGTGAGCACCGCGATGGTCACTGGATTAACACCGGCTTTGCCCAGCAGATAGACGATGGTGACCCCCAGGAATCCACTGGCTGCCCCAAACGGAATGATGAGCAGCAAGAACACCAGGGGATGTGTGTATCTGGCTCGTGGCTTATCGATTGTGATGGTCATGCTCCCGTGATGGCACATCGGATGCGCAGCCGCTAGGATACCGGCCTGCCCAATCAGCGACCGCTGATGGATCGCCTGACGCAAGCCAAGGTGGCTGGCAAGCGTCAGTGCAACTTTTCTTTGACTTGCACATCGATGACGTCAGCATCATTGCGCTGACCTGCCGGGTGCGTGCCGGGTCTGCGATAGAAGCGGTCCCAGACCGCTTGTCGATCGACTTTGAAGGTCCAGCGCGCAACCGGTCGGCCATTCAAGCGCGCCCAGGCTGAGCGCAGCAACCACAGTAACAGCATAAGCAGCGCGGCGAGCAGCAAGCTCGCCACGAATACCGCTCCAGCCAGCAGCAAGGCGATACGCAACAAGAGGTGCAAGAACTTCTTCATGTCACCACAGTATGCAATAGGTTGAAAGACAGTGAGCCTGGCAACGCCTCGCGCTCAATGCCAGTGCCGCGGTCAGTGCAGCGTCGCGCCGGTCTTGGATTGAAGTTCCTCTCGCGTCACGCCCGGCGCCATCTCGACCAGCTTGAGGCCTTGCGGCGTCACGTCCATCACCGCCAGATCAGTGATGATGCGGTTCACCACAGCCACGCCGGTCAGTGGCAAATTGCATGCTTTCAGGATCTTGAGGTCGACGCTGCCGTCCTTCTTCTTGGCTACGTGTTCCATCAGAACCAGCACGCGCTTGACGCCGCCGACCAGGTCCATCGCCCCGCCCATACCCTTGACCATCTTGCCCGGAATCATCCAGTTGGCCAGATCCCCGTTTTCGCTGACCTGCATGGCACCCAGTATGCTCAGGTTGACCTTGCCGCCGCGGATCATGGCAAAGCTCTCGTGGCTGCCAAAAATGCTGGAGCCGGGAATCGTCGTCACGGTCTGCTTGCCCGCGTTGATCAGGTCGGCGTCAACTTCGTCTTCCGTCGGAAACGGTCCGATGCCCAGCATGCCGTTCTCGCTTTGCAGCCAGACCTCCTTGTCCGGGGCAACGAAATTGGCCACCAGGGTAGGCAGACCAATCCCCAGATTGACGTAAAAACCGTCCTGCAATTCCTCAGCCGCTTTGGCTGCCATTTGGTCGCGTGTCCAGGCCATGATCAAACTCCTTTAGGGGTAACGGTGCGCTGTTCGATGCGCTTCTCGGGATGCGCATTGAGCACAATGCGGTGCACGTAAATGCCGGGCAGATGCACGGCATCCGGATCGAAGCTGCCGGTCTCGACAATCTCCTCGACCTCCACCACGGTGATCTTGCCGGCCATGGCAACCGCCGGGTTGAAATTGCGCGCAGTGCGCCGGAAAATCAGGTTGCCGCTCTTGTCGGCTTTCCAGGCCTTGACCAGTGACACCTCAGGCACCAGCGACTTTTCCATGATGTACTGATGGCCGTCGAACTCGCGCGTTTCCTTGCCTTCGGCGATCAGGGTACCCACGCCGGTCCGGACATAAAACGCCGGGATGCCGGCACCGCCAGCACGCAGTTTCTCGGCCAGCGTTCCCTGCGGCGTGAATTCCAGCTTGAGCTCGCCGGACAGGAACTGGCGCTCGAACTCCTTGTTCTCGCCAACGTAGCTTGAAATCATCTTGGTGATCTGGCGTGTCTCAAGCAGTTTGCCCAGACCGAAGCCGTCGACACCCGCATTGTTGGAAATAACCGTCAGGTTCCTCACGCCCGACGCACACAGGGCATCGATCAGGGCTTCCGGTATTCCGCACAGACCAAAGCCGCCCACAGCCAGCAGCTGGTCGTCCTTGACAATGCCTTGCAGCGCTGCCGCCGCACTAGGGTAAATTTTGTTCACTTGATGAGCTCCTTTGAAACAAGCATTGGCGTAGGATACTACCTATTTAGATACGTAGTTCTTCGTAAAGTACAAACCCTAAGAGAAAAGTTCACGGCATCATGGACATCGATTACCGAGTCGCCTTCGATCTCGCACCTGTCGGCCTCATCCTCTCGCGTAACCGTGCCATCGTGGACTGCAATCGACATGTCTGCGAGATGTTTGGTGCTTCACGCGAGCTGCTGGTCGGCGCATCGTTTCAGGTGCTGTACCCAAGCGCTGACGAATTTGAACGCACCGGTTCGCGCATTGCTCCCATTCTCAATCGCAGTGGCACCTATGCCGATGACCGCATCATGAAACGCGCCAATGGCGAAACCTTCTGGTGTCATGTCACGGGCAGAACGCTGAATCAGAGCACGCCCCATGAGGCCGGAATCTGGAGCTTTGAGGACTTGAGTTCGCGACGCCCGGTCAAGGCGGAACTGACGGCGCGGGAGCGCGAGGTCGCGGCGCATCTGATGGATGGGCTGACCTCCAAGGAAATCGGCAAGGCCCTGACCATCAGCCACCGCACGGTTGAAATTTACCGGGCCCGCCTGATGCGCAAGTACAAGGCCTCCAACACCGGTGATCTGGTACATCGCTTGATGGCCGGCGGCTAGGCCAAGGTCCAAAAGGCATTACACTTTGCGATCAGATTTCGATTCATCGATTCCATCTTTATCAACAAAACCGGAGAATGTCATGACAAATCGTCGCGAATTTATCGTTCAATTCGGCCTGGGCAGCGGCGTGCTGGCCAGCGGCAGCGCTTTTGCCGCGGCTGCCGAGGCCGGACCGCTCAGCGAAAAGGACGTCACAGCCGTTGCGCTTGGCTATGTGGCAGACGCAGCCAAGGCCGACGCGAAGAAGTACCCCAAGTACGCCGCCGACCAGAAATGCGCCAACTGTCAGCTTTACACCGGCGCGAAAGACGCTGCCAACGGCCCTTGCGCCGTCTTTGGACAAAAACTGGTACCGGCGAAGGCCTGGTGCAGTAGCTGGGTGAAGAAGGCCTGATAAAGCCGTTTTCTATGGCGCGGCATGCCGCCTCATCACGCCACTTTTGGCATTGGAGGAATCATGACTGGTCGCTATCCCGTCCCTGAACTGAAGGACCTGCCCGAGGACATCCGGCTGCGCGTGCTCGAAGTGCAGGAGAAGGCCGGCTTTGTTCCGAACGTCTTTCTGGCGCTGGCGAGACGTCCGCCTGAGTGGCGAGCCTTCTTTGCCTATCACGACGCCCTGATGCTGAAGGATTCGGGCCTCAGCAAAGGCGACCGTGAGATGATCGTCACCGCCACCAGCGCCGCCAACAAGTGCCTTTATTGCGTGGTGGCGCACGGGGCCATCCTGCGTATCTACGAAAAGAAGCCGCTGGTCGCCGATCAGGTTGCCGTGAACTACCGCAAGGCCGACATCACGCCGCGCCAGCGTGCCATGCTGGACTTTGCAATGAAGGTCTGCCTGCACTCGGACGAGATCGGCGAGGCCGATTTCACCACCCTGCAGGAGCACGGCTTCAGCGACGAAGATGCCTGGGACATTGCTGCCATCACGGCGTTCTTTGGCCTGTCCAATCGCATGGCGTCGTTCAGCAACATGCTGCCCAATCCGGAGTTTTATCTGATGGGCCGCGTTGCCAAAACCAAATAGATGTACGCGCACCATTTCGGCCTGACGCAAGATCCATTTTCGATAGCGCCGGATCCACGCTACCTGTTTATGAGCGAGCGGCACCGGGAGGCGCTGGCGCACCTGCTGTACGGCGTAGCTGGCTCCGGCGCAAAGTCTGGTGGAAGTGGTGGTGGCTTTGTCTTGCTTACAGGGGACATTGGCACCGGCAAGACCACCATCTGCCGCTGTTTCCTGGAGCAGATTCCGCAGGGATGCCATGTTGCCTACATCTTCAACCCCAAGCTGACAGTTACTGAATTGCTGCAGTCGATCTGCGAGGAATTCCATGTCACGCTGACGTCGGCGTCCCCAACGCCGCCGACGGTCAAGGACTACATTGACGCCCTCAACAATTTCCTGCTGGCAGGCCACGCAGCCGGACAGAGCAGTGTCCTGATCATCGATGAAGCACAAAATCTTGCGCCCGAGGTGCTGGAGCAACTGAGGCTGCTCACCAATCTGGAAACCAGCGAGCGCAAGCTCTTGCAGATCGTTCTGATCGGTCAGCCGGAACTGCGCACCATGCTGGCGCGACCCGAACTGGAGCAGTTGGCACAGCGTGTCATCGCCCGATTTCACCTCGACGCCCTGACGATGGCGGAAAGCGCGCAGTACATTGCCCACCGGCTCGCGGTGGCAGGTCTGACCGGTCCGTCGCCTTTCGACGGCAACGCTTTGCAGCGCATCCACCGACTGGCCCGCGGCGTGCCACGCCGCATCAACCTGCTGTCTGGTCGGGCCCTGCTGGGAGCATGGGCCCATGGTCAGCACCGCGTAGACCGCGCCGTTGTCGACAAAGCCGCAGTGGAAGTGTTTGGTCC
This sequence comes from Comamonadaceae bacterium, assembly GCA_037133835.1. Lineage (GTDB taxonomy): Bacteria > Pseudomonadota > Gammaproteobacteria > Burkholderiales > Burkholderiaceae_C > Rhodoferax. Next base: position 7,782 of record JBAXNI010000004.1, on the reverse strand, counting down.
GGCCACTGCAGCTGACTCCGGCAAGCGCGGCGGCGCCTTCTACCTGGCACTGGGACTGGTGTTGCTGGCGGTCGCTGCGCTGAGTGCGGCCCTGTATACACCGACGTCGCAGACACGGCAGATCGTTGCTCGACCCGCATCCGCGGCTGCGCCTGCCTCCGGCGCCAGCGCATCGATGCCACTGGTCGACGCGTCTTCAGCCATCGTGCGGGAGACACGCCTGGTGCCCCAGCCCATCGAAGCGCTGGACTCCTTGCTGGCCCAACTGCCGCTTGACATCAACGTCGCCTGGCAAGCACTGGGCGCCAACTGGAAACTGCCTTCCACCGATGGCGATCCGTGCAGTACTGCCAATCAGCAAAAACTTCAGTGCTATCGCGCCGGCAACCTCAGCCTGCCGCAATTGCGTCAGCTCAACCGCCCCGGCATTCTGACTTTGCACGTCAACGCGGCTCGGCCCCAGTACGCACTGTTGGTCGGTCTGGGTGAGCAAGCCGCAACGCTGCGGCTTGCCGACGGCCTGCACAGGGTCACATTGGTTTCTCTGGGCCGCTGGTGGAGAGGCGATTTTGCAACCTACTGGCAAGCGCCCCCTGATTACCAGCCCGACCTGCGTGATGGCAGCAGCGGCGCCGCCATTGAGCATCTGGCAAGGCAGCTCGATCTGCTTGAGGCCACTCCGGCACCTGCGCCTGAGGCCGGTGCCCGGATGCTGGATAGGGCCTTGCGCGAGCGGGTTCGCACCTTCCAGCGCTCCCAGGGACTCAAAGCCGACGGGCAACCGGGGCCCATGACCTTCATGCAACTCGACAGCGCGACCGGCGCCAACCCTGTGCGGCTGCAATCCGAGCCACGATAAGACCATGTCCTATATCCTCGATGCACTAAAACGGGCCGATGCCGAACGCGAACGTGGCGTGGTGCCCGGCCTGTATGCGCGCCAGTTGGCAGGATCTGGAACCACGAAGCGTTCTTCGGGTCGCAAACTGATGATCGTTGCGAGCGCTAGCACGTTGCTGCTGGGTGCACTTGCACTTGCGCTGTGGCTCTGGCGCCCGGCGTCTGACTCAGCGCCGCGCGTTGGCTCAGCTCAGACCGTGGCGTTGCCGGCACTGATGGCACCCGCCGTACCTGCATCCGCACCGGCAATTTCACAGGCGGTCGTGGCGACAGCGCCGACCGCTTCTGCACCATCTGTGCCGGCGCCGGCCATTGCCCCACCGACAACGCCAAGCTCACAGCCAGCGGCGATGGCCGCACCCTCACAGCCACCGAAGACCACAGCAAGCGCGCAATCCGCACGGGCGCCTGCGGTTCCGCTGCTCGCGGAGCTCTCCGACGATGTTCGCCGTCAGATTCCTGCCCTGAACATTACCGGTGCCGTCTATTCAGACAATCCGGGTCAGCGCCTGTTGCTGGTTAATAACCAGGTCTTGCCACAGGGCAGTTTGGCGGCACCGGAAGTAACGCTCGAAGAAATAGGCGCCAAAAGCTCGATCTTCAACTTCCGTGGCAGCCGGTTTCGGCTAATGCACTAGCTTCGCCGACGGGACGGGCCGCTGGGGCGCTCAGCGCAGCGGCATCAAGGGGGAGTCCGAAGGACGGAGGACAGCCGCGGAGCTGAGTGCCGCAGCGGCCTGTCCCGGCCTACAAGATCAACTCACGATCTGGCGCATCCAGTCGGGCAGCGTCTTGGCCCTTCGATTCGGAAAATCAACCCAGATCGTGGTGGCGCCACCGGCGGCATACAGCACGCCTGGCTGATCCAGCCTCTCCATCGTGCCCCAGGTCTCGAAGGTCGTGCGCCCCGGGTCGCTCACATACATTTTCATCAGCACCTGCCCGGGGTACTCCAACTGCTTGTAGAAGTTGCAGAAAGCGTTGACGATCACCGGGCCTTCACCCTGCGCGTCCGGCTGGCAACCGATGGACTGCATCCAGTCAATGCGACAGGTCTCAAGGTAGCGGAAGTAGCTGGTGTTATTGAGGTGATTCATGGCATCCATATCGCCCCAGCGAATGGGAATCTGCATTTCGTAGACCAGTTTCTTGCGGGCGGGAATTTCAATCTTCATCAGGCGCCAAAGCCATCGTCAGCAGAGATCACGGCGCCATTGATAAAGTGACTTTCGTTGGAACACAGCATCACCAGCAGCGCGTCCAGATCCTTGGCCTGACCAACGCGCTTGCGCGGCATCATTTGCATGAGCTTCTTGCCCTGCTCTGTCTGCCAATGCCGGTGATTGATTTCGGTATCGATGTAACCCGGACAAATGGCGTTGACATTGATGCCGAATTTGCCCCATTCCAGCGCCATCGCCTTGGTCATTTGCACCACCGCGGCCTTGCTCATGCAATACACGCCAATTTGCGGCAGAACACGCAGACCCGCCATGGACGCAATGTTGACGATGCGACCACCGGTGTACGTGCCCGGTGCCGCTCCCTTTGCGCGCGCCAGCATGCGCTTGCCGACCTCCTGCGCAACAAAAAAGGCGCCCTTCACGTTGGTGTTGAACATGAATTCAAAGTCCTCTTCTGCCACATCCTGAATTCGCTGTGTGGTACTGACACCCGAGTTGTTGATCAGGATGTCGATCGAACCGACCTCTGTTTCCGCATGGGCCACGGCGGACTTGATGGAATCCAGACTTGTCACATCGAGCTCTGTCACGTGGGCGTCACCGCCTTCGCCCTCAATCTCGGCACGCAAATCCTTGAGCTTGTCCATGCGCCGACTCGCCAGCACCACCGCCGCACCGGCACTCGACAGCGTTCTGGCAAACTGGGCACCGAGGCCGCTGGAGGCACCGGTAATGAAGGCCACGCGGCCCGAGAGATCAATGCTGTATGCCATTTGAAAAGCTCCGTGAGTAGAAGAAACGATCCTTCGATTATGTCGATTGAACGCATAAAATCAGTCTCGCGTTCGACAATCAACGGCCGCGGTCCTGTTTCCAGCACCATGCTGCCATTATCAGATGAGTTAAACCATGACAAACCAGGAAATTCTGAATCAGTTCGGCCCACGTGAAGCAATGGAGTATGACGTTGTTGTCGTCGGTGGCGGCCCCGGCGGACTCTCGACTGCCATACGTCTGAAGCAACTCGCTGCTGAAAAAGGCCAGGACGTCTCGGTGGTCGTGCTGGAGAAAGGCGCGGAACCGGGGGCCCACATTCTGTCGGGTGCGGTGCTCGATCCCATTGCGCTGAATGAACTGTTTCCTGACTGGAAGGCTTTGGGCGCACCACTGCACCAGCCGGTGACCGATGAAGCGATGATGTTTCTGAGCGAAACCACAGGCTATCGCACACCCAACTTCCTGCTGCCCCAATGCAGCCAGAATCACGGCAACTACGTCATCAGTCTGGGCGCCTTGACGCGCTGGCTGGCAACCCAGGCCGAAAGCCTGGGGGTTGAAATTTTCCCGGGCTTTGCGGCCGCAGAAATCCTTTACAACGAAGCCGGTGCGGTGCGGGGTGTGGCCACCGGTAATCTGGGCGTGGAGAAGGATGGCGAGCCGGGTGAGAATTTCCAGATCGGCATGGAGTTGCTTGCAAAGTACACGATCTTTGCCGAGGGGTCGCGCGGCCACCTCGGTCGCCAGTTGATTACCAAGTACAAGCTCGATGAAGGCTGTGACCCGCAGTCCTATGGCCTGGGCATCAAGGAGTTGTGGGAGATCGACCCAGCGCGCCATGAGCCCGGTCTGGTGGTGCATACGGCCGGCTGGCCGATGAACGACAGCACTTACGGTGGCTCATTTCTGTACCACATGGAAGACAACAAAATCGCTCTGGGCTTCATCACCGGCCTGAACTACGCCAATCCCTACCTCAGCCCGTTTGAAGAATTCCAGCGCTGGAAGACCCACCCCAACATCCGCTACTACCTCGAAGGTGAAGACAAAGGGCTCAAACCCGCCAAGCGGCTAGCGTATGGCGCACGCGCCATCACTGCCGGGGGCATCATGTCCTTGCCCAAGACGGTATTTGCCGGAGGTGCCCTGGTTGGCTGCGATGCGGGCTTCCTGAATGTGAGTCGTATCAAGGGCAGCCATACGGCCATGAAGTCGGGCATGCTGGCCGCTGAGGCCGCTTATGAAGCTGTCACCGGTGGGCGTCAGCACGATGAGTTGAGCGCCTATCCGCAAGCGTTCCGGAACAGCTGGCTCTACACTGAGTTGAACAAGTCACGCAACTTCAAAGCCTGGTTCAAGTATGGTCTGACCGTGGGCTCGCTGATGAACGGTTTTGAGCAGTTTGGCCTGAAGGGCAATATGCCTTGGACCATCCATCGCGACAAGCCCGACCATGCTTACCTCAAGCCGGCAGCCGAGTGCAAGCCCATCAACTACCCCAAACCCGACGGCAAGCTGACCTTCGACCGCCTCTCCAGCGTTTACATCAGCAACGTCAATCATGAAGAAAATCAGCCGGCGCACCTGACGCTCAGGGACGCCAGCGTGCCGGTGGCCATCAATCTGCAGAAGTTTGCCGGCCCGGAAGCCCGCTACTGCCCAGCCGGTGTTTATGAGTTCATGAAGAACGACGACGGCACAGACCGCCTGCAGATCAATGCTGCCAACTGCGTGCACTGCAAGACCTGCGACATCAAGGACCCGACACAAAACATTGTCTGGGTCACGCCTGAGGGCGGGGGCGGCCCGAATTACGCGGGCATGTAAGCCATGCCGAAGTTAGCTGGGGAGTGAAGCCTCAGCGTTGGATCGGGCTAACGGTAGAACAATGTTGGCAGCCACATGGTCAATGGCGGCCAAAGCGCGGCAATCAGCAAATCAATGATCGCAACGATCACCAATGGCATGACGGCGCGCGAAATTTTGCCGAGCGATACATCGGCAATGCCACATGCCACGAAGAGACAGATACCCACGGGCGGTGTCAGCATGCCGATAGCCAGATTCACGACGACAAGCACGCCGAACTGAACCGGATCGACCTGCATCTGCGGTGTCAGCAAGGCCAGCACTGGCACCAGCAGGAGCAGCGCGGCTGTTGTTTCCATGATGCAGCCCACTATCAGCAGCAGGCCCATGATCAAGAGCAGCAACCCCACCGGTGGCAGCGACAGCGAATTGACGAACACATCGAGCAGCGTGGCAGTTTGCTGCATGGCCAGCAGCCAACCAAAGATCTTGGCCATCGCAATGATGAACAGGATGCCGCCAGCCGCTACCTGAGAGCGCATGATGAGCCCAGGTAATTCTTTCCAGGGCAATTCGCGGTTGATCACGGTGCCGACCAGCAGTGCGTAAAACACTGCAAGGGCTGCTGCTTCGGTCACGGTCACAATGCCGGTCAAAATGCCGCCCAGCACGACAATGGGCGCGCCCATGGACCAGAACGCTGCCTTGCCGGTGACAAGCACTTTCTTCCATGCAAACGGCTGACGTTCGCCATAGCCATTGCGCCAGGACACCCACACGGCAATCACTAGAAAGGACAGCCCCATCAAGATGCCGACAAGCATGCCGCCTGCAAACAGCTGAGAGATCGATATGTTCGTCATGAAACCGAAGATGACCATCGGAATCGATGGCGGAATGATGATGCCTATCGAGCCACCAGCCGCCACCACCGCTGCGGCAAATGCCGGCGGATAGCCCTGGCGGATCATCGCGGGAATCACGACGCCGCCTATGGCCGCGGTATCCGCTGCAGCCGAACCCGAAATGCCAGCGATGATCATCGAGGCCACGATGGCAGCAGCGGCCAGCCCACCGGGCGCCCAGCCGACCAGACTGTCACAGAAGTCAATCAGGCGCCGCGAAATGCCGCCTACCTCCATGATGGAGCCGGCAATCATGAAGAGCGGAACTGCCAGCAGATCAAAGGAGTCGACACCGGAGAACAATTGTTGAACCACGGTTTGTCCTAGCGCTGCCAGAGTGACGGTGTCAGGGAATACGCCAGGCGTGACAATCAGGCCGATCGCAGGCAAACCGATGGCAAGCGCGATTGGCAGGCCGAGCGCCATCAGCAGGAACATCAGTGTGAACAACAGAATGATGATCATGGCTTGGCCTGCTTGCTCTTGGTCATGTCCGCCAGAATGTGCAATAGGAAAATCGCACCTGACAACGGCACAACCGAGATCGGCAAAGACATGGGCATTTGCACAGCGGTCGATGTCTGCTCCCAGGCGTTCACCGTGTATTTCACCCCGTACCACGTGATCAAGGCGAAGCAGCAAAGATTGAGAACCTGCAGGCCGCGCACAATGAACTGTTCAAAGAACAGCCCGAAACGAGCGCCGAAGCCTGCCAGACCAATGAAATGCGCCCGCTTGTACGCCACGGTAGCGCCAAGAAAAGTGGTCGCCACCAGCAGGTAGCGACCCAATTCTTCCGACCAGCTGAGCGAGTGCCCAACGTATCGAGCCACAACCTGGGCGAACAGGATGATGGAAATCGCGACACCCGCAATCAGCAGTAACTTCTCAACCAGACCGTTGACGTACTCGCTGTAACCGTCAATCCTTTTACCCAAGCTCATCTTACTTGGCGGACTTGCGTATTTCGTCAACAATTTTCTTGGTATCGCCACTCAAGGAGGCATAAACCGGCTCAGTCCTGGCACGGAAGGCGGCCAGATCCGGGACATCGACCACCTGCATGCCGGCGGCCTTCAACGCTGCCAACTGTGCAGCTTCGTTGTCGCGCACGTAGCGGCGACCGGCAAAGGACGCCGTCTGGGCCGCGTCCATGAATGCCTTGCGATCAGCGGCAGGCAGTTTGTCCATGAAGGCCTTGCTGCCCACAAACACCAATGCCGAATACACGTGCCGGCTCATCGTCAGGTATTTCTGGCCCGCTTCATTGAGCTTGCCAGCAGAGATGACGGAGATCGGGTTCTCCTGACCATCGAGCACACCCTGCTGCAACTGCGTGGTAATGGGCCAGGCCATGGGTGTTGGGTTGGCACCAATCGCACGCCAGATGGCCAGGTGCGTCGGTGACTCCATGGTACGAATCTTCATACCCTTCAGATCTTCGGGGCCGTTCACGGCGCGCTTCGAATTGGTGACATTGCGAAAGCCATTGTCCAGAAAATGCATGCCGACCAGGCCAGCCTTGTCAAAACGCTTGAGCAAATCCTGACCAATCGGCCCGTCCAGCACCTTGTCAGAGGCTTCGTAGGAGCTAAACAGGAAGGGCATCTCCAGCGCCTTGATCTCCGGCACGAAGGTCTCCACCGGACCGGTGGTGCACACGCTCATTTGCACTGTGCCAAGCTGCAGTTGCTGCAGGACCTGAGTTTCGCTACCCAGTGCGGCGGAGTGGTGGATGATGACCTCATACTTGCCGGGCAATGCCTTGTCGAGTTCTTCCTTGAACTTGGTCGCGGCAATCGTGTGGACAAAATTCGGTGCGGTGACAATACCGATGTTGACCTTTTCGGCAGCGGCGACTGACCCGCCAAAGCCCAGTCCGATCGCGCAGAATATTGCTGCCAAGGTACCAGAAACCAGTTTCATGCTTGCTCCTCTTGTAAGTTACTTTGTAGTGACGCCCTTGGGCTCGCCTGATTCTAGAGGTAAATTGTTCGCCGGTCGGCACAATGCCCGCAACGCTGAGTCAGACCGAATTCAACACCGATAGCTTGTTCAGGTAACGGTAAACCCGAAAGTGGGAGTTAGAATCTCCCACGTCAGGAGAGAGCACTTGCTTGCAAGTGCCGCCGAAGGCGCAGGAGACCGCAATCGCGGACTGTGAACGCTCAGGCAAAAGGACTGACACACGTTTTGCAAAAAGCGTT
>JBAXNI010000003.1:0-54131 GCA_037133835.1 Comamonadaceae bacterium | reverse complement strand
TCAGGTCCTGAACCTTGTCGGTGGCCTGAATGCGCGCCAGAATGGTTTGTTGCTCTTCGGCGCTCATGCGACCCTTGTCGACCCGGGCCTGCGTCAGTTTCGCGCTGTAGGATTTTCCAAGGTCCGCCCGCTCCTGATTCACGTCCTTCAGGACGGTGGCAATACCCTTGCTGGCCTGGCTGAAGGCAATGCCTGCACCCATCATGCCAGCGCCGAGCAGCCCGACTTTGGCCGGCTTGTAGCGTGGCGCTGTGCCTGGGCGCGACTGACCACTCTTGATGGCGTTCAGGTTGAAGAAGAAGGTGTTGATCATGGCGCGGGCGTTGGCTCCGGTCATGAGCTTGGCCAGATGGCGGCTCTCAATGCGCAGCGCGGTCGGGATGTCAACCTGCAAACCTTCGACCATGCAGGCCATGATGGCTTCGGGCGCCGGGTACAGGCCGCGCGTCTGCTTCTTGATCATGGCCGGTGCGACGACCAGCATCATGGCTACCTTGGGGCTGGACGGTGTGCCGCCCGGGACCTTGTAATCTTTCGCTTCCCAGGGGTGCTGGGCACTCGGGTTGGCGCCAATCCAGGCCAGGGCCCGGGCTCGCATCTCGGCGGCGGCGCCTTCTGAGGGCGCCACCAGTTCATGCACCAGGCCCAAACCTTTGGCCTCTTTCGGCGAAAAAGTCTTGCCTTCGACCAGGTAGGGCTGGGCACCCATCAGTCCCAGATGGCGCGTCATCTTGGTCACGCCGCTGGCGCCGGGCAGCAAGCCCAGCGTCACTTCAGGCAGACCAAATTGCGTCTTGCGATCATCGATGGCGATCCGGTAGTGCCCGACCAGTGCCACTTCCCAACCGCCACCCAGCGCGGTGCCGTTCAGACAGCTCACGACCGGTTTGCCCAGCGTCTCCAGTGTTCGGAAATTCTTCTTGACGAGTTCGATTTCAGTGAAGATGGCGCCAGCGTCCGTGACCTTCAAACGCATCGCGCCCTTCAGATCCGCGCCAGCGAAGAAGGTCGATTTTGCGGACGCCAGGATGATGCCCTTGATGGCATCCTTGTCCTGCAGCACCTGGGCCGCGAGGGCACTCAGATCCTGCTGCCACTGCAGGCACATGGTGTTGACGGGAGAATCGGGCTCGTCAAACGTGATGGTCGCAATGCCGTCTTGCAATTCGTATTTGATTGTCTTCATTAGATTCTCTCCACTATCGTCGCGATGCCCATGCCGCCGCCAACACACAGCGTGGCCAGACCGTAACGTAGTTTGCGCCGGTGCAATTCGTCTATCAGGATGCTCAGGATCATGGCTCCGGTGGCCCCCAGCGGATGGCCCATGGCGATGGCGCCGCCGTTGACATTGACTTTGTCGTGCGGCACTTTCATTTCCTTCATGAAACGCATCACGACGGCGGCAAAGGCTTCGTTGACTTCAAAAAGATCAATCTGATCAATCGTCATACCGGCTTTGGCCAGAGCCTTGCGCGCGGCTGGCATCGGTCCGGTCAGCATGATGGTTGGATCGGCGCCGCTCAGCGCGGCCGACACGATGCGTGCTCGCGGTGTCAGGCGATGGACCTTGCCTGCGGCTTCTGAGCCGATCAGCAGGGCTGCGGCGCCGTCGACAATGCCGCTCGAGTTGCCCGCATGATGCACGTGGGCGATGCGCTCGACCTGCGGATAGCGCGTGAGTGCCACCTGGTCGAAACCCATGCCACCCATCTGCTCGAAAGCGGGCTTGAGTGTGGCCAGACCTTCCAGTGTGGTTTGCGGCTTGATGAATTCGTCTTCGCCCAGAATCACCTGACCCAGCGCATCCTTGACGGCAACCAGCGAGTGTTCAAAGTAGCCCTTGCTACGTGCGTTGGCGGCGCGCAGTTGGCTCTGCAATGCAAAGGCATCGACGTCCTCACGCGAAAAACCTTCCAGAGTGGCTATCAGATCAGCGCCAATGCCCTGCGGTACAAAGGCGGTTTGCGAATTGGTTTCGGGGTCCATCGCCCAGGCGCCACCGTCAGAGCCAATCGGCACCCGGCTCATGCTCTCGACGCCGCCCGCCACGACGAGGTCTTCCCAGCCCGACCGTACTTTTTGCGCCGCCAGATTCACCGCTTCCAGACCCGAGGCGCAAAAGCGGTTGATCTGCACGCCAGAACAGGTGAAGTCCCATCCAGCCTTGAGCGCTGCCACCTTGGCAATCACCGAGCCCTGCTCACCGACCGGAGAAACAACGCCCATCACCACGTCGTCAACGCGTGAGGTGTCGAGTTGGTTGCGGCGCTGCAGGTCGCTCAGCACCCCGGCGAGCAGATTGATCGGCTTGACTTCAAACAGGCTGCCATCCTTCTTGCCCTTGCCGCGTGGCGTGCGGATGGCGTCATACACAAATGCTTCGGTCATGGGTTCTCCAATTCAAAATTCAGGGGAAAAAGTGGCTGCAAAAAGCTCGGGATGCAGTATATTCTTTTCGCAAAGCGAATGCTTGGTATAAATAGTCCATTTTGAAGATTGCGATGAAGCCATGATCCAGAGAACCCTTTTTGAGACCGACCACGAAACCTTTCGGGACAGTTTTCGTCGTTTCATCGACAAGGAAATCGCGCCATTCCATGCCCAGTGGGAAGAGCAGGGCTACGTGGATCGTGCGGTCTGGAACAAGGCCGGAGAGAACGGTCTTCTGTGCATGAGCATGCCCGAGGAGTATGGCGGTGCCGGAGCTGACAAACTTTATTCGGTGGTGCAGATGGAGGAACTGAGTCGCGCGGGTTTCTCCGGCATTGGCTACTCGCTGCACAACGAGATCGTTGCACCCTACATCCTGCGTTACGGTACTGAAGCTCAGAAGAAAAGTTTCCTCCCTCGCATGGCCAGCGGCGAACTGATAGGCGCCATTGCCATGAGCGAGCCCTCTGCCGGGTCTGACCTGCAGGGCATCAAGGCCACGGCCATCCAGCAAAGTGATGGAAGCTATCTGCTCAATGGCAGCAAGACCTTCATCACCAACGGCTGGCACGCGGATCTGGTGATTGTGGTGGCCAAGACCAATCCGGCAGCGGGTGCCAAGGGGACCAGTCTGCTGCTGGTTGAGCGCAGCATGGCGGGCTACTCAGTTGGCAAGCGCCTGAAGAAGCTCGGACTCAAGGCGCAGGATACTGCCGAACTTTTTTTCGATAGCGTTCGTGTGCCAGCGAGCCACTTGCTGGGCGGCGCAGCGCACGAAAACCGTGGCTTCATCTGTCTGATGGAGCAACTGCCTTGGGAGCGCATGCAGATTGCCATCGGCGCTGTGGCGGCTTCGCAGGCAGCCATTGACTGGACGGTGGACTATGTGAAAGAGCGCAAGGTTTTTGGTCAGCCGATCGCCGCCTTCCAGAACACACGCTTTACCCTGGCGGAACTGCAGACTGAGGTCCAGGTGGCGCGGGTTTTTGTTGACAAATGCATGGAACTGCTGCTGGCTGATACGCTGGACACGGCCACGGCCAGCATGGCCAAGTACTGGTGCTCGGACCTGCAGTGCAAGGTGATGGACGAGTGCGTGCAACTGTTTGGCGGCTACGGCTATATGTGGGACTACCCGATCACCCGCGCCTACGCCGACGCCCGCGTGCAGCGCATTTACGGCGGCACCAACGAAATCATGAAAGAAGTGATCACCCGGGCGATGGGTCTGGGCGGGAAATAAGCGCGGCAATCTGCGCGTCCTTGTCCAGCCACAACTGCTGCACCCATTTCTGGTAAGCCTCGCGCGCAGCCGGATCGCCGGCGTAATCGCATTGCGCCAGTTGCTGCGGAACGGGAATCGTGCGCACGCGAACGACCACGCGCTTGAGCCCTCCGCGCAGAAACTGCCAGAAATCGGGGGCTCCTTCGGGGTAAACAATGGTGACGTCCAGAATCGCCTGAAACTTGTCACCCATGGCGTTCAGGGCCAGGGCGAGGCCACCCGCCTTGGGTTTGAGCAAATGCCGGTACGGTGATTTCTGACGCTGATGTTTGGCCCGCGTGAAGCGTGTGCCTTCCAGAAAATTCATCACGCTGGTCGGAATCAAGGCAAATTTTTCACAGGCTTTGCGCGTTGTTTCCTGATCCTTGCCGCGCATTTCAGGGTGCTGTTTAAGGTAGTCCTCGCTGTGCCGGCGCATGAAAGGAAATTCGAGCGCCCACCAGGCCAGGCCCATGATGGGCACCCAGATCAACTGCTGCTTGAGGAAGAACTTGAGCAGCGGGATGCGGCGGTTGAGAAGATGCTGCAGCACCAGAATGTCAACCCAGGACTGGTGGTTGCAGTTCACCAGGTACCAGCTGTGGTACTTCAGACCGTCAATGCCCTGCACGTCCCATTGCGTGCGTTGCGTCAGGCCCATCCAGGCACTGTTGCCGGCAATCCAGGCTTCTGCAATGTGCAGCAGCAGCGGGTCTATAGCCAGACGCACCGATTTGAGTGGAATCAGCAGCTTGACCAGCGCCAGCAAAAGCAACAGCGGCACCCAGAACAGGATGTTGAACAGCAGTAGCAGCGCGGCGATCAGTCCTACCATGGGTGCTGGAAGAAAGCTAAACATCAATCCTCGCGATTTCAGTTATTGAATAGTTTGACGATAAGCAATTATGGTCGCGTTCAGGATAGTGCATGTGCGTTGGATAAACGGATTCCTGGCTTGGTCTTGTGAACAGCAGCTTCTTGATGTACATCATGATTGAGCCAGATAGGTCGCACCAAAACGTACATACATCGTCCAGAATCAACGCCTAATGGAGGAGAACATGGGGCTTGAGGCCATGCCGGGTTCGACCTGTCTTCCCCTTTTCCCACAGACTGCAAAACATGCGGACACTGATAGTGATTCCCATCGTCCATACTGAACAGGATATGGGCTCGCTGCATGGGCAGACCAAGCTCGACTATGTCAAGAAATTCGGTCAGGCCAAATGGATTCGGCATTTGCAGTCCATCGAGGATGTCTGGACCGGTATCAGGAAGATCATTCAGGCACTCCATCTTCCTTACGCCAGCGTGCGCCTGTATCAGGATGGCTTGCCGATCTGCGGCAAGGAGGAACAGATTGTTCAGGATGTCGCTGCTCAGGGTAGCAAGAACTACCAGTTGCTGGTCGAGTTCATCGGCTTGGGTTCGCGTCTGATGGGGACCGAGGATCCGCAACTGCTGTTGCAGGAGTATCGCTTTCACCAGGAGGCCGGGCGTGACGCCGATGCCGAGCACAGTGCACAGCGTGTTCGGCAGAGTCGCCAATTGCTGATCGAGCGAGATCGCTTCATTGCGAATCGGATCAATGCAACGCTGCTGGCTGACGAAGTTGGTTTGCTGTTCCTCGGACTGGCACACTCAGTCGAGAGTCTGCTCGACGCTGACATTCTTGTGCGTCAATTGCTCCCGTCGCTTCGGGAAAAACAGGCTCAGACAGCATCATGATGACGGAACCCTCCGATAGCAAGCCATTTCTCCAGGCCAGGGTGCTGGTAGTGGACGATCAGGAAGACGCGCGCTGGGTCATGTCCAATCTGATGCGGCAGGCCGGTTTTGTAGCCCTGTCAGCGGGTGACGGCGAAGAGGCTCTGAGCATTGTGCGCACGCAGGCGCCGGATCTGGTGCTGCTCGATATTGGTTTGCCCGATATGGACGGCTTTGAAGTGCTCGCGAAAATCAAGGCTGAACACAAGATGCTGCCCGTCATTATGGTGACCGCCAACGGCAAGACCCACGATGCGGTGCGCGCAGTGCGCGCTGGTGCCTGGGATTACCTGACCAAGCCGTTCAAGAACGAGGACGTGGTGCGCACGGTTCGCTACGCGTTTGAGGAGAGAAAGTCCAAGCTGCAGGTCCGTCACATTGCAGATTCGGCACGCAAGGCAGATTCACTGGTCAACTCGATGGGCAACAGCGCTGCTATCCAGGGCATTCAGCGCGAGGTGGAGCGGGTAGCGCGGACCAATTTCTCGATTCTGATTACAGGTGAGTCAGGAACCGGCAAGGAACTGCTTTCGCAGGCCATTCATGCCCGAAGCGACCGTGCTGGCAAACCGCTGGTTGCAGTGGACTGCGGCGCGATTTCGGAAAACCTGATCGAAAGCGAGCTGTTCGGCCATGAAAAGGGCGCATTCACAGGGGCGCATCAAGCCAAGGCTGGTGCCTTTGAACTGGCCGAAGGCGGCACAATTTTCCTCGATGAAATCGGCAATTTGCCGCTGGCGATGCAGGGCAAGCTGCTTCGTGTGCTGGAGACCCGGCGCATTCACAGGATCGGCGCGACCAAAGAGCAAAAAGTTGATTTTCGCGTGGTGGCAGCGACCAATGCCGACTTGCTCGCGATGGTTGATCAGCGCACCTTTCGTGGTGACCTCTACCATCGGCTGGCGGAGTACACCATTCATTTGACGGCGCTGCGTGAACGCAAGGAAGATCTCGTTTTTCTGGTGCACCGCTTCCTGGGGCAGACCAATGCGGAACTGGCCAAACAGGTCAAAGGCCTGTCGGTCAATGCCTGGGCCATTTTGCAGCGCTACGACTGGCCCGGAAACGCGCGCGAGTTGCGCAATCAGTTGCGCCGCGCCGTCTTGCTATGCGATTCCGCTGACGGTTTGATTGGACCCGAGCTGATTTCCACGCTCGATCAACGCACTCGGCCGCTGCAACCTTTCGAGCCGGAAAAGCGCAAGGCAGTCTGGCTGGAAAGCACCGATCAGAAGACCTGTCCGCTTTGTGATCCGGCGGGCTTGCTTGCCATGGGAACCGATTTGCCCATGAAGGAAGCAGTAGCGCAGATAACGGCTCAGGTCGAGCGCGCCATGTTGGTTCGTACCCTGGCTTTGACCCAAGGCAACAAGGCGCAGGCCGCCAGGTTGCTGCAGATTGATTACAAGACCATTCACAGCAAGCTCAAAACCTACGAAATTTCGTCTGTTCAGTTCATGAAGGATGAGTACAAGCGTCGCGATGGCACAGAACGTGGCTAGGCACTTTTCATGCTTGTAGCTACCAAAGGGGGAATATTGTGGTTGACAGAAAACGAAGTGAAGAATTTACCCAAGGCAAAGAGCGCCTCGATGAAATCGGACGTCGACTGGGGGAGGCATTTGCAAAAGTAAAGCCCGAGCCTTCCGGTGCCGGCTTTTTTTCCGGTATGGGCAAGCTGATCGAGCAGTTGGGCAAGTTGGCTCAGGAAGCCGAGCAGGCCGGTGGCAGCCTGAGCAAGAGCGGCGAGTTCAAGCTGGGATCCGACCAGAACGCCAAAGGAGTGTTTGGCTTCACGATCAAATCCGGTATCGGCGACAAAGGGCCAAGAGTCGAGCCTTTCGGCAACATCCGCAAGGACGAAGAGGGCAAGTTGGTCGCGGTGCGCGAAATCCGCGAGCCGATGGTCGATCTGTTTGATGAGCCGGGTCGCCTGCTGATCGTGGCCGAAGTGCCAGGGACCGAAGAAGCCAATGTCAAGGTGGAGCTTGATGATGACATCCTGCTCATCACAACTGAAAACGGGCACCCCAACTACCGAAAGGAGATGCTCTTGCCCTCCAGTTTTTCAGCCGACAAGCTCAGCTTTCATTGCCGCAATGGCATTCTCGAAATTGCGCTGAGCAAGAAGGGCAAGAAGAAATGACAAACAAGAAAACCGAAACGGCGGGTTTGCGTTTCAAGGTCAGTGAGGCGCTGAGCAAGGACGTCGGGCGCGCGCTGGCAAGAATCGATCCAAGCGACATTCTGGCGTTGGGGCTGGAGATTGGTGACATTGTCGAGATCAGCGGCAAGCGTCGCACAGTCTGCAAGCTGATGCCGGCCTACAAGGATGATCGTGGCGCCACCAGGGTTCAGCTGGACGGGCTGTCCCGCGTCAACGCCGGGGTGGCGCTTGATGATGTCGTGTCAATTCATAAAGTGAAGGCACAGCCGGCTCAGCGCATTGTTCTTTCACCCACCGCGCCAGGCTTGTCGGACCGTGATCTGGAATACATAGGGGCCCGGCTCGACGGCTTGCCGGTATTGGAGGGCGACCGCATCAGAGGCACCCTGTTTGGCAGTCGATCACTGGACTTTCTGGTGCGCGAGACCAAGCCCAAGGGTCCGGTGCTGATTGCGCCGGACACGCTGCTTTCGGTTGGGCCGGCACAGTCCGAGGCGAAGGCCAGTCCGGCGGGACGAGCTGCGCTGTCGTATGAAGATATTGGCGGCCTCAAGCGCGAGGTGCAGCGGGTGCGCGAGATCATCGAGCTGCCGCTACGATTTCCTGAAGTGTTCGTGCGGCTTGGGATCGATGCGCCCAAGGGAGTGTTGCTGTACGGACCACCCGGCTGTGGCAAGACGCTGATTGCCCGGGCGGTTGCGCATGAAACCGATGTGCACTTCTTTTCGATCAGCGGTCCCGAGATCATGCAGAAGTTTTACGGCGAGTCCGAGGGCTTCCTGCGCAAACTGTTCGACGACGCAACCAAACAGGCACCGAGCATCATCTTTATCGACGAGATCGATTCCATTGCGCCCAAGCGTGAAGGTCTGGGGGGTGAACACCAGGTTGAGCGCCGAGTTGTGGCCCAACTCCTGAGTCTGATGGACGGCCTGAAAGCGCGTGGCCAGGTGGTCGTCATTGCCGCCACCAACATTCCCAATGCGATCGATCCGGCGCTGCGTCGGCCCGGACGTTTTGATCGCGAGATCGGAATACCCATCCCGGACCGGCATGGTCGTTTGGCGATTCTTGAAATCTACACCCGCGGCATGCCCGTCGCCGACGATGTTGATCTGTCGCGGCTGGCCGACATCACGCACGGTTTTGTTGGCGCAGATCTGGAAGCACTGTGTCGCGAAGCAGCCATGATTTGTGTGCGACGCATTCTGCCCGAGATTGACTTCGCGCAAGCCTCTTTGCCTTATGAATCCTTGCAAAAACTGGAACTGTGCAAGGATGATTTTCTGGCGGCGCTGCGCGATGTAGAGCCGTCCGCACTGCGCGAGGTCTTTGTCGAAGTTCCCAACACTGGCTGGGACGATGTGGGCGGACTGGAGGAGCCCAAGCGCATGCTGCGTGAACTGCTCGAATGGCCACTGCAATACGGCGAACTGTTCGAGGCCGCCGGCATCAAGCCGCTCAAGGGCGTGCTGCTGTGTGGACCACCGGGTTGCGGCAAGACGTTGCTGGCGCAGGCGGCCGCGAGCGCCACGCAGGTCAACTTCATTTCTGTCAAAGGACCGGCCCTGATGTCCAAGTACGTCGGGGAGTCCGAGCGTGCCGTGCGTGAGGTCTTCCAGAAGGCCAAGCAGGCCGCACCCTGTCTGGTGTTCTTCGATGAGGTCGATGCGCTGGTGCCGCGCCGTGGCAGTGGCGCTTCGGATTCGGGTGTCAGCGAGCGCGTCGTGGGCCAGTTCCTGGCTGAACTCGACGGCGTTGAGAAGCTTGCTGGCGTTTTGGTGCTGGCGGCAACGAACCGGCCCGACATGGTCGACCCGGCTTTGCTTCGTCCAGGGCGCTTTGATGTGACGATCGAGATCGGCTTGCCCGACGAGGGTCAGCGCCTGGCGATCCTGCAGGTCCAGGTGCGCGGCAAGCCGGTCGCCAAGGGCGTGGATCTCAAAGCGCTGGCGCTTGACACGGCGGGTCTGAGTGGGGCCGACCTGGGCGCCATCTGCAACCGTGCCGCCTTGAACGCCATTCGCGAGCGCATTACGCAGGGTCAGGGCGGCGGCGCCAAGACGACAAAGCTGGCACCCTTGCAGATCCAGGCGCGCCATTTTGAAGCGGCGCGCAAGGAGCCATGAGCGTGGCCGATCCGCTTCCTGAAGTGACCGCGTTGACCGGCATTTACCTTTATTGCCTGGCGCGGCCGCAGTGTCTTGCTTCGGATCAGGCCTTGGTCGGGCCGGCTTTGGCTGGTGTCGATGAGCGCTTCCCGGTCATGGCGGTCGTGGCGGATAAAGTGGTTGCGGTGGTCAGCGAGGTGGTCATCGCTGATTTCTCAGAGCAGAATCTGCAGACCCTGTCCTGGATCGGTGAGCACGCTTCGCGTCATGAAGAGGTGGTGGCGCGGACCATGGCCGCCTCACCGGTGCTGCCGGTCAAGTTTGGCACCATCTATCGGTCGCGCGACAGCCTGATGGCGTTTCTGCAGCGACACAACGGTGCGATCCAAGGCGGGCTCGATACCTTGATCGACAAGAGCGAATGGAGCGTCAAGGGCTATCTGATCGAAGACAATGCGCGCCAGATCATTGCGGCCGAAGACGCACAGGTGCAATCATGCCGCGCCGCACTGTCGCAGTCGCCCGGGTTGCGTTATCTGCAACAGAAGCAACTCGATACGCGCATTGAAACTGCGCTGGAAGCCGGCCTGGAGCGGGTCAGCCAGGACCTGATGCACTCACTGCAGTTGCGCTCGATTGACGCCACGACCTTGCGCCTGCATGCCAGCAACGTCACGGGAAGACCCGAGCGCATGGTCTTTAACGCCGCATTCCTGCTCGACGTTGAAGCCCTGCCGGATTTCCGTGTCGCACTGGCAGAGCAGCAGGATGCTTACCAGAGCATAGGATTGGCGCTTGAACTTCGGGGCCCCTGGCCACCGTACAACTTCTGCCCCGATCTTTCTGAAGGCCATGCATGAAAAGGTTGGCCTTGCCCGTCGAACCTTCGATCACCGAGGGTCCACGCACCGGCGCATCGGCCGGGGAAGGCTGGTATGAAAAACTCTACCACATGCTGCTTGGGAACATTCCTTTTTCCCTGCTCCTGATCGATCCATCGCTGCGTGTCGTCTCGGCCAACCGGAACTTCCTGGAGAAAGCAAAAAGGTCCGAGGCCAACACGATCGGCAAGCGCTTTCGCGAAGTGTTCCCCGACGCCATCCTGGAATTTACCCGTCTGGAGGCGAAGATCCGCGGTGTTTTTGAAAGCGGTGCCGGACTGCCTGGCGCCACGATGAGCTATCGGGCACCGGGTGTTCCGATCCGCAGCTATTTCTACACCGTAATTCCGATCAAAACCGGCAGGACGGTCGAGCACGCCATGGTGGTGATGGACGATATCACCGAGAAGCTTCAGCTGAGCGCCAAGGTCCGGATGGCCGAGCGGCATCTGGCGAGTGTGGTGGAAAGCGCCAATGATCTGGTGATCTCCACAGACTCCATGGGCTGCGTCACGAGCTGGAATTCGGCAGCGGAGCGGATCTCCGGCTATGCAAGCAGCTCGGTGCGTGGGCGACTGCTTGCCGGACTCTGCGAATTCAATCGCAGCAAGGACATGGCGGCCATCATCGATCAGATGGTCACTGGTGGCGTGATCGAATTCTTCAGTGAAATCAACCTGCTTTCGGCCGCCGGTGCCCTGATTCCGGTTGACTGGTCCTTTTCGCCGATCCGGGATGACTCGGGTCAGGTCAGTGGCATTGTTGCTGTCGGTCGCGATCTGGTGGAAAGGCGCGCGCTGGAGCAACATTTGTATCAGAGTGAAAAGCTGGCAGCGCTGGGCGTCATGGCCGGTGGCATCGCCCACGAGTTGCGCAACCCGCTGTCGGTGAGCTATTCAGCAGCGCAGTTCCTGCTTGATCCGATTGATGATCCGGCCTTCCAGAAGGAGTGTGTGGGCAAGATCCTGCAAGGCATTGAGCGCTCCTCCATGATTATTGAAAACCTGCTGCGATTTGCGCGCCCACCATCGAGCAACCAGGCCGAATCCCTTAACCTGGTGACGGTGGTGCGCGAGACGCTCAGCGTTCTGACGCCACAGGCGAAAGTTCAGAAGATCAATTTGATCGAACATTACGCCGAAACCGTGTTGCCGATTTCAGGCAACGCCAATTTGCTGCAGCAGGTCATCATGAATCTGGTGCTCAATGCCTACCAGGCCTTGCCGGGAGGTGGCGACGTCAGTGTCTTTACGCGCAGTGAGGGCGATCAGGCTGCGGTTTATGTTCGCGATACAGGTTGTGGCATCGCGCTGGCCCATTTGAGCCAGATTTTTGATCCGTTCTTTACCACGCGCCCGGTCGGACAGGGTACTGGTCTGGGCCTGTCTATCTGTCACACCATCGTCAAGCAGCATGGCGGTGTCATTGCGGTGGAAAACAGTGTCGAAGGCCAGGGCAGCACCCTGGTGGTACGTCTGCCAATGATGGTGAGTGTCCGATGAAGCCTTCACGCAATGTGCTGGTGGTTGATGACGAAGAGGACGTGCGTTGGGCGCTGAAGATGATCCTGGCCAGGAGCGGCTTTGTCGTTGCCACGGCCAGCAGCGGCGCCGAGGCACTTTGCTGGTTGAAGGATCATCCCTGTGATCTGATCCTGCTCGACGCCAAACTCGGCGACATAGAAGGCGTGGAACTGGCGCGCCGCATCCGCAGTGAAACAGACAACCATGCGCCAGTGATTCTGGTTTCAGGCTACTTTTACAAGGACGACAGCCTGATTCAGGACAGCCTCACCATCGGTCTCATCGCCGCGTTTGTGACCAAGCCTTTTCGGCATGACGAGATCCGCGATACCGTGCGCAGCGTGTTGGCGGCAGCGTGAGCGACAGGATATTTTTTCCCGGTTCCTAGTGAGTGTTGCCCCAGCTATGGCATTCATTCCATAGTTTTGCCGGTTTTTCTATCAAGAAAGAAGCGCTTGTTCGAACGCCTTCATTCGAATCGCATGCTGATTGCTGATGATTGTCGAAATTTGTCATTGTTTGATGGTTTGAATTTGTTTTTGCGAAGCTGGCGTACTTGGCACGATCAGTGCGTTACAACCTGTAACGAAGGGTTTAGCCCCGTACTTCGTGTCTGGAAAGCGTTTAACAGGGGTGCAATACGTTAGGAGATTGAAAATGGCAAAGGTACAAAAATCAACGGACTCTTCGAGTTTGGCTGAAGTTGTTGACCGCATCTTGGACAAGGGTATCGTGATTGATGCTTGGGTCAAAGTGTCATTGGTCGGTATTGAACTGCTGTCCATTGAGGCACGTGTCGTGATCGCATCGGTCGAGACCTACCTCAAGTATGCAGAGGCCATTGGCCTCACATCCAGCGCTGCGGCTCCGGCCTAAGTGTTAGTGCAAATTGTTTTCTTTGCCGGGAGGGTTCTCCCGGTAAGGAAAGCATTTGTCTTATGCGCACCAGCGCAAGCAACGATTAATTGAATTCAATCAGCCAGCGCCCAGCGGTCTGCGCGCCCAAGAGGAGTGAATTGAAATGAGCAACTTCCAGAAACACACGGCATCCAGGGTGCCGTTGGGTACGTCTGCCGCGCGTGAGCGCGCACAGGCTGTCGCCGAAATCAAGGCACAAACTGCCAGTGCGCTGCGCTCCTTTGAGCAGGAACGCATGCTGATGGCCAACACGCTGCAATCTGAACTCGCTGCAGATCGGGCAAGCCGCTCGGCTCAAGTGTCGGAGCTGCTGCAGAGCGCCATGGCAATGAGCGCAGGATTCCGCCAGGAGCATGGCGACATGAGTTGCGAACTGCGCAACAGCCTGCTCGAATCCAGACAGGCAGTCGGGGCTGCCGTGGCCGAACTGTTTGACGAATTTTCCAAAGAACGCTCGGCCTTCTCAAAGTCGCTGCGGCGCATGGCCAAGGCGCAGGGCGCTGGGCTGGCCAAAGACCGGCGCGAACGTTCCCATGCAGTGGCAGCGCTGATGCGCTCCTTTACCACTGCGCATCACCATATGGCCAAGGTTCAGTGGGCTGGCCTGGCAAAGGGCAGACGCGAGCGCTCCCAGTCGCTGGCTGAAATGCTGCATGGCTTTCAGCGCTCTCGTGCCCACGTGGTACGGCCTGTCATGAAGAGCGTGCTGAGATTCGCTCCGGTCGTCCAGGTGCCGGCGCTGCAGCGTAGCGAGGCCGTGCTTCCCGTTGTCAGGAAAGGGGAACTGCCAGTCAAGCCCGTTGTCAAAGCAGCGCCGCCTGTGAGCAAACCCTGGCCGATGGCGCCGCCGCGTGGCGAAGCGCCCAAGCCGATTGCCAGGAAGGCTGCGGCCAAAGTCATGCCTGCCAAGGCAGTGCGTGCCAAAGCGAAGGCTTCGAAGCTGAAGAAGAAGTAAGAGCAAGTCGAAGTATTAATCAACACGAGGAGTGGATGTGATGAGCGAAGCCGAAGAACTGACAGTACTGACTTTGGAAAAGAAAGCCAACTTTGTTGAAACGCCTTACATCCAGGGTGTCGCCGGGCGGGCGCTGGACTATATTGGAGCGGGCTATCCGATTCACTTCAGCGGGCCGGCCGGGACTGGCAAGACCGCATTGGCCATGCATGTGGCAGCCCAGCTGGGCCGCCAGGTGATCCTGATTCACGGTGATGACGAGTTTGGCAGCTCTGACCTGATTGGCGGGCAGACCGGCTACCGTTCCACCAAAGTCGTGGACAACTACATTCACTCGGTGTTGAAGCAGGAGGAGACTGTTTCCAAGCAGTGGGGCGACAACCGCCTGACCACTGCCTGCAAATATGGATTCACGCTGATCTATGACGAATTCACGCGTTCACGCCCTGAGGCCAACAACGTGCTGCTGTCCATTCTTGAAGAGCGTTTGCTCGAGTTGCCCGACGCGCGCAGCGGAGATGGCTACCTCCAGGTGCATCCCCAGTTCAGCGCCATCTTTACCAGCAATCCGGAAGAGTACGCCGGGGTCCACAAGACCCAGGACGCCTTGATGGATCGCATGATCACGATCAAGGTGGGGCATCACGACTACGAAACCGAAGTGGCCATCACGCAGGCCAAGTCCGGACTGCCATGGCGCCAGTCCAAATCGATTGTGGATATCGTGCGTGAATTTCGCAGACTCGGTGTCAACAACGGTCGTCCGACGATACGCGCCTGCATCATGCTCGGGCGCATCGTTGCCAAGCGCAACAGCGCCGTGTCGGCCAGCGACCCATCGTTCAGGGAACTGTGCCATGACGTGCTGAACGCAGACTGCCTGAAAGTCACGCATGACGGGCAGGTCGCGGGTCTGGAACGCCTTGATGAAATCATCGCGCGTTGCTGTCCGCCGCTGCCAGCGCTGGTGCCGGTTGCGACCGACAAGAAGTCGGCCGCCAGTTCGCGCCGGGCAATGAATGCCGCTCATCTTGCCGAAGCGATTGTCTAAGGAGAACAACATGGTCACCGAAAAGCGTGGAGTGCAGCAGATCAAGACCATGGGCGGCATCGTGGACGGTCGGCGTACGCGCACCTCCGCTGGTGCGCTGCTGGAACTGTCGATGCTGGAAATGGAAAAGCAGCGTCTCTCCAAAGAGATGCAGCGCGCCGAGAACCGTTGCCTCGAAATTCGAGCGAGGGTATCTGAAATTGAGTCCAAGCAGGTGCGACTGCAGCGCTTTGTTGATCGACCCATCGTGGCGTTTCAGGACCCGGCGGCTGCGCAGGCAGCCATGCCTTTTCCTATCCATACGGCGCCGACGGATCGCATCAAGCGAAGGGCCTTGTCCTATTGAGGCAGGCAGCTGCCCAGGCGGCCCAACTGAGTGGCAATGAAGGAGTGTGATGCAATGAAAATCCGAACATCTTCCTGTCTAAGGCCTTCCCTGAGTACAGCGTCGTTTCAGGTGGTCTGCAACGTGGACTGCCGAGGCCTCGTGTATCGCTGGCGGCGCGAGATCATGACGCAGCGCCTGTTGCGGCAGAACCCCTTTTCAGCTGGCCCGGGTCTGGCACCACGCGGCAGTGTGGCGACGCTGCGCGGGCTCAACGCGATGCGCGCGAGAGCGCGCTGCCTCAAGGTGTGAACATGAACATTGAATCTCTGCTCGAACCCGGCCACTACCTGTATGCCATCGCCGATGCGGTTGAAGTGCCCCCGGTTTACGGCAACATTGGCATCAACGGCGCAGCGGTCTATGTGATCTCGCAGGGGGCGCTCGCGGCGATCGTGAGCGACATAACGGAAAAGAAGATCCGCCCGGAGCGCAAGAACCTGGCGGCACATAACGTTGTCATCAAACGCCTGATGGATGAGGTAACGGTACTGCCTGTGGCTTTTGGAACCATCGCTTCGAGCAAGAAGGCACTGCTCCAGATCCTCAAGCACAACAGTGCCACGTTTACTGAACAACTCGAGCGCGTACGCGGCAAGGTCGAGTTGGGACTGCGTGTGGTGCTTGATGTGCCCAACATCTTCGAGTACATGGTCAGTCGCCATCCGGACCTGGCCGAATTGCGCGATGACATGCTCGCACGGCAGCACGGCCCGTCGCAAAACGACAAGATCGAGATGGGGCGGCTGTTTGATCATCTATTGACGCAGGACCGCGAGTTGCACTCCGATACGGTGATCGAGGTTTTGAGCCCACGCTGTGTCGACATCAAGCAGAACCCGTCGCGCGAAGAAAAAGAAGTGATGCACCTGGCTTGTCTGGTCGAACGCGGCGCGCAGAAGGCATTTGAAGACGGTGTCTTTGAAGCGGCCAACCGCTTTGACAACAATTTCTCGTTTGATTTCAACGGGCCTTGGGCTCCGCACCACTTTGTCAGCGTCGCCTTGCAGGCTTGACGGACTCTCATGCTGATTCTGGACAATCTGCTGCTGTCTCCCTTGCTGTGGATTTTCAGGGAAATCAACGAATCGGTGCAGAAAGAGCAGGCCGGTGAAGCCGAAGCAGTGACACGCTCACTCAGCGAGCTCTACATGAAGCTCGACACCGGTGCCATCACGGAAGAGGAGTTTGACGCGGCTGAAGCGGTCCTGCTGGATCGGCTGGACGCGATTCAGGAGCGTGATCAGGGCACAGTGGACGAGGGTGACGGCGAGGAAGAGGGCGACGACGAAGACGACGAAGAAGACGGCGAAGAAGAAGACGACGACGAAGAAGAAGAGGAAGAAGAGGAAGAGGAAGAGGAAGAGGAAGAGGAAGAGGAGCCTGCGGAGTCGTTGCCAAGCGATGCAGGCAAGGTGTAATCATGGAATCAGCGTCGCTTCCAGGATTCTTGCAGGATGATGGATTGCGCCTGCTGCTTTTTGGTGGCAAAGGCGGTGTCGGCAAGACCACTTGTGCCTCCGCTGCTGCCCTGCATCGGGCCGAGCGCTGGCCGGAGCAGAAGTTCCTGCTCGTTTCAACGGACCCGGCACATTCACTGATGGATTGTCTTGCCGGCGTCACGTTGCCGGCAAACCTGACGGTACGTGAGATCGACTCGCAGCAGAGTCTGGCGCGTTTCAAGGCCCGGTGTGCAGAACACCTGCGTACGATTGCCCTGCGGGGAACTTTTCTTGACCAGACGGACGTGGCCAGGCTGGTCGATCTCTCGATTCCGGGGCTCGATGAAATGATGGCCCTGCTGGAGATCGCCGCGTGGGTCAAGGAAGGTGAGTACGCGTGCATCATTGTTGACACGGCACCGGCTGGGCACACCCTTCGACTGCTCGGTCTGCCGTCCATGATGCGCAAGTGGATCACGGCGCTGGATGCCATGCTGGCCAAGCATCGCTACATGACCCAGCTCTACCAGGGGTCCTATGACAAGGACGCTGCCGACCTCTACCTGGAAGATACGCGTGCCGACCTGAAGAGACTCTGGAGCTTGCTTCGATCACCCAGGCGTTGCCGCTTTGTGCCAGTGCTGCTGGCCGAAGCCTTGAGCATCCATGTCACGCGCCTGATGATTGGCGAGTTGGAGCGCCTTGGCCTGCCGCTGCGCGAAATGATCGTCAATCGCCTGTCCTCGACGCAATCGGATTGTCCGCTATGCTCGGACGGTGTTGCCGTGCAGGCGCTGAGCATCTCGGAGCTGACACAGGCTTTTTCAAATTGCAGCTTCTGGAGTCTGCCCCTGCTGGCGACTGAAGCCCGGGGGTCGGTGCCATTGTTGACGCTTTGGCAGCAGACGCAAGCGCTGCTGCACGCGCCTGAGCAGGCATCCGAAGGCGCTTCAGGCAGCCACTGTCGGGCCGCTAGCGTTGGCCGGATTCCTCGAGTACAGCGTCCCGCCCCGGTGCCGCCGGCTTCGACAAGACTGTTGATGTTTGCCGGCAAAGGAGGCGTTGGCAAGACCACGCTGGCCTGCGCTTCTGCGCTGCGCATGGCGCAGGAGCGGCCCGGTCAGGAAGTGCTTCTTTTCTCGATTGATCCGGCGCACTCCCTGGCCGCCTGCCTGGGCCGCGACGTGGGCCCGAAGGAGACCCGGGTCGCACCGGGACTGAGCGTGATCGAACTCGACGCACAGGCCGAGTACATGCACCTGAAAAAAGATTTTTCGGCCGAATTGACTGGCGCTTTTGGGCGCAGCACTTCACAGGCCGGGATGGAGCTTGCTTTCGATCGCGACGTGATGGAACGCCTGCTCGATGTGGCGCCCGCAGGACTCGATGAAATGCTGGCACTGACCCGCATTGTTGACTTGATGGACCGCAATTGCTATGACCTGTTTGTGCTCGATACGGCGCCTACCGGTCATCTGCTGCGCTTCCTGGAAATGCCGGAACTCATCGAAAAATGGCTGAAGACCTTCTTTGGCCTGTTCTTGAAATACCGGGACGTTTTCTGGTTGCCACGGCTCGCCCGGACGATGGTTGGTCTGTCCAGGAAGATGAAAAGTTTTCGACGGTTGCTCAGTGATGCCACGAAGACCGCTTTGATCGCCGTCTCGATTCCCACCGAGATGGCTTTTGCTGAAACACAGAGGCTCATTGCGGCCTGTCAGCGCCTTGGCACCACCGTGCCAGTCGTGTTCCTGAATTTGCTGACGCCTGCGTCCTTGTGCCCGACTTGTTCGGCGCGGGCTCGCAACGAGCTGCCGCTACTGGAGCGTTACCAGCAGACACAGGCGGCCCGTCATTTGGCGATGGTATTCAGGCAGCAGGAACCGCGGGGGATTGACCGGCTGAGCGAACTGGGTCGTTACCTGTATCAGGCTGGTTCGGCGAACAAGGTTTTATTGACAGAAGGAGAAACATGATGTTGCAGGAAATTGAAATGGAAGCAGGTCAGGACGTGGCTGTAAGCACTGTGGCGCCGGCGCAGGTCCCTGTGCCCAGGCGCAGTACCGGCCCGACCATGCTGGAGCGGCATTTCGCGATGGCTCAGCGCTACCTCAAGGCAGGCAACTACCGCCAGGCGACCGAAATGTTCTGGACTCTGGTTGACGACCATGACGAGACACCGCAGGCAGAGGCCGCCAAGACTGAATTGTTGACGCTGGCCGAAGGCTATGAACGCGCTGGCAAGGATCATATGGCGCGCAGCATGTACGAGCGCCTGATGCAACTGGAAGACTGACCGAACGGTCTAAGCGGGAACCTGCCATGGCCTTGCCCCAGGACAATCCGGCATCCCTGTGTGAGCTGCTTGACCGCGTGCTCAACACCGGGGTCGTCGCCATGGGCGAAATTGTGATCTCGGTCGCCGGAATTGATCTGATCTATTTGAACCTGAACCTGCTGCTGACCTCGGTTGAAACGGCCCTGCAGCAGGGCAGGCTGATGCAGGAGAACAAATGAACGCGCCCGAGTCATTCTTCTTCCCGGATGAGCCGAGGGCCGAAAGGACCGGCTTGTCGCCGCGCATCGCACTCGATCCGGAGTCGGTCAAGAACGGCCTCGGACAACTGGTGTTGACGCTGGTGGAACTGGTGCGCCAGTTGCTCGAGAAGCAGGCCATCCGGCGAATCGAGGGCGGTTCCCTGACCGATGAAGAAATCGAACGTCTGGGCCTGACCTTTCTTGAACTGGACAAGCAGATGGTTTGGCTGAAAAAGGAATTTGGTCTGACCGACAAGGATCTCAATTTCGATTTGGGACCGTTGGGCAAACTGCTCTAGCACGGCCGACGCACAAGGTACTGGCCAGGCTGATCGCTCACAACAGGATGAATGACATGAACACCCCGCAACTAAACAACCCACCCACCAGACCCAGAAGCATTACCCATGGAACCAGTTCGTCAACTCTGGCGGACGTTCTGGAACGAATTCTCGACAAGGGCCTGGTGATCGCCGGTGACGTCAAGATCAAGCTTGTCGATATTGAATTGCTGACGATCCAGATCCGCCTGCTGATCTGCTCGGTGGACAAGGCACGAGAGATGGGCATTGACTGGTGGAGCAGCAGTCCTTACCTCAACCCCAAGCTGGCGCCGGCAACGACACAGACGGACGAACTCAATGCACGAATTGCGCGCCTGGAGGCGATGCAGCAGGCGCCGCCGGCAATGGCGAACGCGATGATTGCAGATCCTGTGGTCGTGGAGAAATACGTATGACCTAGGGCGAGCGCTACCAACATACGCGGTGGCGCAGGGCTGACAGGTATCAGAGCCAAATCAATAAGGGTATTGAATGACGCTTCAACGCCTGCTGCCCAATACACTGAAGTTCAGGATGTCCCTGATCACGGTGCTGATCTTTGTCGTCAGTCTTTGGTCCATGACCTACTATGCCAGTGCTTTGCTGCGTCAGGACATGCAGCGTGAACTGGGTGAACAGCAGTTCCTGTCGGTCTCACTCATAGCAGCACATCTCGACGAGGAACTGGTTGACCGCATGCGGGCGCTGGAAACGATTGCCGGCGAGATTACACCCGCTGTCATGCGGGACAGGGCAGGATTGCAAGCGCTGCTTGAACAGCGCCCGCTACTGCAATTGCTGTTCAATGGCGGCGTCTTCGCAACAGACCTCAAGGGCACAGCGATTGCGGATGTGCCGCTTGCCGCCGGGCGTATCGGCACCAATTACATTGATCGTGATTCAGTTGCTGTACCGCTGCAACAAGGCAAGTCGGTGTATGGCCGCCCCGCCATGGGCAAGAAGCTGATGGCGCCGATCTTCAGCATGACGTTCCCCGTGCGCGATGCGCAGGGCCATGTGAGTGGCGCGCTCGTTGGCACCATCAACCTGGGTAAGCCCAACTTTTTTGACAACGTGGTGAACAGGCGATACGGTACTGGCGGCGGCTACTACCTGATTGCGCGCGAGCATCGTCTGTTCGTCACAGCCAGCGACAAGAAGCGGGTCATGCAAGCCTTGCCCGCACGCGGCGTCAATCGGTTTATCGACGAGGCGATGGATGGTTACGAGGGCTATGGTGTTGTTACAGGTTCAAGCGGTGTGGAGAGCCTGTCGGCAGTCAGTCGTGTGCCCTCTGCAAATTGGTTGGTTACTGCAGCACTGCCGACCGATGAAGCGTTTCGACCCATCCGTCATATGCAAGAACGGATGTTGGAGGCAGCAGTGATTCTGACACTTCTGGCCGGCTTCATTGTCTGGTCGATCAGTTCCTGGCTGTTGCGTCGTCAACTGTTGCCGGTGCTGACAGTATCAAAGGCATTGACGAGCTTGCCCGACCTTGCCCGGAGCGTGAACATGCTGCCGGTCGTACGGGAAGACGAAATTGGTCAGATGATCAGCGGTTTCAATCGTCTGCTGCAAATCAATTTGCAACGGGAAGAGGTATTGAAGGATAGCGAAGCCTTTGGCCGCAGCATTCTGGATTCCGTTGACGCTGAAATTGCCGTGATCAATCATGAGGGCGTCATTCTGAGAGTCAATGAACCGTGGCACAGGTTTGCTCTGGACAATGGCGTCGAGTCTGAGCAGGGGATGGCGAGACTTGAGGTTGGAGCCGATTACCTGGCGGTATGCCAGGCCAGCGATGCCGCGGGGGAGTCTGACGCCAGCAGTGTCCGCGAAGGGATTCGGGCGGTCCTGAGCGGAGACCTGAATAAGTTCACCACCGAATACCCATGCCATAACGCGCATCAGCAGCGTTGGTTCGCCTTGACCGTGACACCGTTGCGGGACGGTGAAGGCAGGGGTGCAGTGATTGCCCACGCGGACATCAGCGAGCGCAAGCGCTACGAGCAGACCGTCCTGGAACAACGCAGGGATCTGCTGCTGCTGTCGCAAGCCAGTCAGCGCCTGAACCGAACCCTGGATATCGATGAAATCTACCTGACGATCAATGAATTCATGTCAGAGATATGCGCGAATGACAGCTTTTCGATATCGGCGTTCGATCCAGCGACGCAGATGATCACCTGCCGTGCCTACGTGATGGACAAGCGACTCCTCGATGTCAGCACATTTCCGCCCATTGCACTGGAAGAAGAGGGCAGGGGTACGCAGAGTATGGTGATTCGCAGTGGTGCATCGCTGCTGGTCAATGACTTTCAGGCACGTTTGAAGAATACTCAAACCAGTTACCTGGTCGATGGGCAGACGCATCGAATTTTCCCGGCGGCCGAAACTGACGATGATGTCGTGCGCTCCGCACTGCTGGTACCGCTCAAGGCAACTGGTACGGTGACCGGCGTCATGCAGGTGATGAGCTGTCGCCGCGACGCCTTCACCGAAGACCATCTGAAGTTGCTTGAAGCACTGGCCCTGCATGTCGCGTCGGCAGAACAGAATGCACGACTCTTTCTCCAGGTGCAGGCGGAGTTGGACGAGCGCAGGCGGGCACAGAAGGCATTGGGGGCGAGTGAGACACGCTACCGGACGGCTTTTCAAACCAGTCCGGACGCGTTCGCCATCATGGGCCTGGAAGATGCTGTGCTACTGGATGTCAATGAAGGATTTTGCCAGCTGCTGGGTTGGACGCGCGCCGAAGTCCTTGGAAAAAGATCGCAGGACATTCATGTCTGGCGCAACGATGATGATCGAGAGACGGTGGCGCGGCTCCTGACCCGTGACGGTCAATGTGTCAACTTCGAATCCGAATTTGTTGCCAGAAATGGCTCGGTCGTAACCGGCCTGTTGTCTGCCCAACTGATGACCCTTGACGGGGTTCAGTGTGTCTTTTCGGTCACGCGTGACATCAGCGATCGCAAGGCGGCTGAACAGAAGATCGAAACCCTGGCGTTCAGCGATTCCCTGACCGGCCTGCCCAATCGACGCTTGCTGCTGGACCGCATGCACCAGGCGATTGCCTCTGGTGCGCGCCATGGGCATCACAGTGCACTGTTGCTTGTTGATCTGGACGATTTCAAAACGCTTAACGACACACTTGGACATCACCAGGGTGACATGCTGCTGCAACAGGTGGCCGGTCGCCTGGCAACGTGTGTGCGAGAGGGTGACACGGTAGCCCGGCTTGGCGGTGATGAATTTGTGGTGATGCTTGAAAACCTGAAAGAAGATGCATTCGACGCAGCCGTTCAGGCGGAAACAGTCGCCGAGAAGATACTCGCGGTGCTCAATCAGAGTTATCAACTGGAGAACTCAGCCCTGTTCAGCACCCCCAGCATCGGAATCACGCTGTTTGGGACCAAGCCAGAGCGGGTCGATGAGCCTTTGATACGCGCTGACCTTGCCATGTACCAGGCCAAGGCTGCGGGACGCAACGCGATGCGCTTTTTTGACCCGCGAATGCAGATTGAGGTTGCAGCACTTGTCGCGATGGAAGCGGGCTTGCGCCAGGCTCTGCGGACCAACCAGTTTGTTCTGCATTTTCAACCTCAGGTCAAAGAAGGGCAACAGATCACAGGTGCGGAAGCCTTGGTGCGATGGATCGATCCGGTACGCGGTATGGTGTCGCCGGGCGAGTTCATCCCGGTGGCTGAGAAGACCGGATTGATCTTGCCGCTGGGCCACTGGGTGCTGGAGGCAGCCTGCGCTCAGCTGGCTGCGTGGGCACAGCGGCCCGAGATGGTGCATCTGACGGTCGCTGTGAATGTAAGCGCGCGCCAGTTTCGCCAAGCCGACTTTGTTGAGGAGGTGCTGGACACGCTGGCGCGCACCGGCGCCCGGGCCGATCTCCTCAAACTGGAGTTGACGGAGAGTGTGATGGTTGTCAATGTCGAGGACGTCATCGCCAAAATGGCAGCGCTCAAAGCCAAGGGCGTGCGCTTCTCTCTTGACGACTTTGGTACCGGCTACTCATCGCTGTTCTACCTCAAGCGAATGCCTCTGGATCAACTGAAGATCGACCAGGGCTTTGTACGCAACATCCTCCTCGATCGCGACGACGCCGCCATTGCGAAGATGGTGATCGGGCTCGGCAAGAGCCTGGGTCTGGAAGTCATCGCTGAGGGAGTGGAGACGCACGCGCAACGCGACTTTCTGGTGGAGTTGGGCTGTCACGCTCACCAGGGATATCTGTACGGCCGACCCGCACCCGTCGAAGAATTTGAGGCCATTGCTGCGCAGCGGTGAAGGTTGTGAGGCAAATGCGTACACTCTTGGCCTTGCCACCGTTAGTGTTCGATGATCCCTGTCCTTGATGTTTCCTCATTCCCGCGCAGCGCCAAACCCCTGAACGGCTATCGCAAGTACTGGGCCGCGCGCTTCGGCACGGCCAAATTCCTGCCCATGAGTCGCGTGGAGATGGATCTGCTGGGCTGGGACAGCTGCGACATTGTTCTGGTGACGGGTGACGCCTATGTGGACCATCCGAGTTTCGGCATGGCGGTGATCGGTCGCATGCTCGAAGCGCAGGGCTTTCGGGTTGGCATCATTGCGCAGCCAGACTGGCAAAGCGCCGAACCCTTCAAGGTGCTGGGAAAGCCGAATCTGTTTTGGGGCGTGACGGCGGGCAACATGGATTCCATGATCAACCGCTACACGGCAGACCGCAAGATCCGTAGCGACGATGCCTACACGCCAGGAGACGTGGCTGGCAAGCGACCTGACCGCGCAGCCATTGTCTACAGCCAGCGTTGTCGCGAGGCGTTCAAGGACGTGCCTCTGGTGCTCGGTGGCATCGAGGGTTCGCTGCGGCGCATCGCGCATTACGACTACTGGTCGGACAAGGTTCGGCGTTCGATGGTGGTCGACGCCAAGTGCGACCTGCTGCTCTACGGCAACGCCGAGCGCGCCATCGTCGAGATTGCGCACCGGCTGGCGGCGCACGAGCCGGTTCAGAATATCACGGATGTGCGCGGCACAGCATTTGTGCGCCGAGCGGACGACGCCTCAGGCCAGGGCTGGTTCGAGATTGATTCGACCAGCGTGGACGAACCGGGTCGGGTCGAGAGCCACGTCAGCCCTTACCAGACGACCAGTGAGCAGGCGGCGCAGCAGGGAGTTTCGTGTGCGCAAGAAGAGGCTGCGCAAAGCGGCTGTCATCCCGGGCCCGACCCGGGATCCATGCAACCGGTGACCTGGATTGCAGGTCAAGCCCGCAATGACAATTTGGCAGCCCACAATGACAAGAGTCAACCGCTGACTTTTGTCCCCAATCCTGCGCTCACTGGCAAGGGCAGTGTCAAAGTGCCGCCTCGCGATCGTTCAGTGATCCGACTGCCAAGTTACGAGCAGGTCAGGAGCGACGCGGTGCTGTACGCGCATGCCAACCGCATTCTGCATCTGGAAACCAATCCCGGCAATGCACGGGCTCTGGTCCAGGCGCACGGCAGTGGCGCGACCGCACGCGATGTCTGGATCACGCCGCCGCCGATTCCGCTGAGCACGGTTGAGATGGACCTGGTCTTTGATCTGCCTTATGCACGCAGCCCGCACCCGAGCTACGCTGACGAGCAGGGCAGTCACGACGGTGTGACCAGGATCCCGGCCTGGGAGATGATCCGCTTTAGTGTCAACATCATGCGTGGCTGTTTTGGCGGGTGCACCTTCTGCTCCATCACCGAGCACGAGGGGCGCATCATCCAGAGCCGCTCGGAGGACTCGGTGATCCGCGAGATCGAAGAGATCCGTGACAAGGTGAAAGGCTTTACCGGAACGATCTCGGATCTGGGCGGTCCCACCGCCAATATGTACCGACTGGGTTGCAAGAGTCCCGAGATCGAAGCGGCTTGCCGCAAGCCGAGCTGCGTCTACCCCGGCATTTGCCAGAATCTGGGAACAGATCACACGTCGCTGATCCATATGTACCGGCGCGCGCGCGCACTCAAGGGCATCAAGAAAATCCTGATTGGCTCGGGGCTACGCTATGACCTGGCAGTGCAAAGCCCGGAGTACGTGAAGGAACTGGTGACGCACCACGTGGGCGGCTACCTGAAGATTGCGCCCGAACACACCGAGCAGTCTCCCCTGGCGCTGATGATGAAACCCGGCATCGGGTCCTACGACAAGTTCAAGAGCCTTTTTGACAAGTATTCGCTGGAGGCCGGCAAGAAGCAGTTTCTGGTTCCCTATTTCATTGCAGCGCATCCGGGTACCAGCGATGAAGACATGATGAGACTGGCGCTGTGGCTGAAGAAAAATGGCTTCAGGGCTGACCAGGTGCAGACTTTTTATCCCTCCCCAATGGCCAGTGCCACGGCCATGTACCACAGCAGTCGCAATCCGCTGCGCAAAGTGACGCGTGACAGTGCAAGGGTTGACATTGTGCGTGGCGACAAGCGCCGGCGCCTGCACAAGGCATTCCTGCGCTACCACGATCCGAACAACTGGCCCTTGCTGCGCGAGGCGCTCAAGGCCATGGGTCGCGCCGACCTGATCGGCAACGGCAAGCAGCACCTGATTCCGACGTTTCAGCCTCTGACCGATGGCAGTTACAGCAGCGCGCGGCGCAAGAATTCAACGGCCACTGCCTTGCCGGCTGCAACGCCCGCCAGAGGCAGCATCCTGAGCCAGCACACCGGTTTGCCACCGCGCGCTGGCATCGCCAGGACCACCATGGGCAAGCGTTCAGGCGGTCGGGGCGCGTCTTAGTTTGATGTTGGCGACCAGACCGCCGGTCGACGAGTTGCTCAGCACAAAGGTACCGCCCATGCGCAGGATGATCTTCTCCACAATGGCCAGACCCAGACCGGCACCATTGGCCGCCGTGCGCGCGGCTTCACCTCGATAGAAGGGCTTGGTCAGGTTGCCCAATTGTGCGTCGGCAACGCCGATACCGTGATCACGTACCCTCAGCAACACCCAGTTGTCGCGGGCCTTGGCTGCGATGTCGAGCACCGCGACGCCGGTATCGACTGACTTGCCGTAGCGGCTGGCATTTTCCAGCAGGTTGCTGATCACGCGACCGAGTTCGACGGCGTCGGCAAGTACCAACAGCCCCTTTTCCAGATCGAGATTGACGCTCATGTCGGTCCGGTTGCGGTAGCCGAAAAGACCGGCATCAAGCACCCCTGCCAGGGACACGGTGCTCAGCTGCGCCTTGTCCGGTCGCGCGTAGTCCAGAAACTTGCCGATGATGGCGTCGAGTTGCGAAATGTCCGAAGCCATATTTGCCCGCGCCTCGTCATCGGCGACGCTGAGTTCGGTTTCCAGGCGCAGGCGTGCCAAGGGTGTGCGCAGGTCGTGCGAAATGCCCGCGAGCATGATGGCGCGGTCCTGCTCGATCTTGGCCAGTTGCTGGCTCATGCGGTTAAAGCCAATGTTGACGGCGCGGATCTCACTCGTGGCTACCGACTCGTCCAATGTGCTGGCGTCAAAGTCGCCCTCGCGAACGCGGCTGGCAGCGAACGACAATTGCTTCAGGGGCCGGTTGATCAGGCGTGCAATCAGGGCCGCACCCGCCAGCGAGAGCGCTGCGGCCGTGATCAGCCAGACGACCCAGGTTCGCCCGGCGGTGCGGTTGAAACGGTCACGGTTCGTGCGCATCCAGTAGTTGTCCCCATCGATCGTGAAACCAACCCACAAACCTTCTTCGCCATTGACACTGTTGGCCAGTTCGGTACCCGTTCCCAGTCGGGTGTTGAGCTCGAGCGCAATGCGCTCACTCAGTGCGTCGCTTTCGAAGGGTTCAAAACGGTCGCCAGGCTCGCGTGGCACGATGCGCACGCTTTCCTGTTCTGTCATGGTCTTGATGAGGGAAACCCGCGCTATCGCGTCCGAGTGGATCAGCGCCGCGCGGCTCAAATTCACGAGCGAGGCGATCTGCTGGGCCGTCTGAATGGCCCGCGGCTCAAACTCGAGCGAGCGCAGCGTTTGCAGCCAGGCCAGTATGCTGCCGATCAACAGCAGTGCCAGCAAAAAAAAGGTGCGCCAGAAGAGGCTCAGGCGCCACGGCGAACGCAAGCGACTCACGCAGCGCCGTCAGGTACAAACACGTAGCCCACGCCCCAGACAGTTTGGATGTAGCGCGGACTCGTGGCATCGATTTCGACCAGCTTGCGCAGGCGCGACACCTGCACATCCAGGCTGCGGTCAAATGGTTCAAACTCGCGTCCGCGAGCGAGCTGTGCCAGTTTTTCACGCGACAGGGGTTGGCGCGGATGGCGCACGAGTGTCTTGAGCATGGCGAATTCGCCCGTGGTCAGCGGCAGGTCCTCATCCCCGCGTCTGAGCGTGCGCGCTCCCAGATCAAAAGAAAACGGACCAAAATTGACGACCTCGTTTTCGCTGGATGGTGAACCTGGCGCTTCCAGTTTCGGGCGACGCCGTAGCACTGCATGAATACGAGCCAGCAGTTCGCGCGGGTTGAAGGGTTTGCCCAGGTAGTCGTCGGCGCCAACTTCCAGACCGACAATCCGGTCCACATCCTCGCCCTTGGCTGTCAGCATGATGATCGGGGTGCGGTCGTTGGCTGCGCGCAAACGCCGGCAAACCGACAGACCGTCTTCGCCGGGCATCATCAGGTCCAGCACAATCAGGTCCACGGTTTCGCGTAGCAGGATGCGCGTCAGCGACTTGCCGTCCTCCGCCAGCACGACGTCAAAGCCTTCCTGCGTCAGGTAGCGTCGCAGCAGGTCGCGGATACGCGCGTCGTCGTCGACAACCAGGATTTTGTTGTTTCGGGTAGATGTTTGGCTCATGGCGGTACCGGTGAATTTGTAACAAGAGCAATTTTGCAGGTTTGTAACAACGAAATTGACCAAATTGGGTCGGTATTGACAACCTGTTACAAATCTTGCGCCTGAGTACAGGCCAATGGTTGAACAATGTGGCCAGTGGTGCCCATCGGGCGTCAGTTTGAAATCATGAAGCCCCTTCAATTTGCATTGCTGTTCCCGCTCATCCTCAGCAGCGCCTGGGCGCAACAGGGGCGTGAGCCGCAAGCGCCTGCATCGCGCGGCGCGGTCGAGCAACGTCGCGCGGAATTGCGTCAGACCCTGAAGGCTCAGCGTTCGCAGGACTTGACGAACAGACCCCGGCCTTCAGACACGCCGCCGCTTCGGCATTTATCGGCTCAGGAGCGTGCTGACTTGCGCCAGCAACTGCGCCAGCAGCGTCCCTGAGCGCTGGCGCGATCAGCGCTTGTCTTAAAGGAGGTGGTATGAACAGGCTCATCAGAATCGGTGCAGCATGCGCCATCCTGGCGGCATCCGCTGGCGGCATGGCGCAACATGCGCAGCAGTCTATGGCACAAAATGTCGTGCAACTGTCGGCCACTGGCGTGGTTGAAGTGCAGCAGGACTTGCTGTCCATCTTCCTGAGTACGGCGCGCGATGGCAATGACGCTGCCGCGGTGCAGAGCCAGCTCAAGATGGCGCTCGACACAGCCCTGACAGAAGCACGCAAATCAGTTCAGGCGGGGCAGTTTGATTTGCGCACCGGCAACTTCAGCGTGACGCCGCGTTATGGCCGCGACGGCAAGGCAACGGGTTGGCAAGGGTCGGCAGAACTGATTCTGGAAGGGCGTGATTTTGCACGTCTCGGTGCAGCGGCAGGACGCATACAGACGCTTAGCGTGAGCGGTATGTCAGTCGGCCTCAGTCGTGAGCGACGCGTCAGCGTGGAAGGTGAGGCGCAAAGCATGGCCATTGAACGCTTCAAGGCCAGGGCCATGGACATCAGCCGGAGTTTTGGTTTCACCGGCTTCACTCTGCTCGAAGTCAATGTCAATAGCAACGACCAGACCATTTCGCCGCGCCCACGCATGCTCGCAATGGAGGCACGCCCCATGGCAGCCGATGTGCCCGTGCCGGTGGAGGCAGGCAAGACCTCGGTGCTTGTGACGGTATCGGGATCGGTGCAGTTGAAGTAGGGGCTTGACCCGTGGGACTCAGAAGGCAGCCTGGTACAGTGCCAGTGCATCCTCCAGCGTGACATCCCGCGGGTTGTTGACCAGCAGGCGGCCGATCTTCATGGCGTCCTGTGCCAGCATGGCAAGGTCGTCCTGCCTGACGCCAGCAGCGCGCAGGGACTGTGCATACGGCATGGCAGACACGCAGTCGCTGATGGCTGCAACAAACGCATCTGCGGCATCGCTGTCGCTGGCAGCCGTCAGCTGCGGCAGGATGGCACGACCGAGCTGAGCGTAGAGTGCCTGTGCCACTGGCAGATTGAACTTCAGGACGGCAACAAAGACCAGCGAATTGGACAATCCATGCGGCAGGCCGTAGTGGCCGCCCAGCGGGTAGGCCAGGGCGTGCACCGCAGCGACGGGCGCATTGGCGAAGGCCATGCCGGCGAACAGGGAACCGAGCAGCATGTTTTCGCGCACGGCCGGGTCCTTGCCGTCACTTACCGCTGCAGGCAAATTGGCGTAGAGCAACTGCAGCGCCTTCAGGGCCAGAGCGTCTGACAGGGGATTCTTCTTCAGGCGACTGCTGAACGCTTCCACCGCGTGCACCATCGCGTCGACGCCGGTCATGGCCGTGACAGCAGGGGGCAGACCCAATGTCAGTCGGCTGTCGAGCAGCGCCAGGTCCGGGTAAAGCAGCGGCGAGACGACGCCCTTCTTTTCATGGCTCGGCGTGGTCAAGATGGAAATCGGCGTTACTTCGGAGCCGGTTCCGGCGGTGGTTGGGATCTGGATCAGGGGCAGGCGCGGACCGCGTGCCAGGCCGATTCCGTAAATATCGGCCAGCATCTGCGGCGTGCGCGCCAGCAGTGCTACCAGTTTGGCGCTGTCGAGGGAACTGCCGCCACCGAAGCCGACCACGCCATCGACGCCAGCGTCGCGTGCGGCATGGACCGCCGCTTCCACTACATGCTCAGGTGGGTCGGCCTGCACATCCGAAAATACAGTCACGCGAACCTTGGCCTGCGCCAAGGAGGCCAGGGCGCCGTCTATCATCCCGGCTTTGATCAAGCCGGCGTCAGTCACCAGAAACAGGTGTGAAATTCCCAGGCCGAGTGCGACTTCACCGAGCCGCTGGGCGCCGCCTTGTTCGCACAGAATCCTGGGCGCGGTTTCAAACGAAAACTGTGACATGCCGAATCTCCTTTGATCGCTATTGTGCAGTCCAGCCGCCATCCATATTCCAGGCCACGCCGCGCACATTGTTGGCCGCAGGTGAGCAGAAGAAGACCGCCAGTTCACCGAGCTCCTCGGGCGTAGTGAATTGCAGCGACGGCTCCTTTTCACCCAACAGCAGCTTTGTTGCATCAAGGTTGCTCAGACCCAAGGCTGCGGCTTTGGCATCCACCTGCTTTTGCACCAGTGACGTCAGCACCCAGCCGGGGCAGATCGCGTTACATGTCACGCCGGTGGTGGCGTTTTCCAGCGCCGTTACCTTGGTCAGTCCGACCACACCGTGCTTGGCCGTGACGTAGGCCGATTTTTCAGCCGAGGCAACCAGACCGTGCACCGAGGCAACATTGATGATGCGCCCCCAGTTGGCGGCCTGCATGGCGGGCAAGGCCAATCGCGTGGCGTGAAAGGCGCTGCTCAGGTTGATGGCGATAATGGCGTCCCAGCGCTCGACCGGGAAGTTCTCGATGCGTGCAACGTGCTGTATGCCGGCGTTGTTGACCAGAATGTCGACACGGCCAAAGCGCTCGGCGGCAAACTTCATCATCGCCTCGATCTCTGCCGGCTTGCTCATGTCGGCGCCGTGATAGTCGACCTCTACGCCCAGCGCAGCAACCTCGGCGCTTGGACCCTTCACATCGCCAAAGCCATTGAGGACGATGTTGGCTCCCTTCGCAGCCAGGGCCTTGGCGATGCCAAGACCAATGCCGCTGGTGGATCCGGTGACAAGGGCGGTTTTGCCTTTCAGCATGTTGAAACTCCGATTGAATTAGGATGCAGGGATTATGAGACCAGTGATTGCACCATGACTGAGCCTACGCTGAATTACCTAATGTGTCCTGATGCGGCAGGCGGGCACCGCATGGCCTATTGGCAGTGGGGTGACGAGCAAAGTTCCCATGTCGTGGTGTGCGTCCATGGCTTGACACGCCAGGGACGCGACTTCGACACGCTGGCGCAGGCTTTGTGCCGTCACGCCAGGGCTCCGATTCGGGTCGTCTGCCCGGACGCTGCAGGGCGCGGCCGGAGCGACTGGCTGAAAGACCCGCAGCAGTACCAGATTCCTGCCTACGCAGCCGACATGCTGGTCTTGCTGACGCACCTGCGCCCAACAACACTGGACTGGGTTGGCACCAGCATGGGTGGTGTCATCGGCATGGTCCTGTCTGGCCAAGCTGACTTGCCGCTGCCGGCGCCGATTCGCCGTTTGGTGTTGAACGATGTAGGGCCAGTGATGCAATGGCAGGCCTTGCAGCGCATTGGTGAATATCTGGGGCAGACCGGGAAGTTCGACTCGCTGCAGCAGGCCGCAGACGCACTGTGGGCCAGTTCCAGCAGCTTTGGTCCGCACACGAGTGCGCAGTGGCTGGCGCTGTCAGAGCCGATGGTCAAACCGATGCCGACGTGCCCGGGCTACCTGACGCTGCGCTACGACCCGGCCATCGCGCTGCCCTTTCGCAGTGTGACGGCTCAGTCTGTGGCGCAGGGGGAGGCCATGCTGTGGCAACTGTATGACAACATTCGGGCTGCGACGCTGTTGCTCAGGGGTGCGCAGTCGGATCTGCTGTCGATAGCGACGGCGCAGGCAATGACGCAGCGCGGTCCGAGGGCGCGACTGCTGCAGTTTGATGGTGTGGGTCACGCACCGACTTTGGTGGTTGACGATCAGGTGCAGGCCGTGACGTCTTTCCTGTTGAGCTAGACCCGGGATGCAGCGCGGATGAAAAGACTTAGCACCGAGGCCAGTGGGCCGGCACCTGTGCTTGGCGCAAGCGCACAAAGCTTGTCCGGGCAGGACCAGGCGCTGGCGCGGGCACGCGCCTTCGCCGAACCGTTGCTGGCAGGAGAGGCGCTCGATACCGGGGAAAACATTCTTGCCCATGCTGATGCCGTGGCGGCGATCCTGAAAAATATCGGTGGTTCGGAGGCGATGCAGGTCGCGAGTTACCTGGTCTACACCTGCGATCATCTGAACAAACCTCAGGAAGTCATCGCCAAAGCCTTTGGCGACAATTTCGCCGCGCTGGCGATGGAGACTACGCA
Organism: Comamonadaceae bacterium; assembly: GCA_037133835.1. Taxonomy (GTDB): domain Bacteria; phylum Pseudomonadota; class Gammaproteobacteria; order Burkholderiales; family Burkholderiaceae_C; genus Rhodoferax. Next base: position 21,133 of record JBAXNI010000003.1, on the reverse strand, counting down.
ACTGGTGCGGGTGCAGCGCCAGGCGCGCCTGAGCCAGATGGCGACCGAGCGGTCCGCAACGCCTATTCCGATGGCCCAAACCGCTGCCGCGCAAACAGAGAATGTGCGCAAGATGCTGCTGGCGTTCTCGCGCGACCTGCGTGTTGTGATGCTGAGACTGGCCTCACGTCTGCAGACCCTGCGCTACTTTGCCGCCAGCAAACTTCCCATGCCGCCGGGGATGGCGCAAGAAGCACTGCAGGTCTTTGCGCCCCTGGCAAACCGACTGGGCATACGTGAGATCAAGTGGGAGATGGAAGACCTCGCCTTTCGATTTCTGGAGCCCGATACCTACCGTCAGGTGGCGCTGCTGCTTGACCAGAAGCGATCGGAGCGTGAAGCCCATGTCGAGTTGCTGCGCTCGCGTCTGGAGGCTGAACTCCGGGCGCAAGGCATCGCTGCGACGCTGCAGGGACGACCCAAACACATTTACAGCATCGTCAAGAAGATGCGCGGCAAGTCTCTGGGGTTTGATCAGGTCTATGACATCCGGGCGCTGCGCATCGTGGTCAACACGATTCCCGATTGTTACGCCGCCCTGAGTTGGGTACACAGCCAGTTCACCCAGGTGACGCAGGAGTTTGACGATTACATTGCCCGACCCAAAGCCAACGGCTACCAATCCCTGCATACGATCGTGCGCGACAGCGCAGGTCGACCCATTGAGATCCAGATTCGCACGCAGGCCATGCATGACCATGCGGAAATGGGAGTGGCGGCGCACTGGGCCTACAAGGAAGCCGGCGTCAAGGGTTATGGCGGGGTGTCGGCCAGCGGGGCCTATGACGCCAAGATTGCGGTATTGCGCCAGCTGCTGGCCTGGGAGCGCGACCTCTCTGGAGCCAGTGGCCCGGGCGTCTTTGAGGACCGGATCTACGTGCTGACACCGGACGCAGCGATTGTGGAACTGCCGCAGGGCGCGACGGCCGTCGATTTCGCTTACAGCGTGCACACCAACCTGGGCCACCGCTGTCGCGGCGCGCGCCTGGATGGCGTCATGATGCCCCTGAATACGCCGCTGAAGAATGGGCAGACGGTGGAGGTCACAGTGGTGAAGGAGGGGGGTCCGTCGCGCGACTGGCTCAACCCCGAACTGGGCTATCTGGCGAGTCACCGCGCCAAGGCCAAGGTACGTGCCTGGTTCAATGCGCTGGCGCTCAATGAAACCGTGGCCAAGGGGCGCGAGGCGGTAGAACGGCTGTTGCAGCGACTCGGCAAGACTGCCGTCAAACTCGACGACCTGGCTGAGCAGCTGGGCTTTAAGGCGGCCGATGATCTGTTCGAGGTGGTGGGCAAGGACGAGTTTTCCTTGCGCAACATCGAGACCGTATTGCGCCCGCCCGAGGTGGCGCCCGATGACGATGACCAGATGCTGCTGAAGAAGCCGCGCGGCAAACCAGGCGCCGGCAAGAGCGGTCTGCTGGTGGTCGGTGTCGATTCGCTCATGACACAGCTGGCCAAGTGCTGCAAGCCAGCACCACCGGATGCGATCTGCGGCTTTGTCACGCGCGGCAAGGGCGTCAGTGTGCATCGCAGCGATTGCTCCAATCTGCGCGAGATGGTGAGCAAAAATGGCGAACGCTTGATCGAGGTGCAGTGGGGACAGGCGCCTGCCAAGGAGACGGCTGTCTACCCCGTCGATGTGGCGATCGAGGCAGCCGACCGGCAGGGATTGTTGCGCGATATTTCAGAAGTTTTCACCAAAGAAAGGATGAACGTGATCGGCGTGCAGACGCAGTCGATCAAGGGCACGGCCTGGATGACTTTCACGATCGAGGTATCGGACTCGGGTCGCCTGCACAAAGTGCTCTCCGTCGTGGCCGAGCTCAAGGGCGTGCGCTCGGCGCGTCGGCGCTGAGGCGGCCACGGGAGATTCAAAATGACCCTGCCAAGCCCCACTTTTCTCGATCTGGAGCACTGGCCACGGCGCTCCGCCTTTGATTTCTACCGGACTTTTGACATTCCCTGCTTCAACATCTGCACACGGCTCGATGTCAGCCGCTTGCGCCGCGCCGTGAAGGAAGCTGGTCTGGGCAGCATGACGCTGGCCTACCACTTCATTGCCATCCGCCTCGCCAACGATATCGCGCCGTTTCGTTACCGGCTGGAGGGCGATCGCGTACGCGTGCATGAGCAGGTGCATGGCAGCACGACGGTGCTGCGTGAGGACGATTCCTTTGGTTTTGTGACACTCGAGCATGAGCGTGACTTCACAAGGTTTTGTGCCCAGGGATCCGCCGCCATTGCCGTTGCGCGCCAATGCGGAACACCCTTCGACCCGGACAAGGATGAGGCTGCCACGATACACATGACGACCTTGCCCTGGCTGCATTTCAGCAGCTACTCCAACGCGCGGCGCTGGGGTGTTCACGACTCCGTGCCGAAGATCGCCTTTGGCCGCATCGATGCCGAGGGCGAGCACCTGTGGATGCCCTTGTCGGTGGAAGTGCACCACGCGATGATGGACGGTTTGCACGTGGGCCGCTTTGTCGAGCGTTTCGAGGCGGCGCTGCTGGAGCCGCATAGCTGGCTGGCAAGCGTGCCAGCCGATGGATGCCAGAAATGACCGTTCCTCCCAACACGCATACTTTTCTCTGGCATGACTACGAGACCTTTGGCGCGCAGGTGCGGCGCGACCGGCCGGCCCAGTTTGCCGGCATTCGGACCGATGCCGATCTGAATGAGATCGGGGAACCGGTGATGCTGTATTGCCAGCCGGCGAACGACTTTCTGCCTGATCCGCAATCCTGTTTGATCACAGGCATTACGCCGCAGTTGTGTCTGGAGAAGGGTGTGCCCGAGTACCAGTTTGCCGCACAGATAGAGCAACTGCTGGCTTTGCCCGGAACCATTGGCGTGGGCTACAACACGATCCGCTTTGACGATGAGATCACGCGCTTCATGTTCTGGCGCAACCTGATCGATCCGTACGGGCGCGAGTGGCAAAACGAATGCGGTCGCTGGGACCTGCTGGATGTTGTGCGCACCGCCTATGCCTTGCGGCCGGAAGGTGTGGTGTGGCCCGTCAAACCGGACGGAAGCGCCAGCTTCAAGCTGACTGATCTGACCGCAGCCAATGGTCTGGCGCATGAGGCCGCGCACGACGCGCTGAGCGATGTGCGCGCCACCATTGCGCTGGCTCGGCTGATCCGCCGGGCACAACCCAGGTTGTTCGACTTCTGCTTTGGCCTGCACAAGAAGGACCGGGTCGCTGCGGAACTGGGTTTGCCCACGACGCCAGGCAAGGCGCGGCCGTTCCTGCATGTCTCGGGTATGTTCCCGGCCGCGCGTGGTTGCCTGGCCCTGATGTGGCCCTTGGCGATGCATCCAACCAACAAGAACGAGTTGATCGCGTGGGACCTGACGCATGATCCGCGCGAGTTGGCATCGATGAACGTCGACGAGATCCGCTTGCGACTGTTCACCAGGAGTGATGCGCTGCCCGATGGCGTGGCACGCCTGCCCGTCAAGAGCGTGCATCTGAACAAGTCGCCGATGGTGATGAGCAACTGGAAGATCCTCACACCGCAAATGGCACAGCGATGGGGGTTTGATCTGGATGCACAGCTCATGAATGCCGCCTTGGCGCGCGACCTGCCAGACATGAGCGGTATCTGGCCCGAAGTATTCAAACGAGCCAAAGAGGCGCAACCCGATGTCGACGAAGATCTGTACGGCGGGTTCATTGGCAACGCAGACCGGCGTCGGCTCAATGAATTGCGGGCCTTGTCTGCTGACAAACTGGCTGCGGTGCGACCGGCGTTTGACGATCCGCGCCTGAGCGAGTTGCTGCTGCGCTATCGGGCACGCAATTTTCCCTCCAGTTTGTCGGCGCAGGACCAGCAGGCCTGGCAGCAGCACCGCAGTGCGCGTTTGCTCGAGGGTGCGGCAGGCGCTCGTACCCTGCAGGCGCTATTCGATGAGCTGGACCAGTTGGTGGAAAGCGCCGACGAACAGGGAGAAGCGCTACTGGGTGCGCTATACGACTACGCCGAGTCGATTGCACCGTAGGCGGACACGGCAGATCACCCCAAGGCTCAGCGCCCGCCGCCCACATCCAGCAATGCGCCGGTGGTGTAGCTGGCGTCAGAACCGAGCAGCCACAGAATGGCGCTGGCGACCTCTTCGGCGGTGCCACTGCGCTGCATGGGAATGGCTGAAGCGAGTTGTAGTGCGCGATCGGGCTGGCCGCCAGAGGCGTGAATCTCGGTGTCGATGACGCCGGGGCGCACGGCATTGACGCGTATACCCTCGGCTGCTACCTCGCGTGCCAGGCCCACGGTGAAAGTGTCAATGGCTCCCTTGCTGGCGGCGTAGTCCACGTACTGGCCGGCACTTCCCAGTGTGGCGGCCACGCTGGAGAGATTCACGATGGCGCCGCCCGCACCGCCACGGCGTGTGCTCATGCGCAGCACGGCTTCGCGTGCGCACACCATGCTGCCGATCACGTTGGTGTCGAACATGCGTTTGAGGCGTGCTACGGTCATCGCGTCGACGCGGCAGGCCACGTCGACCACACCGGCGCTGTTGACCAGAGCACGCAGGGGGCCAAGCCGGGCGTCGATGATGGCAAACATGGTGAGCACCTGTTCTTCCTTCGCCACGTCGGCTTGCAGTGCAAGGGCTTCGCCGCCCAGGGTGCGAATCTGACTTACCACTTCATTGGCGGCAAGCGCATTGGCCCGGTAGTTCACCGCCACCGTGTAGCCCGCGCGAGCCGCCTGAAGGGCCGTCGCCGCGCCAATGCCGCGTGACGCGCCGGTAATCAGGATGACGGGTTTCAACGGTCAATATCCGCGTTAAACCAGATCACTGCGTCCCGAAAATCCGGTCACCGGCGTCGCCCAGACCCGGCAGGATGTAACCGTGGTCATTGAGTTCGCGGTCAATGGCTGCAGTGTAGATTTCGACGTCCGGGTGCATTCTGCGCAGTGTGGCGATGCCTTCCGGGCAGGTCAGCAGGCAGAGAAACTTGATGGATTTTGGCTTCAGCGCCTTCACGCGGTCAATCGCCGCCACCGCCGAGTTGCCCGTGGCCAGCATCGGGTCGACAACAATGACGTCACGCTCCTGGGTGTCCTTGGGCATCTTGAAGTAGTACTCGACAGCCTGCAGGGTTTTCGGGTCACGGTACAGGCCGATGTGCCCAACGCGCGCTCCCGGCACCACCGTCAGCATGCCGTCCAGGATCCCGGTGCCGGCGCGCAGAATGGACACCAGCACCAGCTTCTTGCCATCAATCATTTTGGCGGTCATGGTCTCCAGTGGCGTTTCGATTTCGACATCCTGGGTCGGCATGTCGCGCGTTACTTCGTAGGCCATCAACATGCTCAGTTCGTTGAGCAGGGTGCGAAAGCTGCTGGTGCTGGCGTCCTTCCTGCGCATCAAGGTCAGTTTGTGTTGCACCAGCGGGTGGTCGATCAGGTGGACGTGTTGGCTGCTGCTGTCTGGCTGGCTCATATTGGTCTTTCTCAAAAAGTACAATCGATGCGATAGCGTAACGAAATTTTGAGGGATTTTCCGTGGCAGGACACAGTAAATGGGCGAATATTCAGCATCGCAAAGGTCGCCAGGACGAAAAGCGGGGCAAGATCTGGACCCGCATCATCCGTGAAATTACCGTGGCCGCCCGCGCCGGTGGAGGCGATCTGGCAACCAACCCGCGTCTGCGTCTGGCGGTCGATAGGGCCAAGGCTGCCAACATGCCGGCTGATCGCGTCAAGTACAACATTGACAAGGCCACCGGCAATCAGGAGGGTGTGACTTACGAGGAAATCCGCTACGAGGGCTACGGTATTGGTGGTGCGGCGATTCTGGTGGATACCATGACCGATAACAAGGTTCGCACAGTCGCCGAAGTGCGTCATGCCTTCAGCAAGCACGGTGGCAACATGGGTACCGAAGGCTCTGTGATTTTCCAGTTCAAGCATTGCGGCCAGTTGATCTTTGCGCCTGGGACGAACGAGGACAAGGTGATGGAGGTGGCGCTGGAGGCTGGCGCACAGGACGTGATTGCCGACGACGATGGTGCCATCGAAGTGCTGACCACCTACGCGGACTTCGAGACAGTCAAGAATGCCATGCAGGCGGCGAGCCTGACGCCAGATGTGGCCGAGGTCACCATGCGGGCCGAAAATCCGATTCAGCTCAGTACTGAGGATGGCGTTCGCATGCAGAAGCTGCTCGACGTGCTCGAAGAACTCGACGACGTGCAGGCGATTTACCACAACGCCGAGATGGACAGCGAAGCCGCATGAAAGTCCTGGTCATCGGTGGCGGGGGTCGTGAACATGCGCTGGCGTGGAAACTGGCGCAGTCGGCCCGGGTGGAGAAGGTCTATCTGGCGCCCGGCAACGCTGGCACGGCGCTGGACAGCCGGTTTGAGAACGTCAATGTCACCGCAGTCGAGGAACTGAGTGCCTGGGCACAAGCCAACAAGATTGCACTGACTGTGGTAGGGCCGGAGGCTCCGCTGGCGGCCGGCGTGGTTGATGAGTTTCGCAACAAGGGTTTGCGCATCTTTGGACCGAGTCGTGCCGCTGCTCAACTGGAAAGTTCCAAGGCCTTTTCCAAAGGCTTCATGAAGCGCCATGGTATTCCGACGGCCGAGTATGAAAGCTTCACCGAGGCAGCCGCTGCGCATGCCTACCTTGAGCGCCAGGGCGCACCGATTGTGGTCAAGGCTGATGGCCTGGCCGCAGGCAAAGGCGTGGTCGTAGCGACAACGCTGGACGAAGCGCATCAGGCAGTCGACTTCATGCTCGGCGGCCATCACTTACCTGGGCAGGCTGGAGCGCAAGCGCCGCGTGTCGTCATCGAAGAATTCCTGTCGGGTGAAGAAGCGAGCTTTATTGTGATGTGTGATGGCAGGAATGTGCTGCCGCTGGCGACCAGCCAGGATCACAAGCGATTGCTCAACGACGATCAGGGCCCCAATACCGGCGGCATGGGTGCCTATTCACCAGCGCCGGTCGTAACACCTGATGTGCACGCACGGGCCATGCGGGAAATCATATTGCCAACCATCAGGGGAATGGAAAAAGACGGCATTCCCTACACCGGGTTCCTCTACGCTGGCTTGATGATTGACGCGAGCGGCCGCCCCAAGACCCTGGAATTCAATTGCCGTCTGGGGGATCCGGAGACACAGCCCATTCTGATGCGCCTGAAGACCGATCTGGTCGATGTGCTGCTGGCTGCCACCGAGCCCGGCCTGCACGGGCGTCTGGACGATCTGGAGTTGCAGTGGGACCGGCGTACGGCGCTGGGCGTTGTGCTGGCGGCGCAGAATTACCCGTTGCAGCCACGTCAGGGAGATCTGATCACGGGGATACCTGAGGAAGCCGAGGATGCGGTCGTCTTCCACGCAGGCACGGCTTTGAAAGATGGGCAAGCAGTGACTGCCGGTGGTCGCGTGCTGTGTGTCACCGTGCTCGCCGACAACGTCAGGCAAGCACAGCAGCGTGCCTACGACGTGGCGCTCGCCATTCATTTTGATGGCAAGCAGTACCGCACTGACATCGGCCATCGTGCCGCACGAAATTGACATTTCTCATGCCGGCAATCGAAATCTCCGGTCCACCCGCCATCCGCTTGTCCGGCAACCGGTTCGCACGCTGGGTCTTGCAGCGCCTTGGCTGGCGTGTGCAGTTTGAAGGCTTGCCCGCACTGCAGGGGGTTCTGGTGATCTACCCACACACCAGCAATTGGGATTTCGTGATCCTGGTGATGGCGAAGTGGGCGCTCGGTGTCTCGGTGAGTTTTTGGGCCAAGGACAGGCTTTTCAGGGTGCCTGTGTTCGGGCGCTGGTTGGGCTGGCTCGGTGGTTTGCCGGTGAGCCGGACCTCGCCGCAGGGTACCGTCGCGCAGGCGCTGGACCGATTTGCGCAGGCGCGCTCACAAGGGCGATACTTTTGGCTGGCCCTCTCACCCGAGGGCACGCGCAAACGGATCCCTGGTTGGCGCAGCGGCTTCTACCAGACCGCTTTGCGCGCCGGTGTGCCGCTGGGCTTGGTGCGGCTGGACTATGGCCGCTGCGAAGTTGTGGCCCAGGATTTCATATTGTTGAGTGGAAATGAGACCGATGACTTCCGACGCATTGCCAGTGCCTACGAGGGCGTGCGAGGTTGCAGCCCGCAGAATGCCGCACCCATACGTCTGCTTGATCCGGGCGTGCCACGCTCGGAGACCGTCGTCAAATGAGCATGAGTGACTCTGCAAACGTTGGTTCGAAGGGCGTAAGAAGCTACCTGATGGATTTGCAGGCCCGAATCACACAGGCGATTTCGAAACTTGACGGGAAGGCGTTCCTGGTGGATGCCTGGCAAAAGCCGCCGACCGAGCCACTGCAAGGGGACGGCGTCACCATGATTCTGGAAGACGGCGAGGTGTTCGAGCGCGCTGGTTGCGGTTTTTCGCATGTACGCGGTCCGCATTTGCCGCCTTCTGCCACGCAGCACCGCCCTGAACTCTCGGGCGCCCCGTTTGAGGCGATGGGCGTATCGCTGGTGTTTCATCCGCGTAACCCCTACGTGCCAACGGTTCACATGAACGTGCGGATGATCTCGGCAACATCATCGGCCGGCGAGTCGGTTTGCTGGTTTGGTGGTGGCATGGATTTGACACCCTGCTATGGTTTTGAAGAGGATGTGAAGCATTTTCATCGCTCTTGCAAGAGCACACTGGAGCCGTTCGGCGAGGATAAATATCCGCGCTTCAAAGCGTGGTGCGATGAATATTTCTATTTGAAGCATCGATCCGAGCAGCGCGGCGTTGGGGGCATCTTTTTTGATGACTTTTCGGAGTTGGGCCCCGCTGGCAGCCTGGACATGATGAAGGCCGTTGGCGATTCGTTCCTGGCAGCCTATTTGCCCATTGTCGAGCGGCGTCGGGCCTTGGCTTATGGTGAGCGGGAGCGTGCCTTCCAACTCTATCGGCGTGGCCGCTATGTGGAATTCAACCTGGTATGGGATCGTGGCACGCACTTCGGATTGCAGTCGGGCGGGCGAACCGAATCGATTTTGCTGTCGATGCCACCGCTGGTGAGTTGGTCGTATCAGAATGTGGCCGAAGCCGGTTCGCCGGAAGCTGATCTGTATGGCAATTTTCTGGTGCGCAGGGAGTGGGTCTGAGATGCGTCGAATCGGCATTTTTGGTGGTGCTTTTGACCCGCCCCATGCTGCCCACGTCGCTTTGGTGCGCTCGGCTCTGGTGCAACTGAAACTCGACGAACTGCGTGTCATCCCGACCGGTCATGCCTGGCACAAAGCGCGACCTTTGACGTCACCGCAGCACCGATTGGCGATGGCTCGGCTGGCTTTCACGGACATGCCCGAAGTTCTGGTTGACGACCGCGAGACCTGCAGAGCAGGTCCCAGCTATACAGTGGACACACTGCGCGAACTGCGCGCCGAATGTCCCATGGCCGAATTGTTCCTCTTGGTCGGCGAGGACCAGGCCCGCGCACTGCCAAGTTGGAGAGCCTGGCAGGAAATTCTGCAGCTCGCTATAATTTACGTAGCTGAGCGCGGGGACTGGAACAGAAGCAAACCCCGCTTTATTGCGCCGAAGTTGTATGAATCACGTTTCAAACAACTGCAAATGCCACATTTGCCTGTTAGCGCAACCGACATCCGAAACCGCATTGCGACACATCAAAGCCTGGGAGATCTGGTTTTTGATTCCGTTGCGCGCTATATTGATCACCACCACCTTTATCAGACCGCTTGATGACTACTACCTTACTCGCCAAAAAAGACATTCAAAAACTTCAACGTGCCATTGTGGATGGTCTGGAAGACGTCAAAGCCCAGGATATTGTGGTGTTTGACACCGAACACCTGTCAAGTCTTTTTGAACGCGTGATCATTGCGTCAGGCAGCTCGAATCGGCAGACCAAGGCCCTGGCGGGCAGTGTGCGTGACGCGTTGCGCGATGCGGGTTTTGCCAAGCCTCGAATCGAAGGCGAAACCAATGGCGAATGGATCATCGTCGATTGCGGGCAGGCTGTGGTTCACGTCATGCAACCCAATTTTCGCCAGTATTACAACCTGGAAGAACTTTGGGGCGACAAGCCGGTTCGCCTCAAGTTGGGTGCGCCCAAGCCGGCCGTGAAGACCCCGGTCAAGGCCGCCCCGGTCAGGAAGGTCGCGGCCAAGCCCGATGTCAGTCTGAAACGCTCCAATGCTGCCAAGAAGGGAGTGCAGGAGGCATTTCCATCGAAGGCACAAGTGCGCAAGGCGGTTGCTGCCAAGGCGCTCGACAAGAGGCCGACAAAGAAGGTGCCCGCCGGCGCAAGTGCCAAGCCGGCAGCAAAAAAAGTGGCTGCCAAAAAGCCAGTGGCGCGCAAGACCTGACAGGCAGCGTAGTGCGACTGCTGATTGTTGCGGTGGGTCAGCGGGTGCCCGATTGGGCACAAACAGCCTGGGACGACTACGCCAAACGCTTCCCGCACGATTTCAAACTGGAACTCCGGGCAGTCAAGACAGAACCGCGCGCATCCAAAACCGTGGCCGCGCTGCATGCGGCCGAGCGCAGCCGGATTGAGGGCGTACTGCCCAAAGGCTGCCGCATCGTCGCACTGGACGAACGTGGCAGCGCGTTGACAACCCAGGCACTGGCCGGCAAGCTGCAGCAGTGGCAGCTTGAGGGTGACGATGTGGCGCTGGTCATTGGCGGGCCCGATGGGCTCGACCCGGCATTCAAGCAGGCAGCCCATGAGCGCATCCGGCTGTCAGACCTGACCCTGCCGCATGCCTTTGTCAGGGTGTTGTTGATTGAACAGCTTTACCGTGCCTGGTCGATCAACACCAACCATCCCTATCACCGTGAGTGATTCTTCAATAGCGTTGTGAGCAATTTCATCTATCTTGCATCGCAGAGTCCGCGCCGGCGTCAGTTGCTGGAGCAACTCGGCGTTGCCCACGAATTGCTGCTGCCGGATTGCGACGAAGACAGTGAGGCACTCGAAGCCGTACTGCCCAGGGAACTGCCCTCAGCGTATGTCGAGCGCGTGACGCAGCTCAAGCTCGACGCTGCCCTGCTGCGGCTCAAGAGGCGCGGCTTGCCTGCGGCACCGATTCTCTGTTCAGACACCACGGTGGCGCTAGGACGTACGATTTTTGGCAAACCGCAGGACGATACCGATGCCAGGCGCATGCTGAGCGAACTGTCCGGTAGGATGCACCGCGTCCTGACGGCAGTGGCAGTGGGAACGCCGCGCAAGCGTCAGCAGGCTCTTTCGGTCTCGCGGGTCACGTTTGCGCGTTTGACAGCCGCTCAGATCGGGAACTATGTCGACAGTGGTGAGCCAACGGGCAAGGCTGGCGCCTATGCCGTGCAGGGCAGGGCTGCGGCCTTCATTTCCCATCTGAGCGGGAGCTATTCGGGCATCATGGGGTTGCCGATGTTTGAGACCGCGGCCTTGCTTGGGTCTTTTGGAATACATTCATCCCTATGCAAGAAGATATTCTGATCAACTGGTCGCCGCAGGAAACGCGCGTTGCCATCATTGAAAGCGGCGCATTGCAGGAGTTGCACGTGGAGCGCTCGCTTGAGCGTGGACTGGTTGGCAACGTCTATCTTGGCAAGGTTGCCCGGGTGCTGCCAGGCATGCAGTCTGCGTTCATCGATATCGGCCTGGAGCGTGCCGCCTTTCTGCATGTGGCCGACGTCTGGCATCGACAACCCGACGGTGAACCACCGAGCATGGTGCGCAACACGCAGCCGCAGGTGCCCATTGAAAGGCAGATTTTTGAGGGCCAGGCCCTGCTGGTCCAGGTGATCAAGGATCCCATCGGATCCAAGGGTGCACGGTTGTCGACGCAAATCAGCATCGCCGGGCGCATGCTGGTGTTCTTGCCGCAGGACGATCATGTCGGCGTGTCACAAAAGATCCCGGTCCAGCAGCGTGATGAATTGCGCTTGCGTTTGCAGACCCTGGCCGGTGCGCAGGGCGGTGGTTTCATCCTCAGAACCAATGGCGAAGACGCAACCGATGTGGAACTGGCGGAAGACATCGGCTACCTGCGCAAGGCCTGGGCGCGCATCCGCCAAGCCTCGCTGTCTCTGCCACCCTTGTCGATCCTGCACCAGGACCTCAACCTGCTGCAGCGAGTGCTGCGTGATCTGGTGGGCGAAAGAACGCAAACCATCAAAGTTGATTCGAGTGAGCAGTTTGAATTGCTCAAGGCCTTTGGCCTCGAATTCATGCCCGCTGCCGCCCAGAAGTTGCAACATTACCGGGGTGAGCGTCCGATTTTTGACCTCTACGGGATCGATGAGGAAATTGCTCGGGCCCTGGCGCGCCGGGTTGAATTGAAGTCGGGCGGCTATCTGATCGTCGACCAGACGGAAGCGCTGACAACCGTCGATGTGAACACGGGCGGCTTCGTCGGTGCCCGCAATTTCGACGACACCATCTTCAAGACCAATCTGGAGGCGGCGCAGGCCATCGCGAGACAACTGCGGCTGCGCAATCTGGGGGGCATCATCATTGTTGATTTCATCGATATGGTGCGCCAGGATCATCGTGAATCCGTGTTGGCGGAATTTCGCAAGCAGTTGGCTCGTGATCGCGTCAAGACCATGGCAGGCGAATTTTCCCAGCTTGGACTGGTCGAGATGACGCGAAAAAGAACGCGTGAATCCCTGGCGCAGATGCTGTGTGAGCCCTGTTCCGTGTGTGCGGGCAAGGGTATCGTGAAAACGGCGCGCAGCGTGACCTACGATATCTTTCGCGAAATCCTGCGTGAAGCGCGCCAGTTCAATCCGCGTGAATTTCGCGTGGTCGCCTCGCCCAAGGTCATCGAGTTGTTCCTGGACGAAGAAAGTCAGCACCTGGCCGGCTTGAGCGAGTTCATCGGAAAGCCGGTGTCCTTGCAGAGCGAGAGTGCGATGGGCCAGGAACAGTACGATATCGTCCTGCTCTAGCGACCCGCTTGCGTAGCCTTATGCAAAGTCATCACACTGCCAATCGAGTGCCGATTCCGATTCTGACCTACCATCAGATCGCACCGAGTCCGGATCGAGGTGCCGGTTTTCGAAGCCTTTATGTGGCCCCGGCCGCTTTTGCGCGCCAGATGGCATGCTTGCACCTGCTCGGTTATCAAGGGCTTTCGATGTCGGCTTTGATGCCGTATTTGAGGGGTGAGCGAGTTGGCAGGGTCGTCGGTATCAGCTTTGATGACGGTTATCTGAACAATTTGAGTCAAGCCATGCCGGTCCTCAATCGCTACGGTTTTTCATCAACCTGCTACGTTGTGAGTCAATATCTGGGAAAGACCAACGAGTGGGATCGGCTCGCCGGCATTGCACCGACTCCCCTCATGAATGCAGGACAACTGCGAGAGTGGACGCAAGGCGGCCAGGAAGTCGGGGCGCATACGCGGCACCACGTGCATCTGACGCAGACCGATGCATCGGTCTGCAACGATGAAATCGGCTTGTGCAAGGTCGAACTTGAAGCTGTCATCGATGCTCCGGTTCGGCATTTCTGCTATCCCTATGGTGAATTCAATGCGGAGCACCTGGCGCAGGTGCGATCGGCCGGCTTTGATTCCGCCACCACGACCCTGCGCAGCCGCTGCCATGGCAATGAAGACATGATGCACCTGCCGCGCGTGCCGGTGCTGCGTGCAACAACGCTGCCGCTGTTCTGGCTCAAGTTGAGCACGGCCTATGAGGATCGGCGGCGCATGTCATGACGGAGCCACGACGTTTGCGCATCGCGGTGCTGAACCGGGTGTTTTCGCCAACCGGCGGTGGCGCCGAGCGCTACTCCATTGCCCTGGTTGAACAGTTGGCGCAGCGTCACGAAATTCACGTCTTTGCCCAGCAAATTGACCACTGCTGGCCCGGCGTCAGTTACCACCTGATGTCTTCGCCCTTGACCCGGCCGCGCTGGATCAATCTGCTGTGGTACGCAGTGACGACCTGGTGGGCGACGCGCCGCGGCTTTGACATCGTGCATTCGCATGAGAATACCTGGCATGGCCATGTGCAGACCGTGCATGTGCTGCCGCTGAAATACAACCTGTTTCAGGGGCGTTCCGGCCTGCGTCGCCTGCTGCGGTACCTGAAGGTGGCGAGCAGTCCGCGTTTGTTGGCCTACCTTGCCATGGAGCACTTTCGCTTTGTCCCGACGCAGCGCAAGGCGGTCGTTGTGACTTCGCCCACTCTGAAGTCGCTGGTCGGTCAAACCTATCCGGCCAGCGTCACGGCGATGATTTCTCCCGGGGTGACATTGCCTTTGGACGCCATCGATCGCTATGCTGCCAGGCGGGAACTTGGGCTGCCTGAGCAGGGATTCCTGATCGCTTTTGTCGCCAATGACTACCAGAAGAAGGGCTTGTCAAGCCTGCTGGAGGCGCTCCGGTGTTTGCCGGTCGAAGTGGAACTGGCCGTGGTTGGCAACCCTTCGCAAATTGAGAAATTTCAGCGCATGGCGTCATCGACCGGCTTGACTGGGCGGGTGCACTTTCTGGGACATCTCAGAGACGTGACGCAACTGTACCGGGCCGCCGACATGCTGGCACATCCGACGACCGAAGACACATTTGCGATGGTCGTCCTTGAAGCCATGGCCTACGGCTTGCCGGTGGTCGTCAGCGATGCGCGCTACTGCGGGATTGCCGGCATGCTGACGCACGGTGTCAACGCCATCATTCTGTCGTCCCCAACAGACACTGCACAGCTGAGTTCTGTGCTGGCACAAGTCCTTGCTGACAAGAGTCTGCGTGAGGCTCTGGCAAGCAATGCACGAGAGTTCGCACAGCAGCGCGCCTGGCCGAGCATAGCCGCCGAACAGGAAGCGATGTATTTCAATCTCGCTGAACGCACGTCCTGAAGGTCGTCCATTTTCTTCGCAGTTCCAGACCATGCAACTAACGCCACAACCGCTGCCCAATCCTGGTGTCTTTTCCATCGTCATTCCCAGTTGGAACAATCTGGCATTTCTCAAACTGTGTATTGGCAGCGTGAAAGCGCACAGCGCCTTTGAGCACCAGATCATCGTCCACGTCAATGATGGAAGTGACGGCACTCTGGACTGGGTGCGATCCGAGGGGCTGACTTATACGCATTCGGCTGAGAACACCGGTATTTGTCTGACCGTCAATCAGGCTGCGGCATTGGCGCAGCATGAGCTCATTTTGTACCTGAACGATGACATGTATTGCTGTCCGCAATGGGATACCAGACTGATGGAAAAGGTGCGGCAGATCGGGCACGATGGCTTCATGCTGTCGGGCACCATGATCGAGCCGGTGGAATCGGGCAACCGCTGTGTCAGCGTCCGTGACTTCGGCTCGGATGTGCATTCGTTCAACCCGCAGCAATTGCTAAAGACCTGTCAAACGCTGGTCAAGCCAGACTGGTACGGCGCAACATGGCCACCGACCCTGGTACACAGGCGCTGGTGGCATGCGGTGGGGGGGTTCAGCTCCGAGTTCAGCCCAGGCATGAGCAGTGACAATGACTTTGCCATGAAGATGTGGGCGGCCGGCTGTCGGGTGTTTCTTGGCGTTGGTGACAGCCTGGTTTATCACTTCCGCTGCAAGAGCACGGGTCGCATCGTGAAGAACGATGGACGCAAGCAGTTCATGCGCAAATGGGGAATCAGTTCGTCTCTGTTTGATCGTTTCTATCTTCGTCGCGGACAGGTTGCAAGCGCAATGACATTGTCCGAACCGGTGGAAACCGCAGATTTTCGACGAAGACGCCTCTTCAGCCGCTTCAAGGCCTGGCTGGCTTAGCCGCTCTGCACGGTCGACGACGTCGAGAAACCCATTCGGTATAGCTGCGCGTAAGCCCCTTGCGCAGCGAGCAGTTCGGCGTGGCTGCCGGACTCCAGGATTCGGCCCTTGTCCAGCACGATGATGCGTTTGGCGTGCTGGATGGTGGACAGACGGTGCGCGATTACCAGCGTGGTTCGGCCCTGCATCAGGCGCTGCAGGGCGTCCTGGATGGCGCGCTCTGACTCGGCGTCGAGTGCCGAAGTGGCTTCGTCAAGTAGCAGTACCGGCGCATCCTTGTAAAGCGCTCTTGCAATCGCCAGGCGCTGGCGCTGGCCGCCTGAAAGCTGCATCGCATTGTGGCCGACCAGGGTGTCGATGCCGTTCGGGAGCTCCGCCATCAGGTCGGCAAGGTTGGCCGCTTGCAGGCAAGCCAGAACGCGCTCCCGATCCATTGTCTGCCCCAGTGCGACGTTGACGGCGACACTGTCGTTGAGCATCAGGACATGCTGACTGACCAGCGCAAACTGGGCTCGCAGCGAGACCAGATCCCAGTCCTGCAAAGCATGGCCGTCGAGTTCGATGCTGCCTGAGCTCAACTCGATAAAGCGAGGCAGCAGATTGACCAGTGTGGTCTTGCCGGCACCTGACGCGCCGGCCAGGGCCACTATTTCGCCAGGCTGGACATCGAGGCTGAACTGATCCAGCGCTGGCGTCGTGCTGTCAGGGTATCTGACGCAGGCCTGTTCGAAACGCAGGCCGCCCTGGGCTCTGGCTTTGGAGAAACTGCCGCCCGTTTCGCTGACGGTCAAGCTGATCAGGTCCAGTCCCCGCTCCATGGCGGCCAGGCCGCGCGTGATCGGGTTGGCCAGTTCGGACAGATGCTTGATGGGGGCCACCAGCATCAACATGGCGGTCACAAAGGCGGCAAAACTGCCAACCGACGTGCCATGTGTCGAGCTTTGCGCCAGCGCCACCGAAATCACGGCAGACAGCGCAAAGGCCGCAAGCATCTGCGTCAGCGGCGTCATCGCTGCCGAGGCGGTGGTGGACTTCATGGACAAGCGCTGCAGTGAAGCACCCAACAGATGAAAACGCCTGGCCTGCGATGCCTGCGCCGCCTGCAGGCGAACGTCACGATGGGCGAGCACATTTTCCTCGACCACGTAGGCCAGCGCATCGGTCGCACCCTGGCTGTCTTTGGTGAGACGGTACAAGCGCTTGGACAGTGTGCGCATGACGAACGCAACTGCCGGAAACAGCGCGGTCACAATCAAAGTCAACTTCCAGTTGAGGTACAGCAGGTAGGCCACCAGCGCCAGCAGCGTCAAACTGTCACGTAACAAGGTGGTCAGGGAGTTGACGAGCAGCACCGAGCCGGTTTGTACCTCGTAGACGATGGTGTTCGCCAGCGCGCTGGAGGTCTGCTGCTGGAATAGCGTGAGTCTGGCATCCAGCAATTTGTCAAACATGGCATTGCGCATCATCAGCAGGCCGCGGTTGGTCACCTTGGCCAGTGCCAGTTGCGCGAGAAAACTGGCGATTCCGCGCACGCCGAAAAGCAGGATCAGTGCCGCTGGTATGGCCCAGATCGCCAGCGCGCCTTGCTGAAAGCCTTTGTCCAGCAGTGGCTGCAGCAAGGCCGGAATCAGTGGCTCCGTGGCAGACATGACCAGTGTTGCGCCAAACACCAGGAACCAGGCAGCGTAGGGTGCCCCGAAATAGGGCAGCAAGCGGGCCAGTCGGTGGAACAGTTGGATCGGTGATCGCAGTGTGGCAGTGGACATGTCGGTGGACTTTCAGGCACCCGTTCGAAGGGATGAGGGCGGTGCAGCGCCGGGCGTGCGAAGAGCCAGCAGGAGACCTATCGTCATGCAGAAGAAATCTCCAATCATGGCGTCGTGCAGTGCGCAATTGAACAGGCATGCGACCACCAGGGCCAGCAAGACGGATTGCGTTGCCCTGCGCTCGGGCATGGCAAGCTGCTGGCTGTCACGGTACAGCGCTGCGAAGAGGGCACACAACAGAAAGATCCCGGGTAGACCCATCTCCACGCCCCACAGCAGATATTCCTGATGCGGGTTATGGTGTTCGTTGCTGGCGTGGTTGATCGGCAGTTCGCCCGCATGAAGGGCTTCCTGTCTCCTGAATTCGAGATTCCAGCTGCCAACGCCCGTGCCCAGGCCGGGACGCTCGGAAATCGACTGCAGCGAGTGATGCCAAAGGTCGAGTCTCACGCCCGACGAAGATGCGGCGTCGCTGTGAGGGTTCAAGGGCTGGATACTGCTGACAACTTCATGGAAACGTTCGCCCATCTTGCTCGAACCTATGACGAGCCCGACCAGTAGTGTCAAACCAACGAGCAGGACTCTTGAGTGAAAGCGCTGCGGGAACTCCCAGGCGATGGCTGTCAGCAGGAGGGCAATGGCGACAAGATGCCCCGTGCGTCCCTGAAAAATGAAGAATACACAGGCCAGAGCAAGCACGCAGATCAGCACCGCCAGCGGGGTTCGGTGACGCGTTGGCGCCAGGCTGCGCAGATGCCAGCAGATGGCCCCCAGCACGGCCGTCATGATCGACTGATCAAGGTAGCTGGAAAATACGGCAAACGAACAGGTGTCGCAGACTCCCGCCTCTTTCGACATGACCCAGGGCAGCGCAATGCCGAACGACAGAAGCCACGTGCTGCCGAGCAAGAACAGTTGGCCGCCAACAAAAAATCCCAACGCGATCAGGGCATCCTTGCGCGAGCGAGTCAGACTCAGAAGTACCGGGATCAGGATCAATCGACCATGTTTGGTCAGGGCGGTCAGAACCTCATCGCTTGAGCCGGTACTCCACAGACCGCTGACAGCCAGCAGCAGCAGAGCCAGCAGAATCACGGTGGTCACGCTCGCGGGAGAAAATTGCGACGATTCGCGCCCGGCAAGCCATCCGTGAAAAAGAACCGCCAGCGCCCCCAGCACGGCCAGAAGTTTTGCCAGACTGATGATGCCGATCGGCAGGGCGAGAGAGACCGCAGCGAAACAAATCAGGTAGAGGCGAACGGTGGAAAACGACCGGAGCATGAAAAGGGGTGGCTTTGAAGTCAGCGGGATACGCCAGGGCCGCCTATTATCAACGCTGCGTTGGCGCGTCTTGTTGCCAGCGTTCGGCTATGCTCTGCGCTGGCCATGAAATATGGAAGAACATCCACTTTGACTCAATTGAGTGTCATCATCATCACCCTCAATGAGGCGGCGAACATTGAGGCCTGCCTCGATGCCGTGTCTTTTGCGGATGAGATCATCGTATTGGATGGGGGCAGCAGCGATGGCACTGCAGACCTGGCTCGTGCCCGGGGAGCCAGTGTTCATGTTTCGCAAGAGTGGCCGGGCTTTGGACGGCAGAAGAACCGCGCACTCGAATTGGCCAGTTGCCCCTGGGTGCTGTCAATTGATGCGGATGAGCGGGTCACGCCGGAACTGTCACGGCAGATCCGCGAGGTGCTGCTGCAGGGAACGGCCAATGCGTATGAAATCCCGAGGCTGACACAGTTTTGCGGCCACTGGATACACCACTGTGGTTGGACGCCGGACCGTGTGCTAAGACTGTTCAAGCGCGACCAGGCACGCTTTAGCGATGATTTGGTGCACGAGAGGGTGTTGCTGTCAGATGGTGTGCCCGGGCGGCTGGGCTCACCGCTGCTGCACTACAGTTATCCCACGCCTTCGCACTATTGGCGCAAGCTTGAGCAGTACAGCCAGGCCTGGGCAGAGCAGCGCTTTGCCAGGGGGCAAGACAGTTCCATGGTGCGAGCCGCTCTGGCCGGGGTGGTAGCATTCCTGCGCAGTTATATTTTTCGTCTGGGGTTTCTCGACGGTGCAATGGGCTTTGCCGTGTGTACCATGCAGGCCCAGGCTGCATTCGGAAAATATTTTGCCCTGTACTGTTTGAACCAGAAAGATCATGTTTCGCCGAATCCACCGTCTGTTTGAAGCACTTTGTGCCTCTGTGCTGGGAGCTTTGCTGATACTTGCCAGCCCGGCGCAGGCGCAGTTCCGGGTCGATGTTTCAGGTATCGGCCTGAACCAGTTACCCATTGCGCTTGCCACCTTTCGCGGAGAGGACAGTTCGCCGCAAAAGATTGCTGCGATTGTGCAGGCTGATCTTGAGCGCAGCGGACAGTTCCGCGCGGTCGACGCAAGTGGGTCCATGCTGGACGAACTGAGCCGGCCGGATGCGCCGGTCTGGCGCCAGAAAGGCGCCGATTCTCTTGTGCTGGGCAGCGTGACACGACTGGTGGACGGTCGTTATGACGTTCGCTTCAGGTTGTGGGATGTCGTCAGGGCGCAGGACCTTGGGGGCCAGAGTTACGCCGTCACACCGTCGGACCTGCGTTTGTCCGCGCACCGCATCGCCGACTTTGTTTACGAAAAGTTGACCGGCGACAAAGGGGCCTTTTCAACGCGCATTGCCTACGTTACGAAGCTGCAGCAGCGCTACCAGTTGTGGGTAGCGGACGCGGATGGCGAAAACGCCCAGTCTGCTTTGTCGAGTCCGGAGCCCATTATTTCACCGGCCTGGTCACCCAACGGGAGTCAGCTTGCCTATGTCTCGTTTGAATCGCGCAAGCCGGTCGTCTACACCCATGAAGTGGGAAGCGGCAAGCGCCGACTGATCGCCAACTTCAGAGGCTCCAACAGCGCCCCGGCCTGGTCACCCGATGGCAACACGCTGGCGGTCACGCTCAGTCGCGGTGGAGGCTCCCAGCTTTACGCGATGGCGGTCAGCGGCGGCGAGCCGCGCCGTCTTGCCGAATCCAGCAGCATTGATACGGAGCCTGCCTACAGCCCGGACGGAAAGCACATTTATTTTGTCAGTGATCGGGGCGGTGCGCCCCAGATTTACCGGATGCCAGCGCTTGGTGGTGCAGCCGACAGGGTGACCTTCACCGGTAGTTACAACATTTCTCCGGCCATCAGTCCGGATGGTCGCTGGCTGGCCTACATTTCGCGGGTCAGCGGCGTCTTCAAATTGCACGTGATGGACATCGTGAGCGGCACCGTCAACGCGCTGACCGACACCACGGCTGATGAGAGTCCGAGCTTTGCTCCGAACAGCCGATTGATTGTTTACGCGACCCAGCAGCAGGGGCGTGAGGTGCTCATGACGACGACGCTGGACGGTAAAATCAAGGCCCGACTGACCGGGCAAAACGGAAATATCAGGGAGCCGGATTGGGGTCCGTTTCAGAAATAATTCATTTAACAAGGGGTAAAACATGAAACGATGGTTGTTGGTTTTTTTTGCGACGGCCTTGCTGGCAGCTTGTGGCTCTTCGGTGAAACTCGATAACGTGCCGGTGGAGGACAAGTCTGGAA
>JBAXNI010000002.1:0-54431 GCA_037133835.1 Comamonadaceae bacterium | reverse complement strand
TCATTGGTCGCAACGTGTCAGCCGAGAAGCGCTCCTGGGCCATGGGTGTGGCAGCAGCGGCCGGTTCCTTTGGTCAATTCCTGATGGTACCGACCGAGGGATTCCTGATTGGCAGCCTGGGCTGGCAGCCAGCACTGATCGTCCTTGGCATCGCCACCTTGATGGCAGTTCCCATGGCGTGGGGTCTGCGCGAGCCGGGCTTCACCGACGGCTTGACCAGCCGGCATCAACAATCCATTGTTGATGCCTTGCGCGAGGCTTTCAAGTACCCAAGTTTCCAATTGCTGATGGCCGGCTTTTTCGTTTGCGGCTTTCAGGTCGTCTTCATTGGCGTGCACATGCCGAGCTACCTGAAAGACAAAGGTCTGTCTCCGCAAGTAGCAAGCTACGCTTTGGCACTGATCGGCCTGTTCAATGTATTTGGCACCTACGCAGCGGGTGTGTTGGGACAAAAACTCCAGAAGAAGAACATTCTGGCCTTTATCTATTTCGCTCGTTCCATTGCCATCGGCGTGTTTCTGTTGGCACCGCTATCGCCCTGGAGCGTCTATGTATTTTCCAGCGTCATGGGTTTGCTCTGGCTATCTACGGTACCCCCAACCAATGCGACTGTCGCACAAATCTTCGGTGTGCCGCATCTTTCCATGCTCAGTGGCTTTGTCTTTTTCAGCCATCAGATCGGCTCATTCATCGGAGTGTGGCTTGGCGGATACCTGTACGATCGAACCGGTAGCTACGATCTTGTCTGGTATATCTCCATCGTGTTGGGGCTGCTGGCAGCTCTGGTAAACCTGCCCATCAAGGAGGCCTCCATCGTCCGGGAAACAGCGCTTCGGACGACCTGAAATCGTGAAACACGGCAAAGAAATACTGGTCTACATCGGCGCGGCGACGCTGCTTCTGGCCGTGTTTTCGCTCTACACACGGGCCGATTTTCTTGTCACGCTGGCAAATCAGTTTTGGAGTTGCTTCTAAGCAAAACGGTATGTCACAGAATACGGAAAGACACCTCTTGCGCGACCCCGCTTCGGCATCGGCTTGGGTCATTCGCTGGTCTCATTTGCTTGCACCGGGAGAATCGGTATTGGACATCGCCTGCGGCAAAGGACGCCATATGAAATGGTTTGCCGAACAGGGGCACACTGTCACCGGTATTGATCGGTCCGCCGAGGCGCTGGACACCGCTGCAAGGTTCGGCCGAGCAATTCTGGCGGATCTCGAGAATGCCCCCTGGCCACTCCAGACCGGGAAGCACACGCAGCAGTTTGGAGCCGTCGTCGTAACGAACTATCTGTGGCGACCGATCTTCCCGCTCATCACGGCGAGTCTGGCTCCTGGCGGTCTGCTCATTTATGAAACGTTCTCTGCCGGAAATGAAACTGTCGGCAAACCAAGCCGTTCAGATTTTCTGCTAAAGCAGGCGGAATTGCTGGACGCCTTTGCAAGTTTGCGCGTTGTCGCCTTTGAAGAAGGTTTTCTTGACCAACCAGCACGCTTTTTGCAGAGAATTGCCGCCGTGAAACCGGATTCGCCGAATCCCGACTTGCAGTTGCCAAGGCGCCTGGCTCTCTAGTTAGAATGCGTCTTTACGACGATAAAGAGCACTTGGACATGACTTCCTCATTCAGCCAGATCACCGGCAGCATCGTGGCGCTCGTTACACCCATGCACGAAGACGGCAAGGTGGACTATCGCTCCTTGCGCCAACTGATCGATTGGCACATTGCAGAGGGAACTGATTGTGTCGGTGTCGTTGGCACCACGGGTGAATCGCCCACGGTCAATGTCCAGGAGCACTGCGAAATCATCCGTGTTGCAGTCGAACAAGCGGCGGGACGCATACCGATCATGGCTGGATGCGGTGCCAATTCCACAGCCGAAGCGATCGAATTGGCCAGTTTCGCCAAAGGAGTTGGCGCCGACTGTCAACTTCAGGTTGTTCCCTACTACAACAAGCCGACGCAAGAGGGCCAGTATCTGCACTTCAAGGCCATCGCAGAGGCGGTTGACCTGCCAATGGTGCTCTACAACGTGCCGGGACGCTCGGTCGCTGATCTGGCGCATGACACGGTGCTGCGTCTGGCTCAGCTCGACGGTATTGTTGGAATCAAGGAAGCAACGGGAAACATTGAACGAGCCCAGTGGCTTATCCGGGAAGCGCCCGCGGGCTTTGCCATTTACTCTGGTGATGATGGAACGGCCGTCGCCCTGATGCTATGCGGCGGTCACGGCAACGTCAGCGTTTCGGCCAATTTGGCGCCTCGCCTGATGCATGAAATGTGTCTGGCCGCCATCGCCGGTGACAGAGCAAAGGCAATGGAAATTCAATTCAAGTTGCTGCCCTTGCATAAACACCTGTTTGTCGAAGCCAACCCCATTCCGGTGAAATGGGCGATGGCGAGAATGAAACTGTGTGGGGGAACGATGCGTCTGCCAATGACCCGTTTGACGCAGGCCAACGAAGCGACAGTGGAAAGCGCTTTACGCGCAACCGGTCTGATCTAACAGATATTGCCCTACTTTTTCATCACCCTAAGGGAACATTTTTTGTGAATCATTTCTGCAAACTCGTACTACTGGGCCTCACTCTGACATTGGCGGCATGCTCGGTTCTCGATAGTGACAAGATCAACTACAAAAGCGCAGGCAAAGGCCCGTCACTGGACGTCCCGCCCGACTTGACGCAACTTGCACGTAATACCAGGTATGCTGTGCCGGGTGGAGTGGTCACAGCGTCAAGCTTCCAACTCGGACAAGGCACACCATCCGCACCGACGGCACTCACAGAGTTGGGTGATGCGCGCATTGAACGAGCGGGCAACCAGCGATGGCTGGTCATCGGTCGGCCGGCTGATAAACTGTGGGATACGGTTCGAGATTTCTGGCAGGAAAATGGCTTCCTCTTGATCCTCGACCAGGCCAATCTCGGCATCATGGAGACCGAATGGGCGGAAAACCGCGCCAAGCTGCCGCAGGACTTCATCCGAAGCACGTTGGGACGAGTATTTGATTCACTCTATTCAACCGGCGAACGTGACAAATTTCGCACTCGGTTTGAGCGCAACGCAAGCGGTGGTACTGAAATTTACATCAGCCACCGTGGCATGATCGAGGTTTACAGAAGCAAAGAAAAAGATTCCACCGTCTGGCAACCGAAAGCACCTGACCCCGAACTTGAAGCGGAGTTTTTAAGCCGATTGATGGTCAAACTCGGAGCAACCAGGGAACAATCGAAAGCCCTGATCGCGGTTGCGCCCGGCAAGATCGTTGCTCGCACGGCCGTGGTTGACGGAGTTGCGATAGTTCAGATTGACGAGACCTTTGACCGGGCCTGGCGACGAGTTGGCCTGGCGCTTGACCGGGCCAACTTCACAGTCGAGGACCGGGACCGCAGCCAAGGCATTTACTTTGTCCGATATGTTGACCCTTCCACAGAGAAATCGGAACCAGGTCTGTTTGGAACCCTCTTCGGTACTTCCAAAGACAATGTTGCTCCCTTGAAATACCGCATCAAATTGGTCAGCCAGGGCGAATCGACAACGGTGACGGTCCTCAGCGCCAGTGGTGCTGCGGACACATCAACCAATGCGCAGCGAATCGTCAAAGTTATCGCAGACGACCTGAAGTAAGTCAAGCCGGGCAACTACGGCGCCCAGCGAGATTCCGGGGTACGCCTTGACAAATTGCGCAGGCAACAAAAAAGCCACCATTCGGTGGCTTTTTTTCTCAACCTGGGTTGAGTGGAAAGACGGAGTACTTACTTCTTGGCGCTAGCAGCAGCTTCAGGAGCCGGAGCAGCAGCGGAAGCGGGAGCAGCAGCGCTGGAAGCAGCAGCCTCAGGTGCGGAAGCCGCAGGTGCGGGAGCAGCAGCGGGAGCGGGAGCGGGAGCAGGAGCAGGAGCTTCCTCTTTCTTACCACAAGCAACCAAAGCAGCTGCAGCAATAACCGCAGCCAAAATGAGCGTTTTTTTCATTTGAAAATACCTAGTGAGTTAATAAAACAATTTCCGGAAATTGTCACTGCAGTTGGACTGCAACGACCAAGCAAAAATGACTCGAGATCTTTCTGCTCAGCGGCCGATTATAGAGCAATAAGCTGGTGAATCTGTAGTCCAAATTCGATAGTTGACGGTCACGCACTTCGTGTCAATCTCTTTTTGGCATCACGAGGCACGAAGACCTTCCCTGCATTACCTGGCTTCACGCCTACCGGCTTGCCAAAGGAAGGTTTGCGTGGGCCAAAGTCGCCGCGCGGCGCAGTACTGTCATTGCGTGCGCCGGCAAATCGGTCGTTGAAACCACCTTTGCGTTCATAGCTGACGGCTTCGCGGTTACCGGGCACATTTCGGTCCGGAAAACTTCCGCGATTCCCGGCAAACCCCGATGGTCGCCCGGAGCCACCGAAATTGCGCTCGCGGGACGGTTGGGTTGTACCGCTGCCACGACCATCACGACCCGCAAAGTTGGAATTGGGACGTGAATCCAGAAAACGCTGTTGTGGCTCCAGGCCGGCAATGGTTTCGCCCTTGAATTGATGGCGACTGTAAAACTCGATATCCATGATCTTGCGGCGATCACGGAACTCCGCAAAAGTCACCGCCAGACCATCGCGACCAGCGCGACCAGTACGACCGATACGGTGCGTGTAGTCTTCAGCCTTCATGGGCAAACCAAAATTGAACACGTGACTGACCGTCGGTACATCGATACCGCGTGCAGCAACATCCGTTGCCACCAGAATCTGGACCTGCCCTTGCCGCAACGCCATCAAACGGCGATTTCGCAGCCCCTGGCTCAACGCACCATGCAATGCGACAGCGGAGAATCCCTCCTGCTGCAAATCGTTGGCCAAGCCGTCACATTCAATTTGCGTACTGGCAAAAACGATAGCCTGATTGATGCTGCTGTCGCGCAACCAGTGATCCAGCAGCTTGCGCTTGTGCTGAGCGTTATCAGCCCAAAAAAGCTTTTGCTCGATGTTTTGATGCTTTTCCTGCGGGCTGTCAATCTGCAAACGCTGCGGTTCACGCATCACTCGGGAAGCAAGCTGCTGGATACGTGGCGCAAAAGTTGCACTGAACATCATGGTCTGCTTGCGGGCTATGGTCAACTGGTTGATTTCAGCCAAATCGTCGGAGAAGCCCAGATCAAGCATCCGGTCAGCTTCATCAACCACGAGGAATTGAACCTGGTCCAACTTGATTTGCATGGATCGCTGGAGGTCAAGCAGTCGGCCTGGCGTGGCAACGACAAGATTGGCATTCTGCAGTTTGGCGATCTGCAACTGGTATGGCATACCCCCGACAATGTTGGCGATCCGCAAACCCCGGCAGTGCTGAACCAGATCAATGGCATCATGCGCAACCTGTTGAGCAAGTTCTCGAGTTGGGCAGACAACCAGCGCGCCTGGGGCTGCCGCGGAAAAGTTCCGCGGATTGGTTGGATCCTTGCGCTTGGCACGCTTGGGCGGCGCCTCACCCCTGGCAGCGGCCTGCGCCACTGCGTACTCAAAGTCGGCTCGTTCTTTTGCTTCGGCCTGTGCCTGCTGTGTCAGCAGCGTGTGCAAGACCGGCAACAAGAAGGCTGCCGTTTTACCGCTACCGGTTTGACTGGACACCATCAAGTCGATAAAGCGTGCTGCTTCGTCAGGCACAGCATGGCCTTGCATCGCCAGAGGGATGGTCTTCTGCTGTACCGTGGTTGGCTGAGTGAAACCCAGGTCTTTCACTGCATGAAGCAACTCGGGAGCCAGGCCGAAGATCAGAAACCCATTGGGGACTTGATCAGCAACTGGCACAGTCGCGTCTACCATGTTCGGCATTGCTGCCGTTTGATTGGAAAAGTTTTCGACAGGCGATATATCGCCCGTCGCTTGAATAGCGTCAGTCATGAATTTACTCACACGCGAGTGTTGCAGGGTATGCAACCGCTCCGTCAATGGTTAAAAAACATCAACCATCAAACGGAACCTGCGCCAACCCAGAGTGAGTCAATCAGCACGGGGGGTCCTTTGCTGCGGGATTTCAACAACGAAACCGCTTTGGACCCTGTGAATGAAGGAGATGTACAAACTGCACCGCTGTTTTCGGTACAGCCTTGGATTATTGCACAAGTTCGGGTTTCTACCTAATTGGCCAAATTGAGGAAGTGCTTGCGATAGTGCTCCAGTTCGTCAATTGACTCGTGCACGTCGGCCAGCGCCGTATGTCGTTGTTGCTTCTTGAACGACGCGTAGACTTCCGGACGCCAGCGCTTTGACAACTCCTTGAGAGTGCTCACGTCCAGGTTGCGGTAGTGAAAGAATGCCTCGAGCTTGGGCATGTACTTGACCAGAAAGCGTCGATCCTGCCCTATGCTGTTGCCACACATGGGTGAACTGTTCTTGGGGACATACCCTGAGAGAAATGAAATCAACCGCGCTTCTGCTTCCTCCTCGGAAAGCGCTGACAGCTTGACCTTTTCAATCAATCCACTCTTGCCGTGTGTCCCCTTGTTCCATGCATCCATCCTGTCGAGTTGTTCCGTGCTTTGGTGAATAACCAAAACCGGACCCTCGGTGCGGCATTCAAGCTTCGGCCCGGTAACAATGACCGCAATTTCGAGAATCCGGTCAAGTTGCGGGTCAAGACCCGTCATTTCGCAATCAAGCCAGACCAAATTTTGATCGGATTTCCCAAGAGGCACAGTCGGCGCGAGATTGTTCTGCGTGTTCATAGACCGAATTGTCGCTGATGGCCTAAACTCGGTCGCGATGTCTGACTTACATTCTTCTATCTCTCCAGCATGGATGCTGACCAGTTCCTTTGCGCTGGCCCTGGCGATCAGCGTCCTGCTGAAGATTTGGCTCACTGTCCGACAAGTTCGCCATGTAGCGCTGCATCGCAGCATAGTTCCCGGCGCCTTTGCCCGGACCGTCACGCTGATGGCGCATCAAAAGGCTGCTGACTACACGGTCGCGAAGGCTGGCACTGACCTGCTGGAACTGGCAATTGGCTCGTTCATCCTTGTAAGCTGGACTTTTTTAGGCGGACTTTCGACCCTCAATCAAGTGCTGTTCTATTGGCTCAGTGGTGGCCTGGTTCAACAAATGGCACTGCTGGCAAGTTTTTCGGTCATCAACGGAATACTTGACGCACCCCTTTCCCTTTACAAAACGTTCGTTATCGAGGAGCGTTTTGGTTTCAACAAGATGACCATTGAACTTTGGCTCGTCGATTTGGCTAAATCGGGCATCATTGGCCTGATAGTTGGATTGCCCGCTGTAACCATTGTTCTATGGTTAATGGGTGCAACTGGCAGCAACTGGTGGCTGTGGACTTGGGGCTTTTGGGTCGGATTCAATCTCCTTGTCTTGCTGATATATCCAAACTACATTGCACCCCTGTTCAACAAATTTTCCCCAATGACAGATGAGGCACTTAAGTCTCGTGTGACGGCGCTCATGAAACGGTGCGGTTTTGCTGCCAAGGGACTTTTTGTGATGGACGGGAGCAAGCGTAGTGCCCACGCCAACGCCTACTTTACGGGATTCGGAGCAGCCAAGCGCGTTGTCTTTTATGACACGCTGTTGGCCAGACTGACAGCAGCCGAAGTGGACGCTGTGTTGGCCCATGAGTTGGGTCATTTCAAACACAAGCATGTCATCAAGCGCATTGCCTTGATGTTCTCCCTCAGCCTGATGGTTTTTTGGATGATCGGTTGGTTCGCAACCCAAGCCTGGTTTTACCGGGGTCTTGGTGTCGAACCGAACCTGACCGGGCCCAATGATGCCCTGGCACTGCTGCTCTTCATGCTATGCCTGCCCATTTTCGGCACCTTTGTTGCTCCCATGTTCTCCATGTTGTCCCGTCGGCACGAGTTTCAGGCCGATGCGTATGCGGTGAGGCAAACCAGCGGCGAAGCCCTCTCAAGTGCCTTGCTAAAGCTATATGAGGACAATGCATCCACTTTGACGCCAGACGCGTTGTATGTGAAGGCCTATTACTCTCACCCACCGGCCTCCGAGCGCTTGGCGCGGATCGTTGTATGAGCGATTCAGCAGGCTGACCAGCCACCATTAAGATGCACGTCAAACCATTGAATGACGGCCTGATCGTGGCGAACTATGGTCGTCACTTTCTGGTGGAAACCGTTGAAGGAACGCGCCTGATCTGCCACTCCCGCGGCAAGAAGAGCCATGGATTGGTGGGTGACCGCATCCTCTGGCAAGCCACGGGCGACGAAGGGACGATTGAAAGCATCAGTGATCGGAGGAACGTCCTTTACCGCCAGGACACTGTTCGCACCAAGTCCTTTGCGGCAAATCTCGATCAGATATTGATTCTTGTTGCAGCCACGCCAGAATTTTCAAGCAGTCAACTCTCGCGTGCCCTGATCGCGGCGGAGGCGGAACACATCAAACCGATCATTGCTCTCAACAAGAGTGACTTGATCGAACCTTTCGCCCGCGCCTGGGAGTGGCTACTTCCCTATCGACAGATGCAATACGATGTACTTCCGCTGTCATTAAAGCAGTCGAGCCAGATGGATCGCGCAGGACTGCTCAAACTGCTCACAGGAAAGACGACGTTGGTACTGGGCCCGTCCGGGGCCGGCAAGAGTACATTGATCAATCTGCTGGCGCCCGGGGCACTGGCGCAGACGCGCGAGATTTCGCAATCCTTGAACTCTGGAAAACACACGACCACCAGCACAACCTGGTACTGGGTTGACAAAGGTAAAGCCACTGCGCTGATCGACTCACCCGGCTTTCAGGATTTCGGCTTGAACCACATTGATGCCGCAAACTTGACGGCATACATGCCCGACCTGAAGCGTCACGTTCCTCAGTGCAAGTTCTATAACTGCAGCCATCTCCACGAACCCGATTGTGCTGTTCTGGCTGCAGTAAAGCCTGATGCCAAGGCTGATGAAATCAGCCCCAATCGTTACAAAATCTACTGCGAGTTGTACGCCGAACTGAGCCAGTCAAAACGATACTGATTGAGTCAGCCCAACAAACGTGCCAGCGTCAAGAGGGCGATCAACAGCATCCACATGACAACGGTGCGCCAAACGAGGCCCACGACCACGGCCAAATGTGCAGGTTCAGGAACTTGTTGGGGAAACGGATTGCCTGGTCCGTCCGAGCCTTGCAGGTGAATATTTACCGCGCCAGATGTCGCTGCCAGAACGATAGCGTCGTTGTCTCCGACAAAACGCGGTTCACAATTGCGCCAACAATCGATTGCTTCTTCAAAACTTCCCACCACCGCAAAACTCAAAGCAGTCATCCTGCTCGGCGCCCAGTCGATCACAATCCATGCATCGGCAGCTGTTTGCTTCAAGGCCTCACTGACCGGTTGATGATGTGTCTTGCTCGTGTGCTGCCAATAACGGGCAACGAATTCGCTCAGCCGATATAACACTGCACCTGCTGGACCAAGACCGAACGCGGCGAGCAAAGAAAACCAGGTCAATACACCAAAGACATGGCGATGGGCCGAGAGCACGGAATGCTCTATCACATGACGCACGAGCTCACTCCGGGGCAGTTCGCTGGCATCAATCTGTCGCCAACTTGCCAACAAGGTTCTGGCGCGATCTTCATCGCCGTCGGACAACGCATCCCGAATCTGCGTGAAATGAAAACTGAACTGTCTGAATCCGAGTGTCATGTACAGGACAGCAACACTCCAAAGCATAGCGGCCAGCCAACCGAGCCAGGCATCAAGCACCCAGTAGGCAAGCATCACAAGCATGGATGGCGCAGCGACCGAGAATCCCCATGCCAGCCATCCATGAGCTGATTTCCCGGCATCAAAGTTCCGGGAACTCCAGCGCACCCATGCCCGCAAACTGGCGTGCACCGGATTGCCCCTGCTGAGTGGGCGAGCCTGCTCCAGCAACAGGGCCAAGAGGACAGAGATGAAGCTCATGCAACGATCATAACGGACCGCGCCATGGCGCAAATAACCATGTACTTTCCGATGCTCGTGTAGGACAAATACCTACACAAGGATTAGCGGACAAGGTCACGTTATTGCAGACAGATTCCAATTCAGTTTTTTTGTCTTCCTTATGAGAATCAAGCCATACCGCAAGGCACTTGCAGCGCCATCAACGGAAACCAAACTGGAATGCCAAATGAATACTTCAGACATGCAAGCAGAAATCAGGGAATTGAACCTGACTTACCTCATTCTTGCGCAGCACATGATCCATGAGGACAAGACGGCAGCGATATTTCGATTGGGAATCAGCCAGCAATCTGCGGATATTCTGGCAGACCTTACATCCAGTCAGGTACTGCGCATGGCCAGTTCCAACGTCCTCCTTTGTCGCATGCGTTGCGATAGCAAGCTGATTCTGGAGCGACTTGCGAACCACGGCAGAGATGGGACGATGCCGCAATCGCATGCTGCCATCCTGCTGGCTGGAATGCCAGCCGAAGAGATGACCTGAAATACCGCTGGAGAACCTTATGCGCACCAAAAGTGTCGTTTCCGAAGGGGCAGAGATCCAGCTTGCCATTGAACTCATCCATCTCGGCGCACGCCTTCAGGTACTTGAAACAGAGACCGGTCTGAGCCGCGAGCGACTCCTCAAACTGTACAAGGAAGTCAAGGGCGAGTCACCGGCGAAGGGAATGTTGCCGTTCTCAGCGGACTGGTTCGTCAGTTGGCAACCCAACGTCCACGCTTCGCTCTACCTCAATATTTACAACTACCTGATCGCCCATACGGATCTGCGCGGCGTGCATGCGCTGATCAAGGCCTACAAGCTGTACCTTGAACACGTGCAGGCCAACGACCAGGAGCCTGTCCTGACGCTCACGCGAGCCTGGACTCTGGGACGTTTTCTTGGTTGCTTGCTCGAAACCGTGCCGTGTACGCGTTGCGGTGGGCACTTCATCACTCATCGCTTTGAATTCAACCGAAATTACGTCTGTGGGCTTTGTCGGCCTCCATCGCGCGCCGGGAAAACGAAAAAGACCGCCCTTGAAGTGCTTGGAACTGCTGCATAGCCGCAATTGGGGGGGTGATTGCCCCGCTGTTTCGGGATTTACCGGAGGGCTTTGAATGGTAACTTCCACTTGCCATTTGGTGCGACCCCGCGACGGCTCGGGATGATTGATCAAGCCGCTCGCGCTGCGTGAGGAGAATCTTGTGCTCGTTATTGTTGGTTATATTGTGATCGTGGCAGCCGTGTTCGGTGGATTCGCACTGGCTGGCGGCCATCTCGGATCCCTCGTTCAACCGGTCGAACTGTTGATGATTTTCGGTGCCGCGGCGGGTGCCTTCCTGGTTGCAAACACCAACAAGGTCATCAAGGCGACTCTCAAGGCCTTGCCGACCCTGTTTCGTGGTTCGCGCTACAACAAGTCCCTTTACATGGAAACGCTGGCCCTGCTGTTTGAGATCCTGGCGAAAGTACGCAAGGAAGGGTTGATGTCGATCGAAGGCGATGTCGATGCACCTGACCAGAGCCCGATCTTCAGTAAATACCCGATGGTCACCACCGATCACCACGTGGTCGAATTCTTGACAGACTACCTGCGCCTCATGGTCGGTGGCAATCTCAATGCGTTCGAGATCGAAAATCTCATGGACAACGAAATGGAAACGCATCACGAAGAGGCTGCCATTCCGATTCATGCGATAGAAAAAATGGGAGATGCCCTTCCTGCGTTCGGTATTGTCGCCGCCGTGATGGGTGTCGTGCACACAATGGAATCGGTCGGCATACCGCCGGCGGAACTGGGCAAGTTGATTGCCGCTGCGCTCGTTGGAACCTTCCTGGGCATTTTGCTTGCGTATGGGTTCGTCGGTCCGCTCGCGACCTTGCTGGAGCACAAGCTCGTTGAATCGACCAAGATGTTTCAATGCATCAAGGTCACACTGCTCGCCAACTTGAATGGCTATGCACCACAGGTTGCCGTAGAGTTTGGCCGTAAGGTCTTGTTCTCGACCGAACGCCCGTCCTTCGCGGAACTGGAAGAAGAGATGAAACAGCGCAAGTCTCGCTGACGCACAAGAACGCCAGGGATAGACAGCATGAGCGACGACAGCAAAAGACCGATCATCGTCAAGAAGGTGAAGAAGCACGGTGGCGGGCACCATGGCGGCGCCTGGAAAATCGCCTACGCGGATTTTGTCACCGCCATGATGGCATTTTTTCTCTTGATGTGGTTACTGGGTTCGACGAGTGCCGGGGATCGCAAAGGCATCGCGGAATATTTCCAGACGCCACTGAAGGTCGCATTGGCAGGCGGCACCGGATCCGGCGACAGTTCAAGCATTATCAAAGGCGGTGGCCAGGACTTGACCCGTACCGAGGGACAGATGAAAAAGGGCGAGATCCAGGAAGAGAAGAAGACCATCAATCTGAAGGCCGCCGAGGCGGAAATTGCGCATAAGGAAACGCTCAAGCTGCAGGAACTCAAGGGACGCATAGAACAGGCGATCGAAGGCAATGCAGCACTGAAACCGTTTCGCAACCAGATCCTGCTGGACATCACGACCGAGGGCTTGCGCATTCAGATTGCCGACGAATACAGTCGGCCGATGTTTGCCAGTGGCAGCGCTCAGATGCAACCTTATAGCCGTGACATCCTGCGCCAGATCGGCACGGCGCTGAACGATGTACCGAATCGCATTGGCATCTCCGGCCACACCGATGCACAGCCCTACGCGGGCGGCTCCAAGGGCTACAGCAATTGGGAACTCTCAGCTGACCGTGCGAATGCAGCGCGGCGCGAGCTGAGCGCAGGTGGCCTGGACGAATCTCGCGTTCTGCGCGTCGTCGGACTGTCTTCTGCAGTTCTTTTCGATAGTGCGAATCCCGCCAATCCTATGAACCGTCGTATCAGCATCGTTGTAATGAACAAGAAGACCGAGGGTGAAATCAGCAAGGAAGGTGGTGCTGTAGTACCCGAACCGAAACCCGACAACCCAGCCGAAGCGAAACATGCTGCCACCGCAAGCCACTAAGTTTGTTGCTCACGCCCCTGCGGCAACCACCTGTGACTGGTCGGCTCGAGTTCCAGTGTGTCAGGCAGCCCTGGTGCAAATCGGAGCCGTCCTGCTGGCTTTGCTGTTGGGGATCTTGTTTCCCGTGCTGGACCTGACTGGCGATGCCGGCATGAGGTTTGCACTGTTGCAGGGGATCATTGCCGCAGCCTTGGGCCGCGCCGCAGGCATGGAGCCCTGGTGGCTCCCGATACATGCACTCTTCGCTCCAGCACTATTGTGGAACCTCACGTTCGGTCTGCCACCGCTCTACTGGCTGGGCGCATTTTGCCTGCTGGCTTCGCTCTATTGGAAGGTGTCGCAAACCCGCGTTCCCCTGTTTCTGTCCAGCCGTGCCGCTACACAGGCCATAACTGAATTATTGCCATGCGATCGGCGTTTTTCATTTCTCGATATGGGATGCGGAGTTGGCAGTGTTCTTGCGCGACTGGTGCGAGCCCGACCCCAGGGTTCCTTCCACGGCATCGAATCGGCACCACTGCCGTTCCTTCTGAGCCGCCTTCGCACAGCATGGGGAGCGCGACCCTGCCGTATCAGCTGGGGAGATTTCAGCAGCCTCGATCTGAGTCAGCATGACGTTGTCTATGCCTACCTGTCGCCCGCTGCAATGAGCGATGTGTGGCACAAGGCCAGGCGCGAAATGCGCCCCGGCAGTTTGCTGATCAGCAACCAGTTCGAGATCCCGGGCGTCCCGCCCACGTCGACCATCGCCGTCGGCAGGCACAGTGATTCGAAACTGCTGCTCTGGCGTATGTGAGAGCCTGCAATGACGAACCGCGAACCGACGCGCAGTGAGTCCGACTGGGTTCAGTACCTGGATCAGGTCGAGATACCGGTACTGCGGCGCACGACCCTGGAACTGGCTCGCTTGCGCGAGAACGAGGACAAGATCACGCCGCGTGACATTGCGCCGGTACTTCTGCACGATCCCATGTTCACGCTGCGCGTGCTGCGCCACTTGCAGTCTCGCCGCAGACCAGTCCAGCAGACGGACATCACGACCGTCCAGCATGCCTTGATGATGCTTGGCATCACACCATTTTTCTCTCACTTCACGGACCTGCCGGTGGTCGAGTCCACGCTGGCGAGCCATCCTTCTGCTCTCAGCGGGCTGATGCGTGTCGTGTTCCGGGCGCATCATGCGGCGCTTTACGCACGCGACTGGGCCGACCTGCGTCAAGACGCCAGGGCTGACGAGGTTGCCATCGCCGCCCTGATGCACGACCTGACGGAGATGCTGCTCTGGTGTTTTGCCCCGGAGGCGTCGCTACGCACTGCTTCCCTCCAGCAAGCGCAGGCGTCACTGCGCAGCAAAGTGGCACAGGACAGCGTGTTTGGCTTCAATTTCTCGGATATTCAGGTCAAACTGATCAGGCAATGGACGCTGGCACCGATGCTGCAGGACCTGATTGACGATTCCCGCAGTCAACATCCACGAACCGTCAATGTTGCTTTGGCGATAAGACTGGCACGACATTCCGCCGACAGCTGGGACAACGCGGCGCTGCCTGACGACTATGCCGCGATCCAGCAATTCCTGAAGTTGCCACAGTCCGAGACACTGGCACGGATACAGCGCACGGCACTTGCCGCACAAAGCGCGCGCGACTGGTACCACCAGGAGTCGGCTCCGACTCCGCCAGACTTGGGAGAGTCGATGACGGCGGCGAATTGCGCTGCAAAACCGGACCTGTTCGACTGATCACTCTTTCGACCTCGATCTGATAATTCTGCTCATACATCCAAGGACAGGAGATGGCAGAAGACACAGAACTGGAACGCACAGAACCTGCGTCCGTACGACGACGGGAACAAGCCCGCGAGGAAGGACAGGTAGCGCGTTCGCGCGAGCTCTCAACGCTGGCCTTGCTGCTGGCTGCAGCAGGCGGGCTCTGGAGCATGGGCCCCGGACTCGCTGAGCGGCTCTCCGGCCTGGTTCGTCATGGCCTGCAGCTCGACCGCGCACTCGCGTTTGACACAGAGTTGATGTTGCTGCGTCTGAAGGATGCTTCGATCGACATGCTGCTGGCCTTCTCGCCCCTGCTGGCGCTACTGGTGACAGCGGGCATTGCCTCTGCTCTGTTGCTCAACGGCTGGTTGTTCAGTTTCAAGCCGCTCATGCCGGATTGGGGGCGCATGGATCCTCTGAAAGGTTTGGGGCGCATTGTTTCAAGGCATGGCGCCATCGAAATGCTCAAGGCGATTGCCAAGACGATCGTCGTCGGTTGTGTGGCCGCCTGGGCTATCTGGAACAACCGGGGTGCGGTGCTCTCACTCAGCGCCGAACCGCTGGACGCCGGCATGACCCATCTCGTGCATCTACTGGGCAGCAGCTTTCTCGTCATGGCATCAAGCATCGCCCTGGTTGTGGCGGTCGACGTTCCATTCCAGCTCTGGGATCACGAACGCCAGTTGCGCATGACGCGTGAGGAAGTACGTCAGGAGAACAAGGAATCAGAAGGTGACCCGCAGGTCAAGTCGCATATCCGCAGCCAGCAGCGTGAGATGGCGCGTCGTCGCATGATGGCAGAGATTCCAAAGGCCGACGTCGTGGTGACCAACCCGACGCATTTCGCTGTGGCTCTGCGCTACGAGGAAGGTGCCGCAGGTGCACCGCGCGTCGTGGCCAAAGGCGCAGACCTGCTGGCCGCGCGCATTCGGGAGCTCGCCGAGCAGCACAGCATCCCCATACTGCAGGCGCCACCGTTGGCCCGAGCCCTCTACCGTCATACTGAACTCGGTGACGAAATTCCAGCTGCACTGTATTCCGTCGTGGCCGAAGTCCTCGCCTACGTCTATCAGCTGCGCCGCCATCACGTGGCAGACGGACCAGCGCCCAAACCGCCGGAACTGGCCACGCTGGCGAGCGGACTTGATCCGGGTCCCACCGTCGAACTCGACGCTGAGGTGGTTGGAGCATGAACAAACTCTTCGACCTGAAACAGTTGCTGGGCAGCGCCGGCCTGCGCACGGCGGCCGTACCCATGTTGATCATCATGATTCTGGGAATGATGATCCTGCCGGTGCCACCGTTTCTGCTCGACCTGCTGTTCACCTTCAACATCGCTATTGCCATCATCGTGTTGTTGGTGAGCCTGTACACGCTCAAGCCGTTGGACTTCGCCATATTCCCGACCGTTCTGCTGTTGACAACGCTGCTGCGCCTTTCGCTCAACGTGGCATCGACGCGCGTCGTGCTATTGCATGGTCACACAGGCCCGGACGCCGCCGGCAAGGTGATCGAGGCCTTTGGACAATTTCTGGTGGGCGGCAATTACGCCGTCGGCCTGGTTGTGTTCTTCATTCTGGTTGTGATCAACTTCGTGGTGATCACCAAGGGCGCCGGACGCATTGCCGAGGTCAGCGCGCGCTTTACGCTAGACGCCATGCCCGGCAAACAGATGGCGATCGATGCCGATCTGAATGCTGGCCTGATTGGCGAAGATGAGGCACGCAGGCGACGCAGGGAGACCGCGCAGGAGGCCGAGTTCTACGGAGCGATGGATGGTGCGAGCAAATTCGTTCGCGGTGACGCCGTTGCCGGGATCATCATTCTGTTTGTCAACATCGTTGGCGGCCTGGTCGTTGGCATGGCTCAGCATGATCTCGACTTTTCGACCGCAGCGAGGTTCTATACGCTGCTCACCATCGGCGACGGCCTGGTAGCGCAAATACCGGCGCTCGTCATTTCGACCGCTGCCGGCATCGTGGTAAGTCGTGTTGGCAGCGATCAGGACGTGGGTGAACAACTCGCCGGTCAACTCTTCAGCAAGGCCCAGGTGCTGACAATCACGGCTGGAATTCTCGCCATCATGGGCTTGATTCCGGGCATGCCCAATTTCGCATTCCTGTTCCTGGCCACCCTGCTCGGCGCTGGGAGCTATGTTTTGCACAACCGACCGCCTGTTGCGCAGGCACCGGTGGCCGAACAGGCCGCCACCAATCAGGCGGTCGAGGCCTCCTGGAACGACGTCGTTGCTGTCGATACGCTTGGACTTGAAGTAGGCTACCGCTTGATTCCCCTGGTCGACAAGGGGCAGGACGGTGAACTTCTCAAACGTATCAAGGGACTGCGCAAGAAATTCGCGCTCGACCTCGGCTTTCTGGCACCGGCGGTGCATATTCGGGACAATCTGGAACTGCGTCCCAATGCCTACGTGATCACACTGAAAGGCGTCGAGATTGGTCGTGGCGAGGTCTTCAACGGCATGTACCTCGCGATCAATCCCGGTCACGTGAGTTCCAATCTTCCTGGCGCGCTGACACGCGATCCGGCCTTTGGTTTGCCGGCCGTCTGGGTCGACTCCAGCATGCGTGAGCAGGCACAGACCTTTGGCTACACGGTAGCTGATGCCGGTACCGTGGTCGCCACACATCTGAATCACGTCATGCAGACGCATGCCTCTGAGCTGCTGGGTCGGCAAGAAACACAACAACTGCTTGAACATGTTGGTCGTGAATCACCCAAGCTGATCGAAGACCTGGTGCCCAAGCTGTTGCCCTTGGGAACAGTGCAGAAAGTGTTGCAGCGCCTGCTTGAGGAAGGCGTGCACATCCGTGACATGCGCACCATCATCGAGGTACTTGCTGAAAACGGCGCCAAGGTCACTGATGCGAACGACCTGACGGCATTGGTTCGGGTCGCGCTCGGGCGCGCCATCGTGAAGCAACTTTATCCGGCCGGTAATGAGCTGCAGGTCATGGCTCTGGAGCCGACCCTTGAACGCATTCTGCTGCAGGCAGTTCATTCCAAGGCCGGCAATGCTAGCGGCATTGAGCCAGGCCTGGTCGACACCTTGTTGCATGAGGCGGGCGCTGCGACTCAGCAGCAGGAGCGGCTTGGTTTGCCATCGGTTCTGCTGGTACCAGCCGAGCTTCGGGTGTTGCTATCCCGGTTTCTGCGTCGCGCCGTGTCACAAATCAAGGTCATTGCGCACAGTGAAGTGCCGGATACCTGTACTGTCAAAGTCACCGCCTTACTCGGGAGCAAAGCATGATCGTCAAGAAATTTTTTGCCAACACCTCACGCGAGGCCTTGCATCTGGTGCGACAGGACCTCGGGCCGGACGCGCTGATTTTGTCGAATCGGGCAGTAGACAACGGCATGGAAATTCTCGCTGTAGCCCAAGGTGAATTGCCAACGCAGGAGGGAGTAGATGCTGCGGCTTCAACCGATTTCCGGACCAGGATCAAGACACTTGACCAGCCCAGGGAAAGTGCGCTCGCCATAAACGTCACCAAACCGGGCATCGCCACCCAGGAACAAATCTCGCACAGCGTAGTGAACGAGATCCGGTCGATGCGGGGTCTGCTTGAACAGCAACTGGTTTACCATGCCTGGGAAACGGCTCAGCAGCGCGGACCTGGCAAGGCGCGCGTTTTGCGGGATATGCTGCGCTCAGGTTTCAGCGCTGCACTGGTGCGGCAGTTTCTGGAAAAGATGCCACCTGGCCTGCCCGACGAACAGAATCTATGTTGGGTGAAGACGGTACTGGAGCGCAATTTGCGCGTCGTCCCGACAGTCGAGGACATCGTCGAGACGGGCGGAACGTATGCACTGGTCGGGCCAACCGGGGTCGGCAAGACGACTACTGTTGCCAAGATTGCCGCACGCGGCGTCGTGCGCTATGGGGCGGAAAAAATCGCCCTGCTTAGTACGGACAGCTACCGCATCGGCGCCCACGAGCAATTGCGCATTTATGGCAAGTTGCTGGGGGTACGGGTGATAGCGGTCAAGGACGCATCCGATCTGCAGTTCGTGCTGGAGGACCTGCGCACCAAACACCTGGTGCTGATCGACACCGTCGGCATGGGTCAGCGCGACCAGATGGTGACCGAACAACTGTCTCTGCTGTCGGCACCTGGAACCAATGTCAAGCGGCTGCTGCTGCTCAATTCGACCGGTAACGGCGAGACGCTCGATGAAGTAGTCAACGTC
Organism: Comamonadaceae bacterium; assembly: GCA_037133835.1. Lineage (GTDB taxonomy): Bacteria > Pseudomonadota > Gammaproteobacteria > Burkholderiales > Burkholderiaceae_C > Rhodoferax. The sequence continues at coordinate 35,484 of JBAXNI010000002.1, read as the reverse complement.
TATCGTGAAGGCGGTGTGCACGGTTGCATCATCACCAAGACGGACGAGGCGGTCGGTATCGCGACCGTGCTGGATGTCGCAATCAGGCAGAAATTGCCGCTGCATTACGTCACCGATGGCCAACGAGTTCCGGAAGACCTGCACCTGCCGGACAAAGACAGTTTGTTGCAGCGTGCGCTAAGCCCTGCGAGCGCGCCTTCAGTGCACCATCTGGACGGTGCCGAATGCCAACTGATGCTCGCCACTGCCCCTTCGGGCAGTCGGGCCGAGGGAGTGAATTTTGGCTAACTCACGGATCGACCAAGCCGACGGACTTCGCCGGATGCTGGCCCGCGAAGGACTTCGCGTTGTGTCGGTCAGCGCTGCCGGTCGCGCCGGCAACGATATCGGAGCGATCATCAATCTTGCCGGAGCCCTGACAGAAATCGGCAGCGATGTCCTGATACTCGATGAACGGTCGGGCCGACCGTCGGCCGCTGGAGTGCCCGGTCGGAACGTGCGCTTCAATCTGAAGGATTTGCTTGGTGGCTCTCGCCCGCTAGATGACATGATCGTGCATGGGCCGGGGGGCATCCGCGTTCTGCCCCTGGCTGAATGTGGCCTCAACCTGAGGCAATTACCTGAAACTGAGCAGCACCGTCTGAAACTGCGCCTCAGGCATCTGGCCAACCCAGTCGACACCTTGCTGGTGGACGCCACCCCTGCAAGCGCCAATGCGCTCCTGTCGGGCGCCGCCGGAGTACGCGATGTGATCGTCCTGGCAGGTGGCGGTGCCACGGAAATCACAGCCGCCTATGGGCTCATCAAGCGTCTGAGCAACGAGTTTGCACGGCGCGAGTTCCATATCCTGGTCGGCAACGTCGCCAGCGAGAACAGGGCGCGCAGTATCGTCAGCCACATGGCTGGCGTGGCGCGGCACTACCTGCGCGTTTCTCTTGACTTCATCGGGCATGTCCCGCCGGATGAAAAACTGCTGCACGCGGCACGCTTGCGTCTGCCCGTCGGGACCGCGTTCCCCAGTGCTGCGGCGGCAACCAGTTTCAGAAGCGTGGCTCACGCCGTGGCCAACTGGCCGCGTGACCCTTACGACACAGGGGTGCCGAATGATGCCATGAGCCACTTCATGCATTCGCACAGCCTGCGCGCTGTAGCGGCGTAATTCAGGACATCAGGATTCGCCATGTACACCTCCGCCGGCACTCATGACACGAAGGACTACCTGACCCAGTACGCGCCACTGGTCAAGCGAATCGCGCACCACATGATGGCCCGGTTGCCGGCAAGCGTTGAAGTGGACGACCTTATCCAGACCGGAATGATGGGGCTGCTGGATGCGGTCAACTTGTACGAGGAATCACACGGAGCCAAGTTCGAGACCTACGCCGGCATGCGAATCCGTGGCGCCATACTCGACGGCCTGCGCGAGGCGGACTGGCTACCGCGCAGTTTCCGGCGTGACCTGCGCCGGATCGAAAGTGCCATCGCCACACTCGAACAACGCCTCGGACGCCCGCCTTCGGAGCAGGAAGTGGCCCACGAGCTGGGTACGCCGCTATCTGACTATCAAAAGATGCTGCAGGAGGCACGCGGCTACCAGCTGGTTTCTTTCGAGGATTTCAATCGTGACGATGGTGACAATTATCTTGATCGTCACTGCGAAGACCGCAGCGCGGATCCACTGGAGGTTCTGCTTGACCGCAGTCTTCGCGAACAGTTGGTGAAGGGCATCGCTGCTTTGCCGGAACGCGAGAAGACGGTGATGGGTCTGTACTACGAGCAGGATCTGAATTTTCGCGAAATTGGCGAGACCCTGGGTGTCACCGAGTCACGTATTTGCCAACTGCACAGTCAGGCCATTGCCCGCTTGCGCAGTCACGTCCGCACCACTTGAGCCATGGACATCAGCAGCCTCATCGGTATTGCCATTGCCCTGGCCGGCATCATCGGAGGGCAACTGCTGGAGGGCGGTTACGTCGGCTCCTTGCTGCAAGTTGCGGCGTTCCTGATTGTGTTGTGCGGGACTACGGGTGCGGTGATTGTCCAGAGTCCCGGCGGCGTGTTCGTGCGCGGCGTGCGAATGATGAAATGGATTGTTCTGCCACCCACTTACGCGCCACAAAAGATCGTCGCCGACGTCCGGCGCTGGAGTGTTTCAGCGCGCAAGGAGGGCCTGCTCTCGCTTGAGCAGCAGGCCAACCTGGCGCGCGACCCGATGGCGCGCAAAGGGCTGCAGATGCTGATCGATGGCGCCGAACCGGAGAAACTTCGCGCCGCGATGGACGTGGAAATCGGTACTTTTGAAGCCTACCACCGGCAGGCCGCGCAAGTGTGGGAGGCTGCAGGTGGCTATGCCCCGACGATAGGAATACTGGGCGCGGTGCTGGGGCTGATTCATGTGATGGAAAACCTGTCCGACCCGGCGCGCCTGGGCAGTGGTATCGCGGTCGCATTTGTATCGACCATTTATGGCGTGGGGCTTGCCAATCTGGTCTTTCTGCCCGTCGCCAACAAACTCAGCGCGCTGGTTGCGCAGCAGGTGTTGTTGCGTGAGATCATGGTCGACGGATTGGTTTCGATTGCCAGCGGTGAAGGTACGCGCTTGATCGATGGTCGCCTGCTAGGCTACTTCACCGCGCAGAGTCCGGACGCCGGCGGCCTTTGAGCGCGTGCGCCGCCAACTCACGAGTCAACCAGCATGCCGCGCACAAGACGTCCAGCCGACCCGAATGCAGGACAGCGGGACCGCTGGATGGTTTCGTACGCTGATTTCATCACCCTGATGTTTGCCCTGTTCGTCGTGCTGTACGCTTTATCGTCTGTCAGCGAAGGCAAATTCCGCGTGCTGGGCGATTCACTGTTCAATGCGTTTGGCAGCAATGTGGTGGAGCGCTTGCCACCGATGACGCAGCCGCCCGCGCCAGATTTGCCGCCACGCAAGCTCGCCAAAGCGACGGAATCCCAGACCAGACAGCGCGAGCAGATGCGTGGCATTGCGCAGGACATCTCCAAGGTGCTCGATGTGCTGGTGCGTGGCGGGCAGGTCAAGGTCACGCAAAGCAACCGTGGCATATCGGTGGAAATCAACGCCAGTGTGCTGTTCGCCTCCGGTCAGGCCCAGGTGCGGCCCGAGACCCAGCGCGCGCTGCAAGAGGTGGCACGGGTTTTGGCTACGACGGAGCAAGGCATTCAGGTCGAAGGTTACACGGATGACGCCCCGATCAGCACGAGCCAGTTTCCTTCCAATTGGGAATTGTCAGCTGCACGGGCCAGCAGCGTCGTGCGCCTCTTCATCGATAGCGGGGTTGCGGAGTCCAGACTCAGTGTCATCGGCTACGGTCCGAATCGCCCGCTGACGCCTAACGACACATCGGAAGGTCGCGCGCGCAACAGGAGGGTGACCGTGATGATACTGGCAGAAACACTTGGCAAAGTGGTGGACATCGCGCTTGAAGGTCCGTCAACGACTCGCAGCGGGGACAAGCGATGAACCACCTGACTGATAGCGCCCTGCTGGCGATCGCACAGTCCGCCTTTGACGCGATCATCACCTCGGACAGCGCCGGAAATATTGCGAGTTGGAATCGGAGTGCCGAAAATATTTTTGAATACAAGGCACTGGAGGTGATGGGCAAGCCGCTGACGCTGCTCTTTCCGGAACGCTATCAGCCGGCATTTCTGGATCGCATGACGCGAGGTGAGAAAACCCATCAACCAGTACTTGTTGATCGAGCTATTGAGTTGCTGGGGCGACGCAAGAATGGTGAAGAGTTTCCGATGGAGCTTGCTTTGGCCCGATGGAACGCAGACGCCAGCTGGTATTTCAGCAGCACGGTCCGGGACCTCACTGAGCGCAAGAAGCATGAAGCACAACTCAAGCTCGATGCTGCAGTGTTTGCGCAGGGGCGCGAAGGTATCGCGGTGACAGACGCTGACGGAAAGATTATTTGGGCCAACAGAGCTTTCGCCGTCATCACTGGTTACGCCGAGTCAGAAGTGCTGGGCAAAAATCCGCGCCTTCTACAGTCCGGCCGGCAAGACGCGGAGTTTTATCGCCTCATGTGGCACACCATCAAGACGGATGGCCACTGGGCCAGCGAAATCTGGAATCGCCGCAAGGACGGTACGGTTTACCCGGAATGGTTGACGATCTCTGCGCTGCGCAATGACCAGGGCGCAACGACCCACTATATTGGCTGCTTCAGCGACATCAGTGAAGCCAAGGCAGCCGAAAATCGCATCCAGTGGTTATCTCACTTTGATGCATTGACCGGACTACCCAATCGCCGCTTGCTGCAGGATCGAACGGAGCGCGCTATCAGCCGGGTCAAACGCCACCGGGAAGCGTTGACCATGATGCTGGTGGCGATCGACCAGCTCAAGCTTGTCAACGACACTTTGGGGCATTACGTCGGCGATGCACTACTGGTAGAGACGGGCAAACGATTGGTCGCTGCGGTGCGCGAGCAGGACACTGTGGCCCGTCTCGGGGACAGGGAATTCGTGCTCCTGCTGCCCGATACTGTCTCCAGTGGAGCGGCCCATCTGGCTAACGGACTGCTACACAAACTGTCTCTCCCCTGTTGCCTGGAAGGACATGACCTGCGCCTTACCGCTTCCATTGGCATTGCCAGCTACCCGGAAGATGGCACTGACTTCGACATGCTCCTCAAGTGCGTCGAGATCGCGCTGCACCGGGCTCAGAGCGACGGCAGTGCCAGGTTCCAGTTCTACAGCGATGATATGTACCGGCAAGTGCTGGCTTCGGAACAACTGGTCAGGGCACTGGGTCAGGCCGTGACAATGGATCAACTGCAACTGGTGTACCAACCATTTGTCGACCTGCAAAACGGGAAGATCAGTGGCATGGAGGCGCTTCTGCGCTGGCAGCACCCTGAATTTGGCGCCGTTTCGCCGGCTCAGTTCATCCCGATGGCTGAAAAGTCAGGTCTTATCAATGGCATCGGTGAATGGGTATTGCGGCGTGCCTGTCGCGATATTCGAAACTGGCTGAATCTGGGCATCGAGGTGCCTCAAGTCGCGGTCAACGTTTCACCATTGCAGTTTCACGATGACAAGCTGATTGTGCAGGTCAAAAACGCCATCGATGAGTGGCAGATTGATCCTGCACTGCTCTACATCGAGGTGACGGAGAGCGCCCTCATGGACGATGCCGTGCGCGGCGAAGCCATGCTCATGGAACTCAAGAAATTGGGACTGAAGCTGTCGCTGGACGACTTCGGTACCGGTTACTCTTCGCTGAGTTATCTCAAACGCTTCCCGTTCGACAAAGTAAAAATTGACCAGTCCTTTGTGCGCGACGTTGTCAGCGACAACAGCGACGCCGTCATCGTCAACGTGATCATCTCCATGGCCCACGGTCTTGGGCTCAAGGTTGTTGCCGAGGGTGTTGAGACACAAGCGCAGTGTGAGTGGCTTCGCACCAGTGTTTGTGATGAAATTCAAGGCTACTTCTTTTCCAGACCGGTTTCGGCGCAGGCAATCGAGGACATCCTCAAGGAAGGTCGCCATTTGCCAGCGCACCTGCTGCGATTGAAAAAGCCGCAGCGCACCTTGTTACTGGTCGACGACGAGCCCAACATTCTTTCCACACTCAAGCGCGTCTTCCGGCGAGACGGTCATTTGATTCTTACCGCGAGCAGTGGCCCCGAAGGCCTGGAAGTGCTGGCCAAACACAAGGTAGATGTCATCATCGCTGACCAGCGCATGCCTGGCATGACGGGTGTCGAATTCCTGCGCGCTGCCAAAGCCAGCCACCCCAACACGATTCGCATCGTGTTGTCGGGCTATACGGAATTGCAGTCCGTGACGGACGCAATCAATGAAGGAGCGATTTACCGCTTTCTCACCAAGCCGTGGGACGACGATCAACTGCGCGACCATATCCAGAAGGCCTTTGAATACATGGAACTGCTGGAGGGCAACCGGCAGCTTGACATCAATATTCGCACAGCCAATCGGGATCTGGTAGCAGCTAATCGACAACTCGCCGACATGTTGAATATCAAGAGCGCGCTGAGCGAACGCGGTGCAAGCACCCTGGCCATCGCCCGTCAAGCCCTGCAATTCGTACCTGTCCCCTTGTTGGAGCTGGATGACCGCGGTCTGGTTGTGTTGGCCAACCCGGCGGCCGAAGACCTGTTCTCCAATGTTCGTCCGCTGATTGGCATCAAGCTGGCCAGCGTCTTGCCAAGCGTGGACGCGGTGATTGCCATGACTGCGCCGGGAATCTCTGCCCCATTGGCCATTGCGGCGGTCAACTATTTTGTTCAGTGGAACAGCCTGGGTGTCGATTCGCGCTATCAGGGCAGGTTCATTACATTCATGAAGCAGAGTTGATTGATGATGCACGAAACAAAACAAGTCATTCATCCGCTGTCGGCTCACATCAAAGGCGTGACTTTGGCCGATTTCTTTGATGCCAGCCCGGTGGCCACATTCGCCATCAACCGGGATCATCTGGTGACACACTTCAACCGGGCGTGCGAAAGACTGCTGGGTGTGAACGCGGCCGACATGATTGGCAAACGCACACTGGGTCAGGTCTTCTACGGTTTTGATCGCCCCGTCATGGCCGACCTGATTGTGGATCAGACCGCGGACGAAAGTTCAGAGGCGCTGTATGCTCGCCACGCCCGGCGTTCTGAGCTTATCGCCGACGCGTTCGAAAGCGAGGGCTTCTTCCCCAACATAGGCGACGGTGGGCGCTGGCTGTATTTCACAGCCGCTCCCTTGCGGGACGCCAATGGAACGATTGCAGGTGCGGTCGAAACGCTGCAGGACATTACAGAACGTAAACGCGCTCAAGACGCGCTGTTGACACAGCAGGGCGAACTCGAGGAGCGCATAGCGCAGCGAACCAGGGAACTCTCGGTCGCGCGGGATCATCTGGTTCAATCTGACAAACTGGCATCCATCGGCCAGCTTGCCGCCGGGGTTGCACACGAAATCAACAACCCGATGGGTTACATCTTCTCCAACTTTGGCACGCTGGAAAAATATCTGGTCGCCCTGTTCAGGATGCTGTCCGCCTATGAGCAGGCGGAAACGTCCATAGGCGATGGTCAAACACTTTTGCATCTGCAAGCACTGCGCGAGGACATAGAACTTGACTTCCTCAAGGAGGACATTCCTGCCCTGATGCGTGAATCCAAGGAGGGCATCGTGCGTGTGCGCAAGATCGTGCAGGACCTGAAGGACTTTTCCCATGTAGATGCCAACCCGGATTGGCGCCTGGCAAATCTGAACGATGGCATGGACTCCACGCTCAACGTTGTCAACAATGAAGTCAAGTACAAGGCCGATGTCGTGAAGGTCTATGGCGACATTCCCGAGATTCAATGCATCCCCTCAGAGATCAACCAGGTCGTGATGAATCTGGTGGTCAATGCTGCCCACGCGATGGGTAGCGAAAGAGGCAGGATCACGGTTCGCACGCTGGCCGAAGGCGAGCATGTCTGCATCGAAGTGGCCGACAACGGCAGTGGCATTCCCACGGACATTCTGCCGCGCATTTTCGATCCGTTCTTCACCACCAAGAGTGTGGGCAAAGGGACCGGTTTGGGCCTTTCTCTGTCTTATGGCATCATTCAAAAGCACCATGGAACGATCAACGTACAAACGCAGCTCGGCAAAGGTTCAACCTTTCGCGTCACACTGCCCGTGCGGCAACCGATCATTCCCGCTCCTGCGACTTCAGGAATGCCGGCATGAATGAAGCTCTGACCGCGCCAACATCGGTACCGACCATTCTTTGTGTCGATGATGAGCCCAATATCCTGTCTTCGCTGCGGCGCCTGTTTCGGGGCAAGGATTTCGAGGTGCGCACCGCAGAGAGCGGCCGCGCCGGACTCGCCCTGCTGGAGTCGCAGTCGGCCGATGTGGTCATTTCCGACATGCGCATGCCAGAAATGGATGGGACACAGTTTCTCGAGCAGGTGAGGATGCGCTGGCCAGATACTGTGCGCCTGCTACTCACGGGTCAGTCAGATATTTCCTCCGTCATCGACGCCATCAATCGGAGTGAAATCCACCGTTACATCAGCAAACCATGGGATGACGATGAAATCGTGCTGACTGTGCGTCAGGCACTCGAACTCAAACGACTGGAGCAGGAAAAGAGGCGACTTGAGTTACTCACCAGTCAACAAAATGAGCAACTCAGAGCCCTGAACACGAGTCTGGAGGCCAGGGTCGAATCACGCACCGCAGAAATTGAGCTTGCCAATCGAACCCTGCAAAGCCTCAACGAGAAACTCAAAGCCAGTTTCTTCACCATGATCAAAGTGTTCTCCGGCCTGATTGAGATGCGCGGTGGCAATCTGGCCGGGCATTCCCGTCGCGTCGCAGACCTTGCGAGGCGCATCGCGCTCAAACTTGAACTCGACAGCAAGCAGGTTCAGCAGATTTTTGTCGCTGGCCTGCTGCACGAGGTAGGCAAACTCGGCTTTACCGATCAATTGCTCAATACGCCTGTTGCCCTGATGGAGCCGTTGCAACTGGAGACTTACCGTGGTCACGCCCGGCGCGCTGAGCAACTGCTGTTTCCATTGCCGGACCTGAGGGATACCGCGGAAATCATCAGCGCGCAGTTTGAACGATTCGACGGAACCGGTTTCCCGGAAAAGCGATTTGAAGAAGCCATTCCTCTGGGTGCACGCATTCTGGCCCTGGCCAGCGATTACGACAATATGCAAATTGGCACGATTACCCAGCGCCACCTCAAGCCTGAAGAAGCGCGGGGCATCATCACCCAGAACAGCGGGAAGCGTTATGACCCCAGGGTAGTTGACGCCTTTGTCGAATTACTGGGCGGCGTTCCTCAAGTGAGGGTTGAACGCCAACGCCCCACTGACGTAGCGACCGCTGTCAGCGATCTGCAAGCCGGCATGGTGTTATCGCGCGACCTGATTTCAATCAACGGCATGCTGATTCTCTCTGTCGCCCATACGCTGGATGACCGCATGATCAGCAAGCTCGCTGATTTCGAGATGAGGGATGGCGCAAAACTGACGCCTTATGTGCGATTGAACCTCACAACCGGACAGCCGGTTCTGCTGGAACCGCTCACACCTGAATGAACGAAGAGCCTGTGCTTCGCCGTAAGCTCAATCGTCCGTCGGCACCGTAAACACCGTCCAGCGCGCCTTTGGTCTGCAGCACAGCGAGCTTGAGCCGGTTTTGTTTCAGCTTGTTCTCTATCAGCACACCGTTGCTTTGATTGATCTGACGTGCCACTTCGGCGCCCGCCAGCAGTTGCTGCCACGTTTTGCTGGCAAGGGAAGCATGTTCAGGATGGTCCTGTATCCATACTTGCATCCCTTCGGTGCCGCCATTCAAGCCTCGGGAGCGCAGACGGTTGCTGCGCTGCTCTGACAAGCGGGCCAGCGTCTTGATCCGTTCCTCTTTCTCCGCGGCAAGCGCTGCCACACGGTCGGCATCCCCCTGAATCAGGGCGTCCTGTTCGGATCTCAGCAGGTCAGTCAGCGCCGTCAACGCCAATTGTTCATCCCGCAGCCCCGTCAGAAAATTGCTTGCGCTAGCAGCACTCTGCGGATTCTGGGACGCGACTTGTAACATCAGCCGTACCTGACGCGAAGCAACTCACGTGCCGTCTGAATCAGTTTGTCAGCAACCAGGTCCGGATTGACCTTGAAACTTCCTTCGGCAATCGCCTGCCTGATTTCTGCCACACGCGCGCTGTCAACCACCGGAGTGTCGGCCATACTGCTTTCCATTGCCTGCAACTGCGAGGCAAACTGGCTCAACTGGACACGCTCACTTGCGCCAGAACTGGTGCTGTGGGTGCTACCGGCACCCTTTCCAAGGCGCAATGTTCCCCCAGCAAACCCGGTGCTGCTTCCTGACTTGATAGAACTGTCGATCTTCATGATGGCTACCTCAGCCTACGTCTATACGCATCCCTTTTACGGTCGTTTGTGCAGAAACTTTAGGCCGGATTCAAACTATTTACGTTTTTCACTCGATTAGCGACAATTTCCCGTTCCAAGGGCAACCTACTGCGCAATATCCACAATCCCCCCCAAGCGGGCAATACCACTGACGGTTTGACCCGACGGGGTCCGGACCTGCGTTACCTGGCCCTCAATCGCGTTGTTGACCGCCTTGCCGGCGGCGCTGACCCTGAAGCCGGCGCCCAGCGCGCGCAAGGTCACGGACTGCCCCTGCTGAATGACAGGAGGTGAGCGAAGCAGATCCTGTCGCAACGGCTGTCCTGGAGCAATGCTGGCGCCAAGTATTCGCCCCAGCGCTTGCCCGGCTTCTGTGATCACCGCAGCGGGCAGTTGACACAGATCTGCCTCTTGCAGCGCAAGATCACTGGCCACGATCACTCTGCCCTGCGTCAGCGCCTGGGTCGCCACCACGACGCTGGTCTCGACTTTGACCGACAGGGGCACATAGATAACCCACGGACTGGCACCGCTACAGCGCACACCAACACTGGTGTTTCCCCAAAATCGTGCGCCCGCTGGAAGAAATGCCTGAGGGACATCACAAGCCGTCAGATTCTGACGCGAATCAATGGCTCCCAGCGTGAAGCTGACTTTGCCCGGCAGTCCTGCAGACTGGGACTGCAGCAGTTGCTCTATCGACTTCTGGATTTGCAAAAGCTGTGCCTGTCCGACGGACGCATGGCACAACCCTGCCAGACCCGCCAGCGTCAGAGCGAGAAGGGAAGTCAGCAATTTCATGGCTGTTCTCCGTGCGCATGAGCGCGTGAAAGCACGGCGGTAGATGCATGCATGACGTCACTATAGGACGTAGCGCTGCCAAGCAGTGTCTGATAAGAAATGCTTTTACCCTGCTTATCACGGCTATGCCTTCGCCTGGCGCTGACAGCCGGGTCAATGCGACCCAACGAGGGCGGCAAAAATTGCCGCTACACAGTGCACCATGCACCGAAGTGCAAGACCTTTGCACCGTTAATCAGGACACCAAACTTTTGCAGCACGCCTACCATGACTACCCATAGGAACTCTGATCTGCAACCCGCACAACGCTTATCTGCCATGACTGAATCCATTGACAATCTGCTGCAGTTTCATGCCAACGCGCTGAACGTACGTGCCTTCCGTCAGCAATTGCTGGCAGCCAATATTGCCAATGCCGACACACCGGGCTACAAGGCGCGCGATATTGACTTCGCATCAGTGCTGCGCAATGCCACATCCGGGCAATTGACTCCCGCCGTCTTGATGAGTGCCAGCAGCGACAGGCATCTGGCGGGAAACGCAGGTCGCCCGACAACAGACGTACTTTATCGGGGTGTGCTGCAGTCAAGCCTGGACGGCAACACGGTGGACATGGATGTGGAGCGCAACCGCTTCGCTGAAAACGCCGTGCACTACGACGCCAACCTGACCTTTATCAGCAACCAGATCAAATTGATGCAGGCCGCGCTGCAGGGGTAATTGAATCATGTCTCTATTCAACGTATTCGAGATCGCCGGCTCCGCCATGAAGGCTCAGTCACAGCGACTCAACGTCGTCGCCAGCAATCTGGCCAATGCCGACAGCGTCACCAGTTCCAGCGGTCAGGCTTATCGCGCCAAACAGGTCGTGTTTGGCGAATTGCCGATCGACGGCGAAGTTGGCAGCGGCGTCAAGGTCACGAGCGTGATCGAAGACAGCACACCGGGAAAACAGGTCTATGACCCCAAGCATCCTCTCGCCAATGACAAGGGCTACGTCGTGATGCCCAACGTCAGCGTGGTCGATGAAATGGTCAACATGATCGCCACTTCGCGCTCCTACCAAAACAATGTCGAGATCCTGAACACGGCAAAGACGCTGCTGCTCAAGACGCTCACCTTGGGGCAGTAATTCTCATGAGCACGAATAGCCAGAATCAAGCTGAAAGGACCCAACCATGAGCATCGCTAGCACGACCAACAGTGCCGTCACCAATGTTGCAGCGTTGAACAGCACAGCAAGTAGTTCGGCCACTGCCAGCAACGCCGCGCAGGACCGGTTTCTCAAACTGCTGGTAACGCAACTGAAGAATCAGGATCCTCTCAGCCCCATGGACAACGCGCAGATCACTTCGCAGATGGCGCAGATCAGCACGGTCAGCGGCATCGACCAGCTCAATGCAACGCTGCAAAGCATGGCAAGCAGTTTCAGCGCCGGCCAGTCATTGCAAGCCACTTCGATGATCGGCCACAACGTGCTCGCACCTTCCAGCACCATGGCACTACAGGATGGATCCGCCATCGGCGGTGCCGAATTGAGCCAGGCAGCCGATGACGTGGTGGTGTCAATCCGCGACAGCTCGGGCTTGCTGATGCACCAGGTGCATCTTGGAGCGCAGGCCGCAGGTGTCATGGCCTTCCAGTGGGACGGAACGACCGACAGCGGCGCAACAGCTAGCGCTGGGAGCTACAGCTTCACCGTGCAGGCGACGCAGGCTGGCAAGAAGATCGACGTCAGCACACTCGCAGGCGGCCAGGTCAGCAGCGTGACGACCGGCAAGAACGGCGTCACGCTGAATGTGAACGGAATCGGTCAGGTCACGCTTGCCGATGTGAAACAGGTCATGTGACCTTGGCAATTAGCGATTACCAGCAAGGAGAATTCAAATGAGCTTCCAACAGGGTTTGAGCGGCCTCAACGCTGCAGCGAGAAACCTCGACGTGATCGGCAATAACGTTGCCAACGCCAACACAGCGGGATTCAAACAGGGTGTCGCCTCCTTTGGTGACGTGTATGCAGCGTGGTTTGGCGGTGGAGCCGGAAGCCAGATTGGAATCGGCACGCAGCTTACGAGTGTGGCGCAACAGTTCTCTCAGGGGGGCATCTCCACCAGCAGCAGTCCGCTGGATGTCGCCATCAACGGGCAGGGCTTCTACCGGATGAGCAACAACGGCGCGATCAGCTACACCCGAGACGGCAGCTTCAGCCTGGACAAGAATGGTTACATTGTTGGCGCCGGGGGTCAAAACCTCACTGGCTACCAGGCCGTCAACGGCACCATCGTTCCCGGCGTTCTGACAAACCTGCAACTGTCTTCGACTGACCTGCTAGCCAAAGCCACCTCCACCGCAAACGTCGGGGCGAATCTGGCGTCGACCGATCCGGTGCTTACTTCCACTTTTGACGCGACAAATCCGAGTACTTACAACTATTCCACAGCATCAAGCTGCTACGACTCGCTGGGCAAGGCACACACCATCAGCTTCTACTTCAACAAGACGGCCGCCAACACCTGGGGCGCCAACGTGTACGTCGACGGTGCTGCCGCCAACGGCAGCGGTGTCAGCAGCCTGACCTTCAATAGCAGCGGCAGCTTTCTCAGTGCGACCAACACGATCAAGACAGCAACGCTCAGCAACGGCGCTGCGCCACTTTCCATCACAGTGGATTACAGCGCGATGACTCAGTTCGGCTCGAATTCCGGTGTCAACGCGCTTTCCCAGAACGGCTATGCAGCGGGCCAGTTGAGCGGTTACAGCATCGGCGATGATGGTTCGATTCTGGGGCGCTACAGCAACGGGCAGTCAAACAAGCTTGGTCAGATTGCGTTGTCGAACTTCGCCAACCCGCAGGGGCTCGCGCCAACCGGCGACAGCATGTGGGTGGAGACTGCAAATTCCGGCGTTGCCCTGACCGGCACACCAGGCAGCGCCAGTCTGGGCGCCCTGCAGGCCTTTGCGAAGGAAGAATCCAACGTCGATCTCACGGCGGAACTTGTCAACATGATCAGCGCACAGCGCGTCTATCAGGCCAACGCCCAGGCCATCAAAACGGAAGACGCGCTGCTGCAAACCCTCGTCAACCTGAAATAAGGTGGATCTACCATGGATCGGATGATCTATGTCGCAATGAGCGGCGCCAAACACACGATGGACCAGCAGGCCATTGTGTCGCACAACCTTGCCAATATCTCAACCAACGGCTACCGCGCCGCAAGCAGTGCATTTCGCGCGGTTCAGGCCCCGGGTGACGGCCTGCAGACACGTGCGTTCGCGGAACTCGCGACCACTGGCGCCAATTTCGCACCCGGACCCTTGCAGGCTACCGGACGCGACCTGGACGTGGCTTTGCCGGGACCGGGCTGGATCGCCGTACAGCTGGCCAACGGCGGTGAAGCCTATACCCGCAACGGAGCCTTGCAGATCAGCCAGAACGGCATGCTACAAACCCGAAATGGCCTCAATGTTCTGGGAGAAGGCGGCCCGATTTCGGTGCCTCCAGAATCGATGATCCACATTGCCAAAGAAGGCACGGTGTCGGTAGTCTCGACCACGCCACCTCATACGTCGGTCAACGTGATTGGGCGTATCAAGCTGGTCAACCCTGACGAGAAGCAGTTGCAGCGCGGTGACGATGGACTGTTCCGGCTCACCAACGGTGCCAGTGCACCGGCGGATCCGAGCGTGACACTGGCTTCGCGAACGCTTGAAGGCAGCAACGTGAACGTGGTCGAAGAAATGATCAGCATGATCAGCCTGGCGCGACAGTTCGACGTACAGATGCAACTCCTGAACAACGCGCAGAAGGATGCAGCGCAGGCAAGTCAGATCCTCACTATCAGGTCCTGACGCAATTCCCCATGAAAAACCCTACTTCTTGACTGGGAGCAAAAAATGATCAGATCTTTATGGATAGCCAAAACCGGCCTTGACGCGCAGCAGACACAACTCGATGTCATCGCCAACAACCTGGCCAACGTCAGCACCAACGGCTTCAAGCGCTCGCGCGCCGTGTTCGAGGACTTGTTGTACCAAACCATACGTCAACCCGGCGCACAGTCCTCACAGCAGACTCAACTGCCCTCGGGCTTACAGATCGGCACCGGTGTGCATCCGGTGGCGGCGGTCAAGATTTTTACGCAAGGCAACATTCAGCAGACTGGCAATCCGCTGGATGTAGCGATCCAGGGCAATGGATTTTTTCAGGTTCTGCAGCCCGACGGGACCAACGCCTATACCCGCGATGGATCGTTTCAGGTTGATAGTCAGGGCGCACTGGTCACATCGAGCGGCTTTCACATTCAGCCGCAGATCACCATCCCCGCTGGCGCCCAAAGCATCACCATCGGTCAGGATGGAACGGTGTCAGTTCTGGCGGCCGGTTCCATCAAACCGACGCAGGTTGGTTCGCTGCAACTGGTGAGTTTTGCGAATCCTTCAGGCCTGCAAAGCGCTGGTGAGAATCTCTATCTCGAGACCGCTTCATCCGGCACACCCAGCGTGAACACGCCTGGGACCAACGGGTTGGGCAAGCTCAGTGCGGGCAACGTGGAAACTTCCAATGTCAATGTGGTTGAGGAAATGGTAGCCATGATCCAGACGCAACGGGCATACGAAATCAATTCCAAGGCGATCAGCACGTCCGACCAGATGCTGCAGAAGCTGGCGCAACTTTAGAGGCCCGACTGAACGAGGCGATCATGACACCGAGATTCCTTTCCGATTGTTTCGCGGCTGGCTTGTCTGTGCTGCTCGCGTCCTGCGCCTACATCCCGCCAGCGCCGGTCTCCAGTGTGCAGCAGCCGCTGACAGCGCGGCCGACGGCCGGGCCCATCGCACCCGCTTCGAACGGCGCCATCTACCAGCTGGGGAACATAGGTCAGGCAGGCTACGCTGCTCATCCGCTGTTCGAAGACCGGCGCGCCAGCGCCATTGGCGATGTTTTGACCATCAACATCAACGAGACGACCGCTGCCAGCAAGGCGTCTGGCAGCACCGCCGCACGAAAGACGGCCAATGACACCTCGGTCACGGCGGTAGCGGGCTTGCCCGGCGCGGGCTTGCAGGGACTGAAGCTCAACACCAGTTCCTCCAACACCTTTGATGGCAAGGGCGACAGCGCCAGCAACAACGCGTTTACCGGAACGATTACCGTCACGGTGATCGATGTGCTGGCGAACGGCAATCTGGTGGTCAGCGGCGAGAAGCAGATCGGCATCAACCAGGGCTCGGAGTTCGTGCGTTTTTCAGGGGTCGTCAGTCCGAGCCGAATTGCTCCCGGCAACGTGGTGACGTCGAGTCAGGTGGCGGACATGCGCGTCGAGTACCGGGGCAATGGCTACATCGACGAAGCGCAAACCATGGGCTGGTTCTCGCGCATCTTCAACTCTCTTAACCCGTTCTGACGGCCCGATGAAAATTAGAGAGCACGAAATGACGAATTTCAAGAACTGCCTGCTCGCCTTGCTTTGTGCACTGCCCATGCTTTGCGGCGTGTCTCATGCCGAACGCATCAAGGACCTGGTATCGATTGAGGGTGTGCGCAGCAACCAGCTCATAGGTACTGGCCTGGTAGTGGGTCTGGATGGCAGCGGTGACCAGACCACACAGACCCCGTTCACCGTGCAAAGCGTGGTCAATATGTTGACCCAGCTCGGCGTAACCTTGCCGGCAGGAAGCAGCTTGCAGTTGAAGAACGTTGCTGCCGTCATGGTGACCGCGTCGCTGCCTGCCTTTGCCCGACCCGGACAGGCGATCGACGTCACCGTTTCCTCCATGGGCAACGCCAAGAGTCTGCGCGGTGGCACCCTGCTGATGACACCACTCAAAGGAGGCGACGGACAGGTCTATGCCATCGCCCAGGGTAACGTCCTGGTTGGTGGGGTCGGTGCGAGTTCGGCCGGTGGCGCGAGCAGCGTGCAGGTCAATCACCTGAGTGTCGGACGCATCAGCGCTGGCGCCAGCGTCGAGCGCGCTGTGCCAACCGAACTCGGCCAGGGCGACTACCTCCATCTTGAACTCACGATCACCGATTTCAGCACGACGCGACGTGTCGCCGACGCCATCAATGGTCGAGCCGGCGCCGGCGTCGCCGTTGCCGTCGATGGCCGTTTGATTCGGGTTCGAGCGCCCGCAACGGCCGACGAACGCGTGACCTTTTTGTCCCAGATCGAAAATCTGGAAATCAATCCGGCGCCGACCAGCGCGAAGGTGATTGTCAACGCCCGCACCGGCTCGATCGTCATGAATCAGTCGGTCATGGTGGATGCCTGTGCCGTGGCGCACGGCAACCTGACCGTGGTTATCAACAGTGAGCCCGTGGTCAGTCAACCCTCGCCGTTTTCCACCCGCGGCGACACCGTGGTGAGCGAGCGTGCAACGGTCGACATCCGTTCCGACAAAAGTGGCCTCACCATGGTTTCACCCAGCGTTTCGCTGGGCGACGTGGTCAAGTCGCTCAACGCCATCGGTGCCACACCATTGGACCTGCTGGCCATTCTGCAGGCGATGAAAGCGGCAGGCGCGCTGCGCGCCGAGCTCGAAATCATTTGAAGACCAGGGCGTAGCCACCATGAGTCAACTACCCAGCCTCAATGCCAACCTCGCGCTCGATGGGCGCAGCCTGGACACGCTCAGAGCGCAAGCCAGGCATAACCCCGATCAGGCACTCAAGGCGGTGTCGGTCCAGTTTGAAGCCGTCTTCCTGCAAGCTCTGCTCAAGAGCATGCGTGACGCCACGCCGCAGGAAGGCCTGATGGACAGCGACTCAACGCGCATGTACACCTCGATGCTCGATCAGCAAATGGCGCAAAGCCTCTCGGCTCGGGGTATCGGTCTGGCAGATGTCATGCTGCGTCAACTGCGACGCACCCAGCAGGCCGATCCTGGCAGCACACCGGCCGCCTTGACGCCAACCGCACCAGTTGCCTTGCCTGCCAGCGACGTTTCTGCCGCCGTGAGCAGCCCAGTGCGCGAGCAGTCTCTGCCAATGGCAAGCGAACTGCCACCGGTCCCGGCTGATGCCATGGCAAGCGCCGCGAACGGCAACCCCGGCCCGGACTTCCTGTCCCGGATGAAAACCTACGCGCTACAGGCGGCCAATGCAACCGGAATTCCCGCGCATTTCCTTTTGGGTCAGGCGGCGCTGGAGAGCGGCTGGGGCAAGCGCGAAATACGCGCCGCCGACGGCAGCCCGAGTTACAACGTATTTGGCATCAAGGCTGGCGCCAATTGGAAGGGTGCCACGGTCGATGTCATGACCACCGAATACACAGCCGGCGTGCCACGCAAGACGGTGCAAAAATTCCGCGCCTATGCGTCCTACGCTGAGGCGTTCCAGAATTACGCCAGCCTGATGCAAGGCAACCCACGCTATGCGGCAGTGCTGAAACAAAGCGACGGAGCAGGCTTTGCTCAAGGGCTGCAACGGGCAGGCTATGCCACCGATCCCAGGTACGCAGAAAAACTGACACAAGTCCTGAACGGTCCACGCTTGCGTCAGGTCCTGGTTGCGTGAGGAACATGAGGCCATGCGACACGACACATTCATATTTTTTTCCTCAGGGCCGTTAATACAGTTGGGCCGTGTTAGGGGTGGGGCAGCCTAAATGGGAATTGGTTTATTCAATGTTGGCATGAGTGGCATGGGCGCAGCCCAAGCCGGACTGGTGACGACCGGACACAACATCAGCAATGCCTCGACACGCGGCTACAGCCGCCAGGAGGTCATTCAAACCGCCAACACAGCGCAAGCCGGCAGCACAGGTTTCCTTGGCCAGGGGGTGGCCGTCAATACCGTGCGTCGCCTCTACAGCGACACCCTGTCCAATCAGTTGACATTGGCTCAAACGCAGGGCAGCCAGATCGACACCTACAACGCACAGATCAAGCAACTCAGCAACATGTTGGGTGACGCCAGCACAGGTCTGGCACCGGCTCTGGCAAACTTCTTTAGCGGCGTTGCAGAGCTTGCTGCCCATCCGGCATCGGTCTCTTCGCGCCAGGCCCTGCTCTCTTCCGCCAATACCCTGACCGGGAGTTTTCGCGATCTCGACCAGCAGATGACGCAGATGCGAACGGACATCAATTCCGGCATCAGTAGCAGCGTGGCTTCCGTCAACAGTTATGCGCAGCAAATCGCCGGTTTGAATCAGAGCATCCTGAAGGCTGAGAGCAGCACTTCGCAGAGCGCCAACGATCTGCGCGATCAGCGTGATCAGTTGGTTGCAGCGCTGAACAAGGAGGTGCATGCATCCGTGCTCAAGCAAAGCGACGGCAGCTACGCCGTCTTCATCGGCAATGGTCAACCGCTTGTGGTGGGTGAACAGACCTTTCAACTCAGCGCCAAACCATCAGATGAGGATTCGAACCGGATGGTGGTCGCTTACGCTAACGGTGGAACGACAGCAACGCTGCCTGACAGCAGCCTGCAGGGCGGCGCCCTCGGCGGCCTGTTGAGCTTTCGCAACGAGTCCCTGGACGACGCCCAGAATTCGCTGGGACGCCTGGCGATCGGACTGGCACAGTCATTCAATGCGCAGCACAGCCTCGGGCTGGACTTGAATGGGGCACTGGGTGGCAGTTTCTTCTCCTACTCCAGTCCTCGCGTGCTGGCCGATGCCAACAATACAGGTCCCGTTTCAGTTGACGTCGCGTTGCAGGATTCCAGCGCGCTGACCACCAGCGACTATCGCCTGCAATACCAGGGCAGCACGAGCGGCAACGAGAACTTCCTTCTGACAAAAATCTCTGATGGCACCAGCACCACCGTCACCTTTCCCAGCGCCAGCGGCTATCCTTACAAAGCGAACGTGGATGGTTTGAGCCTGACACTGACATCAGGCGCAGCATTGAACGACAGTTGGACCATCGAGCCGACGCGCTTTGGCGCTGCCAGCATCGCGGTCGCATTGACCGACCCGGCCCAGATCGCAGCAGCCTCGCCGATCCGTGCACAGGCATTACTCGGCAATAGCAGCAACGCAAGCCTGTCGGCGGGCACTATTTCGAGCACGGTCAACCTGCCGCTGCCCGCCGACGTGACACTCACCTTTGATGCCTTGACCAGCCAGTTCACCGTCGCCGGAGCGCTGCCATCCGTCAGCCCCATCGCTTATAGCGCGGGCACACCCATCAGTTTCAACGGTCTGAGTTTTTCGATCCTGGGTACCCCATCCAACGGTGACGTCTTCACGATCGCGAGCAACAACGGCGGCTCCGCCGACAACCGCAATGCACTGGCACTGGCGGCGCTGCAGACCAGCAACACGCTGGGCCGCAACGCCGGCGTTACCGGCAGCCTGGCGTCCACGAGTTACGGTGGTGCTTTCAGTCAGTTGGTGAGCAAGGTGGGCAACACGGCCCGGCAAACCGATGTGATGGCAACGGCGCAGACGAACGTGATTACGCAGGCACAGCAGGCGCAGCAGTCCGTCTCTGGTGTCAACCTTGATGAGGAAGCAGCCAACCTGTTGCGCTACCAGCAGGCCTACCAGGCCTCGGGCAAGATGATGCAGATTGCAAACAGCCTGTTCCAGACGGTGCTGGACCTCTGAAATTGACGGATAAATTCAAGATACCCGGAGCACATCATGCGTATCAGCAGCAGCACTTTCTACGACGCCGGTATCGCCGCCATGCAGACTCAGAGTGCGAAGTTGCTGCAGGTACAGCAACAGATTGCAAGCGGCAAGCGCATCCTGACACCAGCCGACGACCCGATCGGTGCGGCCCAGGCACTCGACGTCGCGCAGGCCCAGACCGTCAACGCGCAGTACGGCACGAATTCCGGTACGGCCAATGACAGCCTGTCGCTTGAAGAGTCCGTGCTTGGCAACATCTCGCAGTTGTTGCAAAACGTCAAGTCGATTGCTGTGGCCGCAGGCAATGGGTCTCTCGGTGCCAGTGATCGAAACAGTCTGGCGAGCGAATTGCGCAGCAGCTACCAGGAACTGCTCGGTCAAGCCAACACCGTCGATAGCAGCGGCCAGTTTCTGTTTTCCGGCTACCAGGGCGGCGTCCGGCCGTTTTATGAATCGGCGCCAGGTGTGGTCGTTTACAACGGCGACCAGGGCCAGCGTCTGGTCCAGATCAGCGCTTCGCGCCAGATCGCGGTCAGCGACTCAGGCAGTGACGTGTTCCAGCGCATCCCCAACGGCAACGGCAGCTTTGTCACTGCGGCCGGCGCGAACTCCGGCTCGGCGGTGATCGACCAGGGGACCGTGCTGGACCAGGCCAAGTGGAATGACACGGCCAACAGCAAGAATCTGTCGATCAAGTTCTCGGTCAACAGCGGCGTCACCTCTTATGACATCATCGACAACGTCGCCGGCAAATCGCTGCTGACAGGCTTGGCGCCAGGCACCGCGCCTTACCCGCGCACTTATACCAGTGGCAGTTACATCGATCTCAGTCAGGCCGGGCCACCGGCGTTCGATTTGGGCGCCCAGTTCAACATCACTGGTTCACCCGCTGATGGCGACAGCTTCAGCATTGCCCCTAGCACGCATCAGGATGTCTTCAAGACCATCGAAAGTCTGGCCCAATTGCTGCAGAGCAAGGCCAGCGGACCCACTTTGACCAACCAGCTCTCAGCCGTACAACGCAATCTGGACAACGCTCTGGAAAATGTTTCCTACATGCGTTTCACGACCGGCGCCAGACTCAACGAGCTCGACACAGTCAAGAGCGCCGGCGACGACCGCGCGCTTCAGTACAGCCAGACACTATCACGGCTGCAGGATGTTGACTATGCCAAGGCAGCTGCGGAACTCACACAACAACAGGTCAATCTCCAGGCGGCACAGAAGTCGTTCTCCAACGTTGCCGGTCTTTCGTTGTTCACCTACCTCTGACATGGCACAATATTCTTCTGTCCATGCCAGCGTAAAACCTCTTGAAAAGCACTGCCCCGGACGAACCCGCGTCGAGCGCGTTGACCGCTGTTTTTGAACAGCGTTTGGCGGACTGCGCGCTGCAAAGTGAGGCCACCGCGCGCGAGCTGGCTGCGTTTGGCGCAAGCTTGTCACACGACTTGCGTGCGCCTCTGCGCAGCATAGAGGGCTTCAGTCGGCTGTTGCTGCAGCCGCCCCACCTTGATCAACTCGATGAGACTGGTCAGGACTACCTGAAACGAATCCACCGTGCCAGCCTGCACCTGTCGCAAATGATGGATGAGATGCTGCAGCTGGTACGCCTGGCGCAAACGGGCGTCAAATCAGAGACTGTCAATCTCACAGGCATGGCACACGACATCCTGGAAGGTCTGAAGCAGGCCGCGCCGCCTCGGTCGACTGAAATTGTGGTGGATCCGGAGATGGTGCTGACCGGAGATTCCCGACTGCTGCGCCTGGTGCTGGAGAACCTGCTCGGCAACGCCTGGAAGTTCAGCGGCAAGAACGAGGTCGTGCGCATCTTTCTTGGTCGCGTGTCTGACGAGGGTGTCAGCGCCATCTGTGTGCGCGACCACGGCGTCGGTTTCGAGCAACGCTACGCCGACCGGCTCTTTCGGGCCTTTTCGCGACTGCACACCGACCCGCAATTCGCAGGACTCGGCACCGGTCTGGCCAAAGCGCAGCGCGCGATTCATGCGCAGGGCGGACGCATCTGGGCGCGCGCTCAAGCGGACGCTGGAGCGGCCTTTTATTTCACCCTGCCCGGCTTGCCCCCTGCGCCGGTCGGCGCATCTGATCGTCACCATGGTGAAAAATGAACTGCGTATCCTCCTGGTCGAAGACTCGGCCGACGATGCGGTACTCATAGATCAGGCCTTGCGCCATGCGGGCATGGCAGTGCTGCTCAGGCGCGTTGACTCCAGCGCCAGCATGGCCACAGCGCTGGCACAAGACGACTGGGATCTGGTGCTGTCGGACTATTTCCTGCCCGGCTTCAGCGGCGTGGAGGCTCTGCAACAACTGCGTTCTTACCATGCCGACATCCCGTTCATCGTCGTCTCGGGACGCATTGGTGAGCGCGAAGCCGTGGCCTTGATCAAGGCGGGCGCCGACGAGTACGTCATGAAGGACGACCTGGCGCGACTGGCGCCGGTGCTGCAACGCTGCCTGGACGAAGCGCAAAGCCGGCTGACGGAACGCCGCCATCAAATCGCCTTGCGTGAAAGCGAGTCGCGCTATAAGGCCATCGTCTCCAACCTGCCCGGCATGGCTTTTGAAATGGAGATTGCGCTTGATGGCTACCTTTCATTCGTCTCTGTCAGCCAGGGCTGCACAGACCTGCTGGAGCTGGACCCCGACGTGTTGTTACAGACCCCGAGCGTATTTGCAGAGGCCATAGTGCCCGATGATTTGCCGTCGTTCAGGCAGTCCCTGGAACAGGCATGGAAAAGTCGGGCTGACTGGAATTGGGAGGGCCGCATACGCACGGCCACAAGCGCCCAAACCCGGTGGGTGAGCCTGCGCTCGAGAACGCACCTGCGCGAAGACCGCCGGCAGGCCAGGTCGCAGGCAGCAACGCTGGTCGATCGAAGGGCCAAATCGCGCCGAGGCGCCGAGCAACGGACTTGCTGGCACGGCATTGTGTTCGACATCACACCGAGCAAGACGGCTGACATCGAAATTCGCCGCACACATGAAGACCTGGCGCGTCTGTCTGCGCACGTTGAATCGGTCAAGGAGCGTGAGCGCAGCCACATGGCACGCGAAATCCACGACGAACTCGGCGGCACGCTGACAGCGATCAAGCTCATGCTGATGCGACTTGGGCAGGAGCTGACCAGTGCTTCACCGGTTCCGGGCAAGGCCGAGCAGCGTCTGCGAGATGCTGAAGCGCTGCTGGAGTCAAGCATGGAATTCACGCGCCGCATAGCCACCTCACTGCGCCCCGCGATTCTCGACCTGGGTATCGTGGCAGCGATTCAGTGGCAGGCTGCAGATTTCCAGAAGCGCATGGACATCAGTTGCCAGGTGACATGTCTCAATACGGAAATCGCACTGGAGCACCATGTTGCGATCGTCTTGTTCAGAGCATTTCAGGAGGCCCTGACCAACATCGCCAAGCATGCCGGTGCAAGCCGGGTTGAAGTGGAGATCGAGGCTGATTCCCACAACATCAGTTTGCAGGTGCATGACAACGGTCGGGGCATTGCGAGCGAGGATCTGGCCAAGTCCCAGGCTTACGGCATACTGGGCATGCGTGAGCGAGCGCGCAGCCTGGGTGGAGAAGCCAGCGTGCGTCGCACACGCAGCGGCACCGCAGTGATGCTGCGCATTCCGCGCTCTAAACCAGCTACTGACTTGGGGGAAAAATGATTCGGGTCCTGATTGTTGACGACCACGCCATCCTGCGTCGTGGTCTGGCCGAGATCATTGCGGAAGCGGGCGACATGGAAGTGCTTGGCGAGGCGGAAAACAGCGCTCAGGCGCTCCGGTTTTCCCGCGATCACGCGGTCGATGTCGTGCTGCTCGATATCAATATGCCTGACCGCAACGGTCTGGACACGCTGAAACTGCTGAAGGCCGAAAAGCCCAAACTGGCGATTTTGATGCTCAGCATGCATCCGGAAGAGATCTATGCGCTGCGGGCGATCAAGGCCGGTGCGTCGGGCTACCTGAACAAGCAAAGCGCGCCGACACTGCTGGTCAATGCGATACGCCAGGTGGCGGGCGGGCGGCGCTACATCAGCGCAGCCGTCGCCGAAGCACTGGCTGGCGCGATTGCAGACGACGCCGAGAACCCGTCCCACAGCACCCTGTCGGATCGCGAGTACGAAACCATGCGACTGATTGCCTCGGGCAAGGCACTGACGCAGATTGCCGCCGAAATGCATCTGAGCGTCAAGACCGTGAGCGTCTATCGCGCACGCCTGCTGGCCAAGATGCAGCTCAAAAACAACTCGGAACTGATTCACTACGCCCTGAAAAACCAGCTGGTAGATTGAAAATAGTCAAAAATATTTTCAAAAAGGACTAAAGTTTTCTTTTGGAAGGCCGATAAGGGCGGAACGAAAGCCTGATTTGTTGATGCATTCCCCGGCTGCCGATTTCGCATTCCCCCTGTTGGAAATACGCAATAGGGGCTGTATTCCCCCTTTGTTTGAAGCACAATGCAGGCACCTGCTGAATTAAGCTTGCGCTTGATGGAAATACGCGCGGTGGGCGCGCACAGGAGAAGGCGTAATGGCAGTCCAAAAAAGTACCAACGTAGTGCAACTGGCAAGTTCCCAGGCAATCGCGCGACCGAAGTCCGAGGTGCCTGGCGCGGACCTGACGGCGTCCCAGGCGCCAGCGGACTATTACGCACGCATCGAGCAATACGCCGAAAAAATCCGCAAGACCAAGGATGTGCGCGACATCATCAGCATGCTTGAAGAAGCACTGGTCGAAACCCGCGCCCTGCACACCGTCAACGAAGTTGCGCTTGCTCGACAGCAGGTGGCGCTGGCCGAATTGCGGATAGAACGTCTCAAGAGCGACCTTGAACTCGTAAGCAAGCTGGTACGCGAAGATCAGCTCACCGGAGCACTGAACCGACGCGGTCTGGAAGACGCACTCGAGCGTGAGGTAGCGCGCTCCGAAC
The DNA here is from genome assembly GCA_037133835.1 of Comamonadaceae bacterium. GTDB lineage: Bacteria > Pseudomonadota > Gammaproteobacteria > Burkholderiales > Burkholderiaceae_C > Rhodoferax. Next base: position 10,222 of record JBAXNI010000002.1, on the reverse strand, counting down.
GCCTCAAGACGCCCCTTTGCGTCGCCCTGATTGACCTCGACAATTTCAAGGACGTCAACGATGCGCTGGGCCATCAGGTCGGGGATCAGGTCCTTGTGCATCTGGTGAGCATGGTGATGCAAACCCTGCGCACCAATGACATGATTGGGCGCTACGGCGGCGACGAGTTCCTGGTATTGATGCCAGGGTCACAGGTCGAGGATGCCTATGAGGTCATCAGCCGGCTCAAGCGCAGGCTCTCACTCAAACCATTGCGCTGGGAAGACAAGGAACTGCTGGTGACCTTCAGCGCTGGCGTTGCGATGCGTCGCAGCGGTGAAGACACTCAGACCATGATCCAGCGTGCGGACCATGCCATGTACGAGGCAAAGAAGGCGGGTCGAGACCGAATCAGTGCTGCGTCTGAAAAAAAATCCTAAACCTTTGGTGAAGAACATCCGATAAGCAATGCAACGGTGGTTTTGATGCATCGGCAACGAAGCAAACCAACGTGCCCCGACGGTAGCGCCGGGTTTAATGTTTAAAGATCGGAGTTTTACCATGCCCCAAGTCATCAGCACCAACATAGCGTCCTTGAATGCACAGCGCAACTTGAACACGTCGCAAACCGCATTACAGACTTCGCTTCAGCGCCTCGCCTCCGGCATGCGCATCAACACGGCAAAAGACGACGCCGCCGGCCTTTCCATCAGTGAACGCATGAGCGCCCAGATCATGGGTATGGATACCGCAGTCCGTAACGCGAACGACGGAATCTCACTTGCACAAACCGCTGAAGGCGATTTGGCCCAGATCACTACCAACCTGCAACGTATTCGTGAACTGTCCGTGCAGGCCGCCAACGCCACCAACAGTCTGAGCGACCGCGCCACCATCCAGGCTGAAGTTTCGCAGCTCAAGAGCGAAATCGACCGGGTTGCGCAAGCTTCCAGTTTCAACGGCGTGAAGCTGCTCGACGGATCGTTCACCGACCAGTCCTTCCAGGTAGGTGCCGACAACAATGCCAACAACAGCGTGACCATCAGTCAGGTTGTCAACGCTCGTGCCAGTCAGCTCGGCGTCATGTACAGCCAACAGGGTGTGGCATTCAGTGCGACGGCTGCTTTGGGCGCCACCGACCTGAAGATCAACGGCACGGCGATTCGCGCCAGCGTGGCAGGTGATGACCTGTTCTCAACCACAGGCAACGCCAACAGCGCTATGGCCAAGGCGAATGCCATCAATGCCTCAACCGGTGTCACGGGCGTTTCCGCCGATGCCCGCACAGTGGTCGCTGGGGGGACAGTCGGTACGACTGCAGCACACACCGGTTCGATCGTGATCAACGGCATTACGTCGACGGCCGTGACAACGACCACTTCCGCCGTAGCGAATGGCGCGGCGGTGGCCAGTGTGATCAACCTGATGTCAACCCAGACCGGTGTGACCGCCACATCCAATTCGACCACTGGCGCGCTCACCTTGACCGCCGAAGATGGACGCAACGTTGTCATCGGTACTTATACCGGTACTTTGGTCGCTGCGGACACGGGACTGACCGCTGCCACCAGCTACGGCACGCTCAGTCTGAGTTCGAAGACTCAGTACAGCGTGGTTGACGGCGGTAGCGGCAACCTTTTGGCGAACACTGGCTTGACAGCGGCCACTGCGGCTGGCGCGGCCAGTGCTGCAGTCAGCACGATTGACGTGACCGATTCCAACGGCGCCAACGCCAAGGCAGCACTCGACATTGTCGACAACGCACTGAACACCATCAACAGTGCACGGGCGTCACTCGGTGCTATCCAGAACCGTTTCAGTTCGGTGGTGGTGAGTTTGCAGACTTCGTCGGAAAACTTGTCAGCATCTCGCAGCCGGATTCGTGATACGGACTTTGCAGCGGAAGTTGCCGGTCTGACTCGCAATCAGATTCTGCAGCAAGCCGGTACCGCGATGCTGGCGCAAGCCAACTCGCTGCCGCAAACCGTGTTGTCGCTACTGAAATAGCCGAAACGGGGTAGTCAGGTGACAACGCGGGACAGCATTTTGGCTGTTCCGCGTTGTCTGTTTAGAGAAGGAGTATGAAAATGGACATCAACAGAATTACCTCCGCGGTGAGCGAAGCTGTGTCCAGTCCGGCGCGAGACGCCCCGGTGCCAGTCAAGTCCCAGGCTCACGCCCAGGTCAATGCAGCACCGCAAGTGAGCTCTACGCCGAGCTCCGCGCAGGTACAGGAGGCCATGCACAAGCTCCAGCAGGCCATCGAGCCGGTGGCCAATGACCTCACGTTCTCGGTCGACGAGCAAAGCGGCAAGACCGTGGTGCGCGTGGTGGACAGCGTGACCAAGGAATTGATCCGCCAGATTCCCTCGGAAGAAGTCATGGCGATGGCCCACGCCATCGAGCAGCAGACGGGCCTGCTGGTGCAGGCCAAGGCGTGATGGCGATCTGCACGACGGGGAACTGACATGGCTGTATCCACTGTTGGCACTGCGGTTTCATCCACCGGCGTTCTGAGCTCGCTCGGTGTCGGCTCGGGTCTGGATGTGAACGGCATCATTACCAAGCTGATGGCCGTGGAGAGCCAGCCTTTGACTGCGTTGGCGACCAAGGAGGCGTCTTACCAGACAAAGCTCAGCGCCTACGGTAACCTCAAGAGCACGCTGGCTTCGTTCCAGAACGCAGTGCAGGCTGTTTCCACGCCCGACAGATTTGTCGCTCAAAAGGCAAGCGTCAGCGATGCCACGACCTTCTCGGCAGTCGCCGGCACCAGCGCCGCCGCGGGCAGCTACAACATTCAGGTCAGCCTGCTGGCGCAGGCGCAAAAGCTCTATTCGGCGGCGCAGGCCAGCAGCAGCGCCAGCATAGGCAGCGGCACACTGACCATCGACTTCGGCACCTACAGTGGCGACAGCTTCACGCTGAACCCGGACAAGGCGAGCAAGGCAGTCACCATCGCCGCCGGCCAGAGCAGCATGACCGGCATTCGTGACGCGATCAACACCGCCAACATGGGCGTGCAGGCCAACATCGTCAACGACGGCAGTGGGTACCGACTGACCCTGACCTCCAGCGACACCGGTGCCGCCAACGCGATGCGCGTGTCGGTGACCGATGGCGACGGAAACAACACCGACGCTTCGGGCTTGTCCAAACTCGTGTATGACGGCCGCTCCATCAGCGGCGTGAAGAATATGAACCAAAGCGCTGCAGCGCAAAACGCAGCTTTCACGATCGACGGCATCGCGATCAGCAAGGCGTCAAACACGATTACCGATGCGATCGGAGGCGTCACGCTCAACCTGTTGCAGCCCAATGCAAGCAGCGCTGGCACGACCTTGACCGTCGTGCGCGATAGCGCTGGCATTCAAAGTGCGATCCAGGGTTTCGTCACTGCGTACAACATCACGGCACAAACGCTAAGCGGCATTTCGGCCTACAACTCTTCAACCAAGACAGCCGCCGTTCTGCAGGGCGACAGCGCTGTGCTGTCGATTGAGTCCTCGCTGCGCAATGTACTCAATTCAGCGCTCAACACGGCCGGCGGCGGACTGACGACGCTGTCGGACATTGGTCTGTCGATTCAGAAAGATGGCACACTTTCGCTCGACAGCGCCAAGCTCCAGGCGGCAGTCAACGATCCGAACAAGGACATCTCCACGCTGTTTGCCGCGGTGGGCAAACCGAGCGACAGTCTGCTCTCCTTTGCCAGTGCCACGACCGGCACGAAGGCCGGCAACTACGCCGTCAATGTGACGCAGCTTGCCACCCAAGCGATGGCACTGGGTAGCCTGACAGTTGGCTCCAGCAGCACCATCACAAGCGGCGTCAACGATAGCCTTTCATTGACTCTGGACGGCAGCACGGCCAGCATTACCCTCAAAGCGGGTACCTATACGCCAGCGCAGCTGGCTGCCGAAATCCAGTCGGAAGTCAACGGTGCCAGCGTGTTCTCCAGCGCCGGCAGCAAGGCCAGCGTCACGCTGGTTGGCGGTACGCTCGCGATCACGTCCAACCGCTATGGTTCGGCATCCAGAGTCAGCGGCCTCGGTGGCAATGCCCTCGCTACAAGCTTTGGGACGCCCGACTACTCGGGCGCCACCGGCCTCGATGTAGCGGGCACGATAGGTGGCGTTGCTGCCACCGGCTCGGGCCAGGTGCTCAGTGGCACCGGCAACGCGGCCGGCCTGAGCCTGAATGTGACGGGTGGTGCCACTGGCAGTCGCGGCACGGTCAAGTTTGCGCAGGGCTATGCCGCGCAACTGGATCAGATGCTGACCGGCTTGCTGGCCACGGATGGCGCGCTGGCCGCCCGCACAGATGGCATCAACAGTTCGATCACCGACATTGGCAATCGTCGCACGGCGCTGAACCTGCGACTGGCCGCCACCCAGGCGCGCTACCAGGCCCAGTACACGGCACTGGACATGCTGATGTCCAAATTGAATTCGACCAGCAGTTACCTGACACAGCAGCTTGCCAATCTACCCGGTTCCACTTCATCTACCAAATGACCATCATGAATGCCTTTTCCAGCCAGGCCATCAAAGCCTATGCCTCCATCGGCGTCGAAACCGGCGTCATCGACGCGTCGCCGCACCAACTGATCCTCATGTTGTACGACGGCGCCATCGCCTCAGTCACCACCGCCCAGCTGCAATTGAAGTTGAAGAACGTCGAGGCACGTGGTCACGCCGCATCGAAGGCGATCGCCATCATCCGGGATGGCCTGGCAGCTTCACTGCAACAAAGCGTGGGCGGCGAGGTCGCGAAAAACCTGTCTGACCTGTACCAGTACATGGTGCATCGACTGTTTCAGGCCAATCTGAACAGCGACGGCGACGGCATGGAAGAAGTACGCTTGCTGCTGATCCAACTCAAAAGCGCCTGGCAGAACATGGAAAACTCCAGCGCCGATTGGCTGGACAGTGCTGTGCATCCCACCATTGCGACGCCGCCTCATCGCGCCGCTCACTTTTACGGGAGCGTCTGAACCATGAACGAGCAGGAACAGGTCCTGGAAATTTACGGCTCACTGAGCAACAAGACTTCGGAGATGGTGGACTCGGCCCGGCAAGGCGACTGGGATCGCCTGGTCGAGCTGGAACATGAGTACAGTGCATTGATCGAGCGCCTTCAGCGCACCGATACGGACCCGCCAGCTAACGCAGGATTCAGGGACCGCAAGGTGTCACTGATCCGAAAAGTACTGGCCGATGACGCAGAGATCCGTCGCCATACCGAACCCTGGATGAACCAGCTTGATAGCTACCTTGGTAGCGCACGCCAGAATCTTCAGTTGCAACGTGCCTACCGGTCAGACCCGTGCTGATCCTGGCGCGGGACTTCGTAGCAAGCATGCCGGACTGATATTGACGCCAATGTGCACAAGCCATGCAGCTCACGTTTCGAAACACGCCGACACCAAAGAAGGCTGCCAGTCTGAGGCAAGCGCGACTGCGATCCAGATTTCAGCAAGGACTCAGCTTTCACCACGGCGGTGAGTTGGGCAAGGCGCAGGCAATCTACGAGGAGATTCTGAAAGTTGAACCGAGGCACGGTGATGCACTCAATTTGTTGGGCGTCATTGCAATGGAAGACAAGAACCCCCAAAGGGCAGTTGACCTGATAGGCAGGGCGGCAGCGATCTACCCAGACAGCGCTAGCATTTGCTCCAACCATGGCAACGCGCTCAAAAGTCTGGGACAATTTCAGGCAGCTGTTGCAAGTTACGACAAGGCCATAGCGCTTCAGCCAGACCTTGCAGAAGCCTACTTCAACCGGGCCATGGCGCTCAGCGAGCTTCAGCAACCGGATGCAGCCCTGGCCAGCTATGACAAGTGCATAGCGCTCAAGCCAGACCTTGCACAAGCGTATCTCAACCGAAGCATGGTGTTGAGAGTCCTACATCAAATTGGCGCCGCTGTCGCGGATTGCGACAAAGCCATCGCACTCCAGCCGCACTTTGCGCAGGCCTACTTTACTCTCGGCAGCCTGCTCAGGGAATCGGGACAAGCAGAAGCTGCCGTCGCGAGTTACGACGCCGCCCTGTCGCTCAAGCCTGACTTCGCCGAGGCCTGGTTCAACCGTGGCAACGTCTTGGATGAGCTTCAACGGCTCGGAGCAGCCCTGGCCAGCTATGACAACGCAATTGCGCTCAAGCCGGACCACGCAAATGCCCACTTCAACCGTGGGATCGTGCTCGAGAAGCTTCAGCAGCCGGAGGCGGCAGTGGCCAGTTACGAAAGTGCGATCGCACTCAAACCTGACTTTGCCGAAGCCTACTGCAACCGCGGTATTGCGCTCAAAGAGCTTGGACAATTGGAAGCGGCTGCGGCCAGCTATGACAAAGCCATCACGTTGAAGCCTGACTTTGCCCAAGCCTACTCCAACCTGGGTGATGTATCCAGAGAGCTCAAACAATTTGAGGTCGCCCTCAAGCACTGTGACAAGGCGATTGAACTTAAACAGGACTTTGCCGCTGCCTACCTCAATCGTGGCACGGTACTCTTGAAAATTCATCAATTTGACGCAGCGCTTTCCAGCATTGTTCACGCGCTGGAGCTCAACCCTGCCTATGCAGAAGCACACTGCAATCACGGCAATGCACTCTTGGAACTCAGACAGGCACAGGAGGCGGTTGGAAGCTATGACAAGGCCATCGAGCTCCAACCTGACTACGCGGAAGCCTGGACCAACCGTTGTTTGGCACTGCAGCAAATCAGGCAAATTGATGCCGCCCTTGCGAGTATCGACCGGGCGATTGCCATCAAACCCAAGTTCGCAGAAGCCCACTGCAATCGCGGCATTCTGTTGTATGAATTGAAGCAATATCAAGACGCAATCGACAGCTTCGAAAAAACGATCGTACTCAAGACGGACCATGGAATGGCGTGGGGATCGTGGATTCACACGAGGATGCTGATCTGCGCGTGGAATGACCTCGAAAATCACATCTCGAACCTGCTGGCAAGAATTGGGCGCAACGAAATAGTCGCGTTGAGCTTTCATACTCTCGCGCTAACAAGCTCTTCACACCTGCAACGCAAGGCAGCAGAAATCTGGGTTCATGAAAAGTGTCCCGCCAACCCGTTGCTCGGGGCGATTCCCAAGCGGCCCCGGAGCAACAAGATCCGAATCGCCTATTTTTCGATGGATTTTAGAAATCACGCAGTTTCCTTGTTGACGGCGGAGCTTTTTGAAACCCACGACCGAAGCAATTTCGAGGTTTATGCGTTCTCATTTGGACCAGATACCAAAGACGAAATGAGAACCAGGCTTGAGGGGGCATTTGACAGGTTTCTTGATGTGCGGGACAAGTCGGACCGGGAGGTCGCAGAGTTGGCCAGGCAAATGCAGATTGACATCGCCATTGATCTGGCTGGCTTTACCCTGGACTCACGCACTGGCATCTTTGCACTGCGGGCGGCCCCGGTACAGGTCAACTATCTTGGCTACGCAGGCACCATGGGCGCCGACTACATGGACTACCTGATTGCTGACAACCAACTCATCCCTGAAGAGGCCAGAGTCGACTACGCGGAAAAAATTGTTTACCTGCCCAGCTTCCAGCCCAACGACAGCAAACGCGCAATTTCTGAAATGAAGTTTAGCCGCGAAGAATTGGGCCTTCCAGAGTCTGGCTTTGTCTTTTGCTGCTTCAACAACAGCTACAAGATCACGCCAGGAACCTTCGATGGATGGATGCGCATCCTGAAGCAAGTTGATGGCAGTGTTCTGTGGCTAGCGGAAAGCAACCCAATCGCCGCCAGCAATCTGCGCAAGGAAGCATTGAAACGGGGCGTAGACGCGCAGCGACTGGTGTTTGCCGCAAAAATGCCGCTACTTGCTGATCACCTGGTTCGCCACCGCGCAGCGAATTTATTCCTCGACACATTGCCCTACAACGCACATACAACCGCCAGTGATGCGCTCTGGGCCGGCCTGCCGGTTCTGACCTGCAGTGGCGAAGCCCTTGCGAGCAGGGTGGCCGCGAGCTTGCTTACTGCGATTGAGTTGCCGGAACTGATCACAACCACACAAAGCGATTACGAGGCATTGGCAGTAGAGTTGGCAAACAATCCAGAGCGACTTACAGTCATCCGACAAAAACTCGAACGCAATCGCCAGAGCGCACTTCTGTTTGACACGCAACTGTTTACTCGCCACATCGAAGACGCCTACGCACAGATGATGGACCGCTATCACGCAGACCTGGCACCTGATCACATTCATGTTGCGTCAAGGTGCTCGACTGCAAGCAGTTAGCCAGGCCACGCTAACATTGAGGCACCATGCTTTCTGCCCTACTGCTCAAAGGTGTCGAACCGGTGGCAACCATTCGGGGTATGGGCAGTGGGCGTTCGGGTCCGGCCGGCACGCCCTCGCCATTTGACCCGGGGGAGATTTTCAAGGCGCAGGTGGAGGCCAGGCTGCCTGATGGCAACTTCAGGGTTCTGGCAGCGGGTCAGTCGCTGAGTCTGGCCCTTCCCTCCTCCTTTGCCCCTGGCGACAAGGTGGAGCTTGAATTCATTACGAGCGAACCTCAGTTGACCTTTGCGCTCAGAGGCTCCACCCAGCCGGCATCCGATTCATCACTATCGCTGTCGCTGACCGGGCGCCTGCTTGCCTCCACCATGTTGCAGCCAGGTGAAGTACCGAAACCCGTCTCGGCTGCGGTAGCAGGTCCGCTGCAGACCGGCCCGAGCAACGATGCAGCGCCCCTGTCGCGCGCGCTGTCACAGACGTTTTCGGGCAGCGGCCTTTTTTACGAATCACATCAGGCAGAATGGGTTGCGGGCACGCGCAGCCTGGCGCAGATCCTGCAGGAGCCGCAGGGCCAGTTGCCAACGTCCGGTCCACGCGATGAGCGGATGATCCAGACGCAAGCGGTGCCACTTGTTCAACAGCAGCTTGCTGCGCTGGACACGTCAGCTGTGCTGATGCACATCGAGATCTGGCCGCGGCAATGGATGCAGTGGACAGTAGAAGAGCATCACACCAGCGCCCCTCCTGAAGAACAGCAGGAGGCGCAGTCCGCCTGGTCAACCAGCTTGCACCTCGAGTTGCCGCAGCTTGGCGAACTCAATGCGTCCTTGGGTTTTGGCATGGACGGCGTGCGCATCCGCATCCACGCTTCAAGTGCTGACAGCGCGACCCTTTTGCAGGAGCACCGCGCGGCCCTGCTGGAAGCGCTGGCTGCAGCCGACCTGCCCACGGCCAGCATTGTCATTGCACATCATGGACAGGCCTGAAGCGCGGCGTTCGGCGATAGCTCTGGCCTATTCGGCCGATGACGGGGCGCCGCGCGTGGTAGCCAAGGGACGCGGGCTGATCGCCCAGACCATCATTGAGCGCGCCCACCAGCACGGCGTCTTTGTGCACGAATCCAGAGAACTGGTGGCCCTTCTGATGCAGGTTGATCTGGACCAGCGCATCCCGCCGGCCCTCTATCGCGCAGTGGCAGAACTGCTGGCCTGGGTTTACAAACTCGAGCGCGCCGGATTGAGCAGTGGCGCGGCACCGCCCGGACCGCAAGTATCATAAAATTCCGACCATCAGGAGCACTTCAGGCCCATGACTGACCACATCCACCAGCGATCCAAAGTCGATATCGCAGGCGCCGACCGCGACAAATACCTCGTGCATTGGCGCACCGAGATTGTCTCGATAGTGAACGAGCTTTGCCACATTGGAAGTCCCGTTACAGCCTATATTGATGGCAATGAAGACGACTTCATCCTGACTACGATCGTCGCTGTCAAGCTGGAGCAGAACACCATGTTGCTGGACTTCGGCGCCGATGCGGCTGCCAACCAACGTGCCATGCGTACCGACCGGATTGTTTGCGACACGACGCTAGAGGGAATCAAGATCCAGATGAGCGCCGAGGCCTTTCGCCCTGCCCGCTTTGAGGGGCGCGAAGTTTTTGCAATGACCATGCCCGAGACCCTGTTGCGCTTGCAACGGCGTGAGTACTACCGCATCGGCACACCGCGCTTCAACCCCTTGCTGTGCATCATTGCGCCTGACCAGCTGCCGCGCGGTGTGTCGGGCGATATGGTGATTGACGATATCAGCTGTGGCGGTATTGCCTTTGGCCTGTCCGACGCCATGACCGGGATCGAAACCGGCACGCGTTTCAATCATTGCCGCATACCTCTTCCCGAAATCGCGGAAGCGACGACCAACTTTGGCGGTCTCTACAGTGGCAGCCGTCGCATGTCGATGCCGGAATCGGTCG
>JBAXNI010000001.1:0-55177 GCA_037133835.1 Comamonadaceae bacterium | reverse complement strand
CGGTATTCGAACTTGTCGACCGCTTTCATCAGGCCGATGTTGCCTTCCTGGATCAGGTCCAGAAACTGCAGGCCGCGATTGGTGTACTTTTTTGCGATCGAAATAACCAGGCGCAGGTTGGCCTCGATCATTTCCTTCTTGGCTGCACGTGAGGACGACTCACCCTCATTCATGCGCTTGTTGATGTCCTTGAGTTGATCCAGAGGTACCACGACGCGAGCTTGCAAGTCAGTCAACTTCTGTTGCAAGTCCTGAACTGGCGGGATGTTGCGCCCCATGATGGCACTCCACGGCTTGCCGAGCGTGGTTTGCTTTTCGATCCATTTCAGATTCAGCAACTGGCTTGGGACCCGGTTTCCATGCTTGTCCCGACCACTGAAGTTGGCGATAAACTGTTCTTGCGGGTAACCGCATTTGTCAACGATGATCCGGCGTAGTTCGCGCTCCTTCTTGCGTATGTCGTCGACCTGAGCGCGCACCATGTCGCACAATTTTTCGATCGCTTTCGCGGTAAAGCGAATTGACATCAACTCTTCGCTCAACAATTTCTGCGTCTTGATGTAGCTGGGTGAACCGTAGCCTTCCCTGTCATAGATCTTGTGAATCTTTTCAAACAGGTCCCGCAACTTGTCAAACCGGCTGATCGCCTCGCGCTTGAGCTCTTCGAGTTTCTTCGTCAACGCTTTGGAGCCACCCTTGCCGTCGTCATCGTCAGCGGCGTCAAACTCGTCGAAATCCTCTTCTGCCACATAGTCATCGGCTTCGTTGGGGTTGGAGAATCCATCCACAACCGTGGTGATGACGACCTTGCCTTCACGAATGTCTTCACCCAGACGCAGGATCTCGGCAATGGTGGCCGGGGAAGCAGAGATCGCCTCCATCATGGCCATCAGACCACCTTCAATGCGCTTGGCGATTTCGATCTCGCCCTCGCGCGTCAATAGTTCGACGGTTCCCATTTCGCGCATGTACATGCGCACCGGATCGGTTGTCCGACCAAATTCACTGTCCACAGTGGAAAGGGCGGCCTCGGCCTCTTCCTCGGCTTCCTCTTCGGTTGCAGCGGTCGGGCCGTTGTTGTTCAAGAGCAGAGTCTCTGCGTCGGGAGTCTGTTCATAGACGGCGACCCCCATGTCGTTGAGCATGGAGATAACGACTTCGAGAGTTTCTGCATCCACCAGTTTGTCGGGAAGGTGATCTGAAATCTCTCCATGGGTCAGGTATCCGCGCGTCTTGCCCAGTTTGATCAGCGCCTTCAGGCGCAGGCGGCGTTTGGCAATATCCTCCTCTGACAGCACAGTTTCATCGAGGCCAAACTCTTTCATCAGCGCGCGCTCTTTAGCTTTGCTGATCTTCATGCGAAGGGGCTTGACTTTCTCACCGGCTACGATTGGCTCTCCTGCCAAGTCTGCCTCGATATCGGCCATGTCCTGGTTGTCTATGACGCTAGACGACGCTGCGAGTTTTGGTTTGCGGCCGCGTTTGGCGCCGGTCGTGGCTGTCGGACCAACTTGAGGGACGGCGGTTTTTGGCGGACGCCCCGGCCTTTTCTTCAGAACCGGTTCGACTGCAGGCGCGATAGGGGAGGCCTTTTTTACTTCTGTAGCAGCAATTCTGCTGTTAGGCTTGGCAGAGGGGGTAGCCTTTGCGCTTGATTCACTTGCCTTCGCGCCATGTTTGGCAGTTGTCTTGGCTGCGCCTTTTGCAGGGGCGGATTTGGCTACTGCCTTGGGTTTGACTTTGGTGCCAGACCGCGCAGTGGATTGAACGGGCTTCTTGGAGTTTTGAGCAGGCATGAAAGAACCTCAGAATTTCGAAAATAGACGCATTCAACAAACCCAGTCAACGCCCAATATGCCGGACGTTGCCTGTGCGGCAGCGAAAAACGCTCCTGAAGGCAAGATGTGCGGGCGAACATTTGGTGTGCAGTCCTTGCGAAAAAGGGCCAGTTGTGAACCATGTCAGCGGTTGGCCGGGCCGGAGGTGCTGCTGTCGCTCTTGCCGAGAATTGACGGCTGGATTATACCAATTAGTCCGATGATGGATCCGCCTGATCTGGTACTACGGACAGGTTCGCGTCCATTTGACGCCGGCGCGCCTGCAATTCGCGGTAGCGAAGCAGTGCAGATGGGTCCGCCTTGGCCTCCAGAATAGCCTGCGTTTCCTGAACCTTCAGGCGTTCAACCAGCATTCGGTTCAGAAGATTACGTAATTCGGCAAGTGTGGCGTTGGCTTCTTCGGGTGGCCCAAGCTCGTAGCCTGTCATCAGTTGGACTGCCAACTGCTCCTGCTCGTGCCCCCGCAATCCTTCGCGCAGCGCGACCCACGGCTGTGCGCCGTGCTCATGCAACTGACCTTCCAGCCAGACAAACAATGCACCGTGGGGATCGGGCAACCCGCAAAGCATGGAGTGGTCCTCTGCCGACAGGAGGTCCAGTGCCGCCATGTGTCCCAGCAGCAATCGGGCGGCGTGATCTGCGCGGCTGATTGGCAGTGTGCGACCTGACAGACGTGGGCGTCCTGATGCAGCCTTCATTGGACTCGGATGTTGGCTGCTGCCGAAACGTTTTCCGCCCTGATGACGTTGTGAACTGCCGTGCGGATTTGAATAGGAGTTGCTATTCCACAGATCAATCAATTCGCGGCTGGCCAGTTTCACATGGTCAGCAATTTCTATCAATAACTGCCTCTTGAGGGCGCCATCGGGCAAGGACATCCACATCGGCTGGACACGACTGGCCAGATGGGCGCGACCCTCTGCGGTGCTCAGATCACAGCCCTCACGGGCGGTATCGATCAGGAAGCGGCTCAGGGGGACTGCTTCGCTGACGAATCGTGCGAAGGCCTCTTTGCCAAACTCTCGGATGAAACTGTCGGGGTCGTGCTCGGACGGAAGAAACAAAAACTTGACGCTGCGCACGTCGCTGGCGAAGGGCAGGGCGCCGTCAAGTGCTTTGCGTGCCGCACGGCGGCCGGCCTCATCACCATCGAAACCAAAGATGACGGAGTCGGTAAATCGGAACAACTTTTGCAAGTGTTCGGTTGTGCAGGCCGTCCCGAGCGTTGCCACGGCATTGGGAAAGCCGAGTTGGGCGAGTGCGACAACGTCCATGTAGCCTTCCGTCACCAGCGCATAGCCATGTTCGCGCAGGGCGCCCTTCGCTTCAAACAGGCCGTACAGTTCCCGTCCTTTGCTGAAAACTGGTGTCTCCGGTGAATTTAGGTACTTCGGCTTGTCGTCGCCAAGTACGCGGCCGCCAAAACCAACGCATTCACCCTTGATATTGCGGATCGGAAACATGACCCGATCCCGAAAACGGTCATAGCGCTTCTCCGCCGAGCCAGCTTCGTCGTTCAGTATGACCAAGCCGCTCTCGACGAGCAAGGGATCTTCATAGTTGGCGAAGACGCTGGCGAGACTGCGCCATCCTTCGGGAGCGTAGCCTAGCCCGAATTGCCGAGCAATGGCGCCGGACAAGCCGCGTCGCTTGAAATAGTCGACGGCTCTGGTGGAGCCTTTGAGATGTTTGCGGTAAGCGTCTGCAGCCTTTTCAAGCACGTCGCTCAAGGTGACCTGCTTTTGCCGCTGTTCAGCGGCACGCGTCCGGTCCTGTGGACTTGCGTCTTCTTCGGGTACCTGCAAACCATATTGCTGTGCCAGGTCTTTGACGGCTTCGACAAAAGTCATACCGGCATGGTCCATCAGGAAGCCGATTGCGTTGCCGTTCTTGCCGCAACCGAAGCAGTGGTAAAACTGTTTGGTCGGGCTGACCGAAAAGGACGGCGACTTTTCGCTATGAAAGGGGCATAAACCACTAAAGTTGGCGCCGCCCTTTTTCAGTTGCACGTAGCGCCCGACGATCTCCACCACGTCGGCGCGCGCTATCAGTTCTTGAATGAAGGTTTGCGGAATGCTCACAGCGCCTATTGTGGCGCAGTCACGCCAGCCGCTGCGCTTTGCCGGCTTCTCTCGCGGCGTTGCTAGCGCGGTGCCAGTCGAATTGCGCCGTCCAGACGGATCACTTCACCGTTGAGCATGTCGTTTTCAAAAATGTGCACGGCCAACTTCGCGTAGTCCAGTGGTGTACCCAAGCGCGAAGGGAAAGGTACGCTAGCGGCCAATGAGTCCTGCACTTCCTTGGGCATTCCGAACATCATGGGTGTCCCGAAGATTCCGGGGGCAATCGTCATATTGCGAATTCCGTTGCGCGCCAGGTCCCGTGCAACCGGCAGTGTCATACCGACGATGCCGCCCTTGGATGCGCTGTAGGCGGCCTGTCCAATCTGACCGTCATAAGCTGCTACCGATGCAGTGGAGATCATCACGCCACGCTCTCCAGTTACTTCGGGAGCGTTCTTGCACATGGCATCAGCTGCGAGACGGATCATATTGAAGCTGCCTATCAAATTGACGGTAATGCACTTGCTAAAAACGCCAAGACTGTGTGATCCGTTCTTGCCGACGGTCTTCTCGGCTGGCGCGATGCCAGCGCAGTTGACCAGGCCCATCAACTTGCCCATCGACACAGCCTTGGACACCACGGCTTGGGCGTCGCCTTCCTGGCTGACATCGCACTTGACAAATGCACCGCCAATCTGCCGCGCGACGGCTTCTCCCTTTTCGACTTGCATATCCGCAATCAATACTTGACCGCCTTTGCTGGCCAGCAGTCGGGCGGTGCCTTCGCCCAATCCCGACGCGCCACCCGTAACGATGAATACCTTGCCTGAAATGTCCATCTTGATCTCCAACAGTAATTGACGTTAACGTAAACGTCAATTATCACTTATCCGGTATTTGCCGGTGTCTCCATATGATCAGCCGGATCATTTGCGCGCTTGCTGCTATACTCATCCTTCTCGGGCAATCCTTAGGCGCGTAGCTCAGCTGGTTAGAGCACCACCTTGACATGGTGGGGGTCGTTGGTTCGAGTCCAATCGCGCCTACCAAAATCCCTTATTCAGGTTATCTCAGGGTAAACCTTGGGACGTTGCGTGGGGGTGTTCCTTAAAATGTGTTGCAGTGCAATACATTTACTGGCCCTCATCAGGGCCACTGGAGTTCCCATGCAAAGCAACAAGAGTACCGACGCAAATGAGACTCAGCGCGTCATCAAGAAGTACCCGAATCGCAGACTGTATGACACGGCGACTTCGAGTTACATCACCTTGGCAGAAGTCAAACGACTGGTGATGGGAAACGAATCCTTCTGCGTACGCGATGTCAAGTCAGGTGAAGATCTCACACGCAGCATATTGCTTCAAATCATTCTTGAGGAGGAGTCAAATGGGTCGCCGATGTTTACGGCTCCGGTGTTGGCCAGCGTGATCCGTTTTTACGGCAATGCAATGCAGGGTTTTATGGGTGGCTATCTGGAAAAAAACATGCAGGCCCTGATGGAAGTTCAGGCCAAGTTCGCCGAGCAAACCAAGGGATTGAGTCCGGAAATGTGGACCCAGTTTCTCGCAGTCGAATCGCCTGCGCTACAGGGAATCATGGGTGGTAGTCTGGAACAGTCGAGGAGTTTGTTGTCTCAGATGCAGGAACAAATGCAAAAGCAAACAGGTCAGATGCTGGGTGCCTTCGGGATCAAGCGTTGATTGCGCAATGAAAGCAGGGGCATCGAGTTGATGAGTGAAGTTACCGACGGGACACAGCACATACCAAAGATTGGCTTCGTCAGCCTCGGCTGCGCCAAGGCGCTCACCGATTCCGAACTGATTCTCACGCAACTTACAGCCGAGGGGTACCAGACTTGCAGGACGTTTGAAGGTGCAGATCTGGTTATCGTGAACACCTGCGGCTTTATCGACGATGCGGTCAAGGAAAGTCTGGACGCGATCGGCGATGCATTGGCTGAAAACGGCAAAGTCGTTGTGACGGGTTGCCTCGGGGCCAAGACTCTGGAGGGCGGAGTCAATCTGGTGCGGCAGTTGCATCCCAGTGTGCTGGCCGTTACGGGTCCACAGGCAACGCGGGAGGTGATGGATGCGGTGCATGTGCATTTGCCAAGACCGCATCGTCCTTTTCTGGACCTGGTTCCAAACTCGTTCGGAATCGCAGGGGTGAAACTCACACCCGGGCACTATGCGTACATCAAGATCAGCGAGGGATGCAACCATCGCTGCACGTTTTGCATCATCCCCTCGATGCGGGGCGATCTTGTGTCGCGACCGATCGGCGACGTGCTGCGGGAGGCACGTGCCTTGCTTGAAGGTGGCGTCAAGGAACTGTTGATAATCAGCCAGGATACCTCGGCCTATGGGGTCGATATTCAATACCGAACAGGCTTCCATGAGGGCCGGCCTGTCAAAACACGATTGCTGGAACTGGTGCAGGCACTTGGCAAGATGGCCGAGCCATTTTCGGCGTGGGTGCGTCTGCACTACGTCTATCCCTATCCCAGTGTCGATGAACTGATACCGCTGATGGCTGCGGGCACGGTGCTGCCTTATCTGGATGTCCCATTTCAGCACAGTCACCCGGCTGTCCTAAAACGAATGAAGCGACCGGCCAGCGGTGAAAAAAACCTCGAACGCATTCAGCGTTGGCGTGAGGTTTGTCCTCAGATTGTTGTACGCAGCACTTTTATAGCCGGCTTTCCGGGAGAGACCGAGGAAGAGTTTTCCGACTTGTTGGCGTTTATACAGGAGGCAAAAATTGATCGAGCCGGCTGTTTTGCCTATAGCCCTGTGCAGGGCGCCGTTGCGAACGACCTCCCAGGTATGCTTGCGCCCGAAGTAAGAGAGGAACGACGCGTTCGTTTTATGGCAGTCGCTGAGGCGGTCTCTGCTGCGAAATTGAAACAGCGCGTTGGATCCATCATGCAAGTGATGGTGGACTCGGCATCCGCCCTTGGCAAGAAAGGCGGGGTTGGGCGAAGCTACGCAGATGCTCCCGAGATTGATGGTGCGGTAATGTTGTTGCCGCCAGAAAAAATCAGCAAGACCCTGAAAGTGGGTGAATTTACCAGAGCCAGGGTGGTCGGCACCGAAGGGCACGACCTTGTTGCTCAGCCCATCTAGCGTGATGCTGATATTTCAGGGTTCAGATCAACAAAAAAGCCGCTTGAAGTCAAGCGGCTCGCTATGAAAAAACATTCCGACAGTCCATTCAAGGGCCGCCGGATTTACATTATATTGGTGCCCAGGAAGGGACTCGAACCCCCACGAAGTTACTCGCTAGTACCTGAAACTAGTGCGTCTACCAATTCCGCCACCTGGGCATCTCAGGAAAGTGAGTGATTGTATCAAAAATACCAGCCAAACCAGCGGCCTGCTGGACGAAGTTGAAGGAACAGTTCAAGGTCATCGCGATGGTCATGGATTTGTTTCCCGTGATGACGGCGAGTCCGATATTTATTTGCCGCCTAACGAAATGCGTGCTGTTTTGCATAAGGACCGCGTCCGGGTCCGGATTGTGCGCAGCGATCGCAAGGGACGACCCGAGGGACGCGTGCTTGAAATCGTCGAGCGCACCAATGATTCAATCATTGGTCGCCTGCTGCTGGAGAGTGGCATCTGGATCATGGTTCCGGAGGACAAGCGTTACGGTCAGGACGTATTGATTCCGAAAGCAGCAACCGGAGCGGGAAAGGCTGGTCAGGTGGTGGTCGTCGAACTGACCGAGGCGCCTTCGCTGTATGGCCAGCCTGTGGGCCGCGTGACGGAGGTGCTTGGCGAAGTTGACGATCCCGGAATGGAGATTGAAATAGCCGTGCGCAAGTATGGTGTACCGCACGAGTTCTCGGCTGCGTGTATTGCGCTGGCTCGCACGCTGCCCGATAAGGTCCGCGCCGGCGACAAATTGCACCGGGTGGATTTGACGGATGTGCCACTGGTCACGATCGATGGCGAAGACGCGCGTGATTTCGATGATGCTGTCTATTGTGAACCGGTGAAGATTGGCAAGGGGAAGTCGGCTGTGCAAGGTTGGCGCTTGCTGGTGGCGATTGCTGACGTCAGTCACTATGTCGAAAACGGATCTCCAATCGATGTGGAGGCCTATGACCGCGCGACCAGCGTCTACTTTCCGCGCCGTGTGATTCCGATGTTGCCCGAAAAGCTGTCAAATGGCTTGTGCTCGCTCAACCCGGAAGTGGAACGCTTGTGCATGGTGTGCGACATGATGGTGAGCGTTGAAGGCGAGGTTTCTGCTTACCAGTTCTATCCGGCCGTTATCTGGAGTCACGCGCGTTTCACCTACACGGAAGTGGCCGCAATCCTGGCAAATACGCGCGGGCTCGAGGCGTCGAAGCAACAGGACAGGGTGACGGATTTGATCAACCTGCATGACGTCTATCAAGCACTGCATAAGTCTCGCGTGCGCCGCGGAGCTGTCGACTTTGAGACCGTTGAGACACAGATTGTCTGTGACGAAACCGGGCGTATTGAAAAAATTGTGCCGCGCACGCGTAACGATGCGCACAAACTGATTGAAGAAGCCATGTTGGCTGCCAATGTCTGCAGCGCTGACTATATTGGTCAAAGCAAACACGCTGGTTTGTTTCGGGTGCATGAAGGCCCGACACCAGAAAAGATCGAACTTCTACGCAATTATCTGAAGGCGACTGGTATCGCGTTGTCGATCGGCGACAGCCCCAGCCCGGGCGAATTTCAAGCCATCGCCGCCGCCACGAAGGACAGACCGGATGCGCAGCAGATTCATTCCATGCTGTTGCGCTCCATGCAGCAGGCAATTTACACGCCCGTCAACAAGGGGCACTTTGGTTTGGCGTTTGATGCTTACACCCATTTCACAAGCCCGATTCGACGTTATCCTGATTTGCTGGTCCACCGGGTCATCAAAGCCATCCTGGGGAGGACAAAGTACCAGCTCCCGGAACTTCCGATTCCTGGCGAAGCGCACGCCAAGTTGACACGGCGGCTTGAAAAAGGATTGGCTGCCCGTGCCGCTGAACCGGGACAAAAGTCGAAGAAGCTGAGTCAAGAAACACAGGGCTGGCTGGCCGCGGGTCTGCATTGCAGTGCCAACGAACGGCGCGCCGATGAGGCCAGTCGGGATGTCGAGGCCTGGCTGAAATGCAAGTACATGCGTGAGCACCTTGGCGAGGAATACACGGGCGTAGTGAGTTCGGTGACAAGTTTCGGAATATTTGTCACACTGGATTCCATGTATGTGGAGGGATTGGTGCACATCACCGAGTTGGGTGGTGAGTACTATCGTTTTGACGAAGCACGGCAGGAATTGCGGGGCGAGCGAACCGGCATGCGGTATGGGATCGGCTCGCGCGTTAAAGTGCAGGTCAGCCGAGTTGATCTTGATGGTCGTCGAATTGACTTTCTCTTGGTGCATGAAGGCGACGGCGTGGTGGCGCGGGCGATGAAGGACAAGGAATCGCTGCGAGTGGAACGAGGCCCGGTCGACAGGAGCGACCAATCCGACAGGCCCGGCACCAAGCGGCCAGCCCGAAAGATTTCGGAACCGCTGGGGCGAGAGTCAAAGTCCGCCGTCAAGGCGTCAACAGCGGGTGCCAGGTCAGTCGGCGCAAAGGGCAAGGACAAGGGCCGTAAATCACGTCGTCGGTCGTGAGTCAATCACTTTTTAGAAAAGTCATGAATCCAAGTTCAAGAGTGGCGGTAGTGACCGGGGCAGGGACCGGTATTGGAAGAGCGGCCGCATTGGCGTTGATCAAGGATGGATATCGGGTGGTCCTCGCTGGACGACGCCCCGAACCACTGACCGAGGTGCTGGTTCGCGGCGAAAATCCTGAGAATTGCCTGGTTGTGCCGACGGATGTGTCCGATCCGGACTCGGTTAGAGCCCTGTTCGAAGCGACGGTTGCCCGGTTTGGTCGGGTCGATGTGTTGTTCAATAATGCCGGCGTTGGTGCACCTGCGATCGCCCTTGAAGACTTGACCCTGGCACAGTGGAAGTACGTCGTTGATATCAATCTGACGGGCATGTTTCTTTGTCTACAGCAGGCTTTCAGGGTAATGAAGTCGCAAACACCGCGTGGTGGGCGGATCATCAACAATGGTTCCATTTCCGCAACCACACCTCGTCCGAACTCGATCGCTTACACCGCGACCAAGCATGCGGTCATGGGGATGACCAAGGCCGCTTCCCTGGATGGGCGCAACCACGATATTGCGGTCGGGCAAATTGATGTGGGCAATGCCGCTACAGAGATGGTCCAGCGCATGACGTCTGGTATCGAGCAGGCCAATGGCGAGATAGCGATTGAGCCTGTCATGGACGTCAACATTGTGGGTCAATCCGTGCTCTACATGGCCAACTTGCCCCTTGAAGCGAATGTGATGTTCCACACGGTCATGGCGACCAAAATGCCGTTTGCCGGGCGGGGTTGAAATTGTCGAAGTCGATTGGCAGCAACTGTGCTGGCTGCTTCTGCCGATGCGTCTAGCCAGCCTGCGAAAGTGAACGTGCTGTCAACGGCGTGTCCA
Organism: Comamonadaceae bacterium; assembly: GCA_037133835.1. Classification (GTDB taxonomy): domain Bacteria; phylum Pseudomonadota; class Gammaproteobacteria; order Burkholderiales; family Burkholderiaceae_C; genus Rhodoferax. The sequence continues at coordinate 44,749 of JBAXNI010000001.1, read as the reverse complement.
CGGGCCACAGGTCGGCACGCAGACCATGCCGATAGACGGCTTCACAGGCCGCCATAAACGATGATTTATGCGCAGCCAGGCCTGCACCAATCATGCCGGCCAGCACGTCACCAGTGCCCGCAGTCGCCAGTCTGCCATTTCCTGTTGGATTGATGACCGGCGTCTGTCCAGGCGCAGAGATAACTGTGCCCGAGCCCTTCAGTACGACCGTGCAGCCAAAGCGCTGCACCAGTGCTCCGACAGTTCGCAGTCGATCGTTTTGCACCTGCTCTGCATTGCCGCCCATCAATCGAGCTGCTTCAAGCGGGTGTGGCGTAAGAACCGTGCTCTGTTGGCGACTGGCGCGCTGACGTAAAAGTGTCTGCAACTGCGTGTCGTTGGAGATCGCGTTGATGGCGTCTGCATCAATCACGAGGCGAGCAGAGGTCGACAGTATCCTTGCCAGTGAATCGAGGATGGCGTCGCCGCCGCCACAGCCAGCTACGACAGTCATCAATCTGAAATCGAGGGATTCTATCGACCTGAACATCAATTCGGGCAGCTGAGTGTCGACGGTTGCGGCGCCCGGTTGAAGCAGGCCTACAAATACCCTGCCGGCGCCGCTGTGAAGCGCGGCTGATGCCGCGAGCAGGGCTGCACCCGTCATTCCCGACGCACCACCAACTACAGCGACATCGCCATAGCTTCCCTTGTGTGACGCGTGAATGCGCCGTGTCTGAACTGGCGCACCCGGCAGCCATGCATCAGGTGCCACGAGGTTTTCGTCGGCACAGCGGACTTTGCTGGCGGCAAGGTCGTCCAGCCAGACCACTCCTGCGTGGTCTTTCCCGTCGGCCGTGAAAAGGCCTGGCTTGAGCGCGAGCAGGCTCAGTGTGTGATCAGCCTTGACACAGTGCTGCATCGCTGCACCTGTATCGCTGTGCAGTCCGCTTGGCATATCTACTGCCAGAACCATCGCACTGCTCGCATTGATTCTCTTGATCCAGTCCGCCATGAGTCCGTCCGGAGGACGGTTGGCGCCAACACCCAACAGGGCATCGATACAAAAATCAAAATCGGATGGAGGTGACTCGGCGAACTGGGCTCCTGCTGCGCGAGCGCGCCGATAGGACGCTGCTGCATCCGTTGGCACGGTGTCAGGCGCGCCAAGCCAGTTAACAACCGCTGACTTGCCCCATTTCGAGAGATGTGCCGCCGCCTCAAGTCCGTCGCCACCATTGTTGCCAGCGCCACAGGCAACCCATATGCGCCTGCTGTGCGGCGCAATGGCCATTGAAAGTTGAGCCAGCGCCAGTCCCGCTCTTTGCATCAATGTATGCGGTGGCAAGCCGGTCTGTGCCAGCGTTTCCATCCGGCGCGTTGCCTCTATGCCGTACAAAGCGTGGCGCAAACAGAAGTCAATTCTTTGCACAGGACTCAAAATTCGTAAGTTTCACCCTCGCGTGCCAGTCGGTACTCTGGACTGCCCGCGTGCGCTGGGTGCTTTGCCAGAACCGCGTTGAAAACTGCATCCAGTGCTGCGTCGCTCCGAGTGGGCTCATGGTGAGTGCAGAATAGTACCTTAGCGCCGGCATTGCACGCGTACTCAATGCTGGAATTGAAAGTACCGTGGCCCCAGCCCTTTTTGGCAGGGTATTCGTCTTCCGTGTAGGAACAATCTGCAATCAGCACATCAACTCCGTGCATGGCTGCCAGAATTTCCCTGTTCTTCATGTCAACCACGACCTGATACTCTGCGTACGCCTTGTCGGTTGGTTCATAGATATTCTGCGGCGGTTCGTGATCGCCGGTAAAGAAAATTGATTTCCCGTCGGCGTCAATCCGGTATCCGAAGTTGATGACTGGGTGATTCATCAAATAGGGCGTGATAGTTGCTGAGCCAATCCGAATACTTGTCTCCGGCTTCAGCGTCACATATTCAATGCGTGCCTTCATCTCTTCTTCGCGGACCGGGAAATAGCTGTACTGCAATTGCACTGACATTACCTGTTCCACGCCTTTGCCAGCAACTGGATCAAATGCGCCGTGCAGCCGTAACGAGTTACCGGGTATAAAGTTGGGCGCGAAAAATGGCAAGCCCTGAATGTGGTCCCAGTGCGTATGGGAAATCAGCACATTGGCTGTCAATGGCATTTCGGCGAGCAGGGTTTGGGAAAGTGGAAAAATTCCGGTCCCTGCGTCAATAATGATAAGTTCGTTGTTATCGGTGCGCACTTCGATACACGTCGTGTTGCCGCCGTAATACGCCGTAGCAGGTCCGGGTGAGGCAATGGAACCGCGCACTCCCCAAAATTTAACCTTCATAGCTTGTCCTGAAAATTATGAATATATTGGGGAATCTCAATAGGGCCACTTCAAACGGCGATGTTCGTCTTTCATGGGCAAGTTGGTGAACCTTGCCGAGATTATGCGCGCAGTCGACTGGCGACGAAATCAGCCGCATCCAGATCAGGCTTTTTGCCGCCAATCAGATCCGACAGGATTTTCGCAGAGCCGCAACTCAATGCCCATCCATTGGAGCCATGGCCCAGATTGAACCAGACTCCAGCGATGCCACTGGCGCCGATTATGGGCTTGCCGCTGGGCAACATGGGTCGTGCACCCTTCCATTCCTGCACGCCGCTTGAGAGATTGGCACAACCCGGGAAACAGTCATGCAAAACCTTGTACAGCGCTTGAAGTGAACCAAGTCTTTTCATTTCGGTGGAACCACCAAGTTCTGCGCCGCCTGCCACTCTCACACGGTTGCCAATACGTGAAATTGTTACTTGGTAGTGCTCGTCCACGATAGCACTGACCGGCGAGTTGATTGGCTCTCGAATCGCGGCACTGATCGAGTAGCCGTGGATAGCTGTCAAGGGAACCTTCAAACCCAGATGCTTTAACAGCCCGACGGAATCGACACCCGCGCAGATCACGGCCGCATCAAACGAGCGTGGCGTGTTCTCACCGGCGATGCCAAGCGACACTGTGTTGTTGCTGCTCTTGACGTCGGTCACAGTAGTGTTGAAAGCGAATTCAACATGGCGACGTTGTGCTTCGTTCTTCAACAGCAGGGCGAATTGACGGCAGTTTGCGACTTCATCTTCGGGCAAATGGAGGGCGCCATGAAACACCAGATCAGGATTCAAGGCGGGCTCGATCTTTCGCGCGTCCGCCGGGTTGAGCTCCTGGAATGTAACGCCCGCATCACGCAGCCCCTGCAGGCCTTGCTTCATCATCTTGACGTCCCTTGGCGATCGCAGCAGCACCATGCAGCCGGCGCTGCGTTCATAGTTCAATTTCAACTCGGACGTGATGTGGTGCAGCCGCTCCATACTGAAGGCTGCGAGCCGCTGTAGCTGTGAACGATGTGCCAGATAAGTTTCTGACTTGCAGGCGCGATAGAACTTCCACATCCAGATCAGATCGTGGCCCGATAGTGGCAGACCGATATTCAACCGTGTGTATCGATTCAGCAAATGCCCAAAGGCCTTTCCCGGCATGCCGGGCCCGTCCCATGGTGTCAGGTATCCAGGTGCCACCAGCCCGGCGTTGGCGAAACTGGCTTCTTCCGCCGTCGCGCTACGACGCTCGAGCACGTGGACTTGATGTCCGTCGAGGGCCAGCTCGTAAGCGGTAGTCACGCCAATAATGCCTGCGCCAACAACTGCAATCCTCATGAGTTCCTCTGTTCAAGGCTGGCAGGACTAAGAACCATGGAAGTCATGCCAACCGCAGCAGGTTTTCAATTTCTAGCGCAATATTGAGTACCGGATCGTCTTGCAGTGCCCCGGCCCAAACCATCAGGCCGACCGGTAATTCGCCGCCAGCGTGACAGGGTATGGAAATTGCGCAGCCATCAAGCATATTGACAACACTGGTGTTTCTCAGCAGCAAAGCATTGATGCGAAAGAAGGCTTCATCGTGTTCGACGCCGGGAGCCAGATCCGCGATCACAGGCGCAACCAGAGGAACAGTGGGTGAGAGAAAGGCGTCAAACCCTTGCATTCCCCTGGCCATCTTGTCGATCCAGTTGCGACGCGCGAGATGCAAAGCAATGTAGTCGCGCGCGCTCATGCCTGCGCCTGCATCGATACGGGTAGCAACACGGGGGTCGTAGGAGGATCTCTTGTCGGCAAGAAGTTGGTGGTGCCAGGCGTAACTCTCTGCTGCAGAAAAGCCGCCGTTAGCCTGAATCTGCCGCAATTCATTGATTTCCGACAGTGCTACATCCTCAATGCAGGCGCCAGCGCTGCGCAGCGTGTCCAGGGTCCGGCTCCAGGCCTGAGCCACTGTCGAGTCGAGCCCGTCAAGCATGATGGTGCTGGCGACAGCCAGGCGATATGTTGACAGTGGCGCCGGGCTGCGCACCACCCGTCGCTGCGCCAGAACCTGATGGACCAGCATGGCGTCCGGAACCGAGCGGGTCAGAGCACAGACGGTGTCAAGCGTGGTAGAGAGCGGCAGAACCCCTTCTGCCGGAACCAGGCTGGCAGTGGCCTTGAATCCGACGGTGCCAGTCAGTGCTGCTGGAATCCGTATGGAGCCGCCGGTGTCGGATCCCAAACCAATGAAGGCCGCGCCGGTTGCAACAGATACCGCTGCACCGGAAGACGATCCGCCGGGAATGCGTGGCACGTCACCCGCGCACGGATTTGTTGGTGTGCCAAAGTGCGGATTGATGCCAACGCCGGAAAATGCAAATTCCGACATATTGGTTCGACCCACGAAAGCGGCGCCGGCGCGTCGCAGACGCGCGACGGCGATGCTGTCTTGCCGTGCAGGCAATCCATCTTGCAGGACCACCGATCCAGCGCAGGTTGTCTGGCCTGCCACGTCGAACAGGTCTTTAACCGAGACCGCAAGGCCGGCCAGTGGCCTGTGAACTATGCCGGGGGTCTTCGCCACCAGCCGTGCCGCATCAAATCCGGTACTGAGAAACACATGCCTGCAGGACCCGGACTCGGCTGCGGCAATGGATTGTTCAATTTCAACAGCGGGATGCGTCTCGCCGCTGTGCAGTTTTCGCAAGGTAGTGTGTAGGTCTGGCAACATGAGATGAGGACGGTCTGTGCTATAGTCCTTGGGTTCTGCTGAGGGGCAACTGCCTGCTTCGTGAACAAATAAGCAAACCAGTTTAATCAAGGTGTTGCATTGAATGAAGACCGGTTGGTCTTCACGATTGCAAAACAAACTGGATTTTAGACCTAACCTTTGGAGTTGAATATGTCAGTAACCATGCGTGAAATGCTGGAAGCGGGGGTCCATTTTGGTCACCAGACCCGTTTCTGGAATCCCAAGATGGCCCCCTTTATCTTCGGCCATCGCAACAAAATTCACATTATCAATCTGGAAAAGTCGCTGCCCATGTATCAGGAGGCGTCCAAGTTTGTACGCCAGATTTCTGCGAAGCGTGGCACGGTGCTGATGGTGGGCACAAAGCGCCAGGCCCGTGAAACCGTGGCGGAAGAGGCCAAGCGGGCTGGCGTTCCCTACGTTGACCAACGCTGGCTGGGCGGCATGTTGACCAATTTCAAGACTGTCAAGACGTCCATCAAGCGTCTGAAGGACATGAAAGTTCAGCAGGAAGCAGGCCTTGACAGTTTGAGTAAGAAGGAGCAGTTGATGTTTGCTCGCGAGCTTGCCAAATTGGAACGCGACATTGGTGGCATCCAGGACATGACGGTTTTGCCAGACGCGATTTTTGTGATTGATGTCGGTTTTCACAAGATCGCCATCGCAGAGGCCAAGAAACTCGGCATCCCCTTGATTGCGGTTGTTGACACAAATCACTCGCCTGAAGGCATTGACTATGTGATCCCTGGTAATGACGATTCATCCAAGGCGGTCGTTTTATATGCGCGGGGCATTGCCGATGCGATCATCGAAGGACGCACCAATATGGTTGACGATGTTGTCAAGGCCATCGCTGCTGAAACCGCCGATGAGTTTGTTGAAGTGGATGAATCTTCGGTCTGAGTCGTCCCAGCCCCGAAAATGGGGGCTTTCGTGCCCCTTTTTTTGGTCATTTTTTAATTTATTGAATTGAGTACGGAGAATCATGATGGCTGCAATTACCGCAAGCATGGTGGCTGAACTGCGTGGCAAGACTGACGCACCAATGATGGAGTGCAAACGCGCGCTGACCGAAGCACAGGGAGATATGGCGAAGGCAGAAGAGTTGCTGCGTGTGAAACTTGGCAGCAAGGCCGGCAAGGCCGCAGGACGAATTACCGCCGAAGGTGTCGTTGCAAGTTTCATCGAAGGCTCGATCGGTTCACTGCTTGAGGTGAACTGTGAAACGGACTTTGTTACCAAGAACGACAGTTTTCTGGCATTGGCAAACGCAGCTGCAATGCTGATTGCTAGAAACAATCCGACAGATCTCGATGCGTTGGGTGCACTGCCCTATGCGCAAGATGGTTTCGGACCAACTCTCGAAGACGTGCGCAAAGGCCTGATCGGCAAGATTGGCGAGAACATGAGCTTTCGCCGCTTCAAGCGTTTCGGCACAGGGCAGAAATTGACTTCCTATTTGCACGGCACACGTATTGGCGTCGTTGTCGAATACACAGGCAGTGAAGTGGCTGCCAGGGATGTGGCAATGCACGTTGCGGCCATGAAACCTGTGGCACTATCCAGCGCTGACGTACCTGCTGAACTGGTTGCGAAGGAGCGTTCAGTAGCAGCCGCGAAGGCGGCCGAGGATGCTGCCGTTGCGACCGCTGCGGGCAAGCCGGTCCAGTCTGCCGAGATCGTGAACAAACGCATCGATGGCAGCGTGCAGAAGTTCCTGCGCGAGGTTTCGCTGTTCAATCAATCCTTCGTCAAGAACGATAAACTTACGGTCGAACAGATGCTCAAGTCCGCGGACACCATGGTGACGAGTTTCACCTTGTATGTTGTTGGTGAAGGTATTGCAAAGAGGGTGGACGACTTTGCAGCTGAGGTGGCGGCACAGGTGGCTGCCGCCAAGCAAGCAGGCTGATCTGTTGGAGCAGTTAGCAACGGGTTCTCGATTGATGTCTTACTAAGGATCTTTATGCCGATCACCAAACCAGCCTACAAGCGCATTCTGCTCAAGCTGTCTGGCGAGGCATTGATGGGGGATGATCAGTTCGGCATCAATCGCAATACTATCGTTCGAATTGTCAAGGAAGTGGCGGAGGTGACGCGCCTCGGCGTCGAGGTTGCTGTTGTCATCGGTGGGGGCAATATTTTTCGGGGTGTTGCCGGTGGGTCCGTTGGCATGGACCGGGCGACGGCCGATTACATGGGTATGCTGGCTACGGTGATGAACTCCCTGGCTCTGGGCGATACGATGAACAAGGCAGGATTGACGGCTCGCGTGATGTCTGCTATCGCGATTGAGCAGGTGGTGGAGCCCTATGTCAGGCCGAAGGCATTGCAGTACCTCGAAGAAGGTAAGGTGGTGATTTTCGCCGCCGGCACCGGCAATCCATTTTTCACGACTGACACCGCGGCTGCATTGAGAGGTGCCGAAATAGGCGCCGAGATCGTGCTCAAGGCCACCAAGGTTGATGGCGTTTACACAGCAGACCCGAAGAAGGACGCGCAGGCCACGCGTTACAGCAAGATCACTTTTGATGAGGCGATGTCCCGCAATCTTGGCATCATGGATGCCACGGCGTTCGCTTTGTGTAGAGACCAGAAGTTGCCGGTCAAGGTTTTCTCCATATTCAAGCATGGAGCTCTCAAGCGCGTGGTGATGGGGCAGGATGAAGGTACGCTGGTTTATGTCTGACTGTGTCAAAATCGGGACAAGGAAATAGCGTTAGGCGAAAGGTCGACTAAGGAGAAAAAAGTGCCTATTACCGAGATCAGAAAAGCGGCAGAAGTGAAGATGGACCAATCCATCAGTGCCTTCAAGAACAATCTCAGCAAGATCCGTACAGGACGAGCCAACCCGGCGCTGCTTGATTCAGTTCACGTCGACTATTACGGGGCCATGCTGCCGATCAGCCAAGTGGCCAACGTGTCCTTGCTGGATGCTCGTACCATCAGCGTCCAACCTTGGGAAAAAGGAATGGGGCCAAAGATAGAGAAAGCGATTCGAGACAGTGATCTGGGTCTGAATCCCTCGTCTATGGGTGATTTGCTGCGTGTCCCGATGCCTGCAATGTCGGAAGAACGTCGCAAGGAACTCACCAAGGTCGTCAGGCACGAGGGGGAAACAGCCAAGATCGCGGTGCGCAACCTGCGGCGCGATGCAAATGAAGCTGTCAAGAAGACGGTTAAGGACAAACTTGCCTCTGAGGACGATCAAAAGCGCTCCGAGACGGAAATCCAGAAGGTGACAGACCGTCACATCATTGAAATCGACAGGCTTGTCGCAGCCAAAGAGCAGGACATCATGGCGGTTTGAATGCCGCTGCAACCATGAACCAGGTACCACACCACATCGCCGTTGTCATGGATGGCAATGGGCGTTGGGCTGCCAAGCGGTGTCTGCCCCGTGTTGCTGGACACAAGCAGGGAGTGGTGTCATTGCGTCGATGTGTCAAGGCCTGCGCGCAGCGCGGCGTTGGCGTGCTGACTGTCTTTGCGTTTTCATCCGAGAACTGGAGTCGGCCGATTGAGGAGGTTTCGGGTCTGATGTCTCTGTTTGCCATGGCATTGGCCAGAGAGGTTCCGAGACTACAGGCCGATGGTGTCCGAATGTATTTTGTGGGTGAGCGCCTTGGCCTTTCAGAGAGATTGGTGGCTGGCATTGAAGGTGCTGAGCGTGCCACCGCTTCCAATTCGCGCTTGATTCTGAACATTTGTTTCAATTACGGCGGGCGCTGGGATATCGTTCAAGCTGCCAAAAAGGTTGAAGCACAGGGCCTTGCAATGAATGAAGCGACCCTGAACGCCGCCATGGCCATGGCACATGTGGCGGATCCTGACCTGGTGATTCGCACGGGGGCTGAACTGCGTATCAGCAATTTTCTGCTGTGGCAGTCAGCCTATTCTGAACTGTACTTCAGTGAACGGCTTTGGCCGGAGTTTGATGAGGCGGAACTCGATTTGGCGATTCAGTCCTTCGGACGGCGCGAAAGACGGTTCGGCAAGACATCGGATCAGTTGTTGACCAATGCTGACCTGTCTGCCCTTGACTGAGGAAGACAGATGCTCAAACAACGTGTTGTCACCGCAGTTGTGATGCTGATCATCTTGCTGCCAGCTTTGTTTTATCGGGCTGCGCTTCCCTTTTTGTTGATTGCGATGGCGTTGATTTGCGTTGCTGCCTGGGAGTGGGCGCGCCTGAACGGCTATGGTCATGCACATTCGATTCTGAGTGGTCTATTCTGTCTCGTGTTGTGCATGGCCAGTTGGTTGATGGGCATGCTCGAGCAGTCTCTGGCGTTGCTGTGGATCGCTGCCGGCGCGTGTTGGACCCTGGCCGGCGCTTGGGTCTTGTATAGGGGTGTCGGCGCGTGGGCAAGTCACTCACGGCCCATCCGGCTGCTTGCCGGGTTGCTGGCCTTGTGGCTCGCATGGCTGGCCGTCGCACAAGCCAAATCCATAGGAGTCAATTTTCTGCTGTCGATCTTGTTGCTGGTATGGGTCGCGGACATTTTTGCCTATTTTGCCGGGCGTGCGTGGGGCGGCCGGTTTAGTCGTGGCAAGTTGGCGCCCAGCATCAGTCCAGGCAAGAGCTGGGAGGGTGTCTGGGGCGGCATGATCGGCGTGATCATTTTGGCATTCGCCTGGCAGATGGCCGACAGGGTATTTGCCACGGCGGTACCGAGTATGTTCAGTCACATTGGACGACATGGTGCCTGGGCCTTGCTTGCGAGCAGCCTGTTCCTCTCTGCGATGAGTGTGCTCGGTGACTTGTTCGAGTCCTTGGTCAAGCGTAGTGCCGGTGTGAAAGACAGCAGCGGTCTGTTGCCAGGGCATGGCGGCGTACTTGACCGCATCGATGCCTTACTGCCTGCTTTGCCACTGTCGATGATGCTTTACTCCGTATGACGGCAACGATGACTGACCGTCCAGAAACGTGCAGAAAGCGTGTTGCCATTTTGGGTTCCACGGGATCCATAGGAGTCAACACACTCGATGTGATTGCGCGACATCCGCAACGGTTCGACGTCTTTGCACTGAGCGCGGCCACGCGGCTTGACTTGTTGCTACGGCAATGTATTGAATTCAAGCCCGTGTTTGCCGTCATGGCCAGCGAGCCGCACGGGCGCGAGCTGGAGCAAAAATGCCGCAGTTTGAACCTGCAAACCCGGGTTCTATGGGGTGCCTCTGCCATCACCATGATCGCAGAGCACGAATTGACCGATATCGTGATGGCGGCGATCGTGGGGGCGGCCGGCCTGGCCTCTTGCGTGGCTGCAGCGCGTGCGGGCAAGCGACTGCTGCTTGCCAATAAAGAAGCATTGGTTGTGGGCGGCGACTACTTCATGCAGGCCGTCGCACAGGGTGGAGCCAAACTGTTGCCGATAGACAGCGAGCATTCGGCGATCTTCCAGTCCCTCCCGGATGACTCCCTCTGCTGGCCGAGTCAAGTCGACAAGATCATCCTGACGGCCTCGGGAGGACCGTTTCGACTGCTTGACCCCTTGGCACTGCGCGATGTGACACCGCGGCAGGCTTGTGCTCATCCCAACTGGGTGATGGGACGCAAGATTTCTGTTGATTCGGCCACCATGATGAACAAGGCGCTCGAGGTCATCGAGGCGCGTTTCCTGTTTGACGTGAGGCCTGAGCAAATCGAAGTAGTGATTCACCCGCAGAGCATTATCCATTCGATGGTGCAGTACAAGGATAACTCTGTGGTTGCACAGCTCGGCACACCTGATATGAAGGTTCCGATCGCCTACGGACTCTCATGGCCCGATCGTATACAGTCCGGAGCAGCGGCGCTTGACTTTGGTGTCATGCCCAAGATGACGTTTGAGTCACTGGACTCGAACCAACATGGGCAGCGCTTTCCTGGATTGAGGCTCGCTTGGTCAGCATTGAAAGCCCCAACTGGCACCACGGCAGTGTTGAACGCCGCCAATGAAGTTGGCGTAGCAGCCTTTCTGAATGGACAGATCCGCTTTGATCAAATCCATGTGGTCAATCTTGAGACGCTTGAATCGGTGGCGACTGAAAAGCCCGGGTCACTTGAGGAACTCTTGGCCATCGATGCTCGGTCGCGTGAGGCGGCCGGTGACTTCATCAAGCGACTTTCCAATGGATGATTGCAACCTGACATTGGTATGTTGACGCTTATCGCATTTGCGCTCGCCCTCGGGCTCTTGATTACTGTCCATGAATTTGGGCACTACATCGTGGCTGTGCTGTGCGGGGTCAAGGTTACGCGGTTTTCCGTTGGTTTTGGAAAACCACTGCTGCGCTGGAAACCAAAGGGCTCACCTACTGAATTTCTCCTTTGCGCCTTTCCGCTTGGTGGCTACGTGAAGATGCTCGACGAGCGCGATGGCCAGGTGATGCCCGAAGAACGACATCAGGCGTTCAACCTGCAGCCATTGCCGGCACGCGTCGCCATCGTCGTGGCAGGCCCTGCTGCCAATTTGCTGCTGGCCGTGTTGCTTTATGCGGTAGTCCACTGGAGTGGTGTCCTGTTGCCGTCGGCGATCCTGGCGAGGCCGGATACGGGGTCGATCGCTGCGCGCGCTGGATTGACAGGTGGTGAAAAAGTGTTGCGTGCAGGATTTGATCGCTCCGAATTGCAGGAGGTTCGGTCTTACGAGGATGTTCACTGGTGGCTGACTCGTTCGGCGCTGGAACGGCAGGATCTCTGGTTGCAGGTGACCGAGTCGACGACCAGTCGGAGCCACGATATTGTGCTTCGATCGAGCAGCGTCAATGGCAGTGAACTGAGCGGCGAGTTGTTTCAACAGGTCGGACTGTCTGGACCGTTTACCCGACCGGTCATGGGCAATATCATGGTCGGTGGAGCCGCTGATCGAGCTGGCTTGCGCAACGGCGATGTGGTCCGCCAGGTCGGTGCGGTGCCCGTGTTTGACGGGCGACAGTTGCGTCAGCTGATTCGGGCGTCCGTCGACGGAACTGATGGATCACAGACATTGTGGAAGGTTGATCGTTCAGGGCTGGAACTCGCCGTTCAGGTCAAACCGGAGCGGCAGCGAGAGGGCGACCAGTGGGTTGGAAAAATTGGCGCCTATGTCGGCGCAGCACCAGAAATGGTTACCGTCATCTATGGCCCGCTGGATGGTTTGTGGCGCGCGATGGTTCGCGCCCGAGATATCTCCCGGTTGACAGTCAGGACGATGGGGAAGATGCTGATCGGTGAGGCATCGCTCAAGAACCTGAGTGGTCCGTTGACCATAGCAGATTACGCGGGCAAGTCCGCTGGTCTGGGATGGACGCAATATCTTTTGTTCCTCGGCTTGATCAGCGTCAGTCTGGGCGTTTTGAACTTGCTGCCGCTCCCGCTGCTCGATGGCGGTCACCTGATGTATTATCTTTGGGAATGGATCACGGGCAAACCTGTCTCCGACGTATCCATGGAGCGTCTGCAGCGGGGCGGCTTTGCGGTTCTGTTGGTCATGATGTCAATCGCAATTTTTAATGATATCAACCGACTGTTTGGCTAATGTCTGGCGTTGATTGTTCGGCGCTGGTTTGACTATTCAATATTTAAAATGCAATTTAATCGCTTTTTCCCGCGTGCCGCAACGACTGTGACGTGCCTGGCCCTGATGACTGGTGCGGCGTGGGCTGTCAACCCTTTTACCGTACGTGACATCCGCATTGAGGGTTTGCAACGCGTCGAACCGGGAACCATATTCATTTCGTTGCCGGTGCGGGTTGGTGATGTCTACAACGACGAAAAGGGTACTTCGGCGATTCGCGCGCTTTTTGACCTTGGCTTATTCAAGGACGTACGGATTGAAGTCAGCGGCGATGTTCTCGTGATTCTGGTCGAGGAGCGGCCCACGATTGCCGAAGTGGACTTTGTCGGAACCAAGGAATTCGACAAGGATGTACTCAAGAAGGCGCTACGTGATGTCGGCCTTGCCGATGGCCGACCTTTTGACAAGGCGCAATTGGACAGGGCGGAGCAGGAACTTAAACGACAGTACATCAATCGCAGTCTTTACGCCGCCGATGTCGTGTCCACCGTGACACCGGCCGAGCGCAATCGTGTCAACCTGACCTTTACCGTGGTTGAAGGGGAGCCCGCAAAGATCAGTGAAATCAGAATCGTCGGCAACGAGGTGTTTGGCGAGTCAACGCTTCGAGGTCTGTTTGACCTTGACACCGGTGGCTGGCTGAGTTGGTATACCAAGTCGGATCGCTATTCGCGCGCCAAACTCAATGCCGATATTGAAACCCTTCGCTCCTACTACTTGACCCGCGGCTACATTGAGTTCAAGGTCGATTCGACTCAAGTTGCGATACTGCCGAACAAGACAGATATTGCGATCACGATCAATGTCACTGAAGGTGATCGCTTTGTGGTCAGTGGTGTCAAACTCGAAGGTAATTTCCTTGGCAAGGAGGAGGAATTCAAGTCACTGGTAACGATTCAGCCCGGCCAGGCCTACAACGCGGATGAGGTCGTCAGGACCACCAAGGCCTTCACCGACTATTTTGGAAACTTCGGATTTGCTTTTGCGCGTGTTATTGCGCGACCTGAAATTGATCGAGCCAATAATCGCGTACTGCTCGTCCTCCAGGCCGATCCATCGCGTCGTGCCTATGTTCGCAGAATCAACGTGGTCGGCAACAGCAGAACTCGCGACGTCGTCGTACGCAGGGAATTTCGGCAATTTGAGGCCTCATGGTATGACGGTGACAAGATCAGGTTGTCACGCGACCGGGTAGATCGACTGGGCTACTTCAAGGAAGTCGGCATCGAGACGCAGGAAGTACCTGGCTCGCCAGATCAGGTGGACCTGACGATCAATGTGGTTGACAAGCCCACGGGGAGTTTGAGCCTTGGAGCCGGCTTTTCAAGCGCCGATGGCTTGGGACTTTCTTTTGGTTTGAAGCAGGACAATGCCTTTGGCTCAGGCAATTCACTTGGCGTGCAGGTCAATACGAGCAAGATCAATCGTGTCATTGTGTTCAATACGACCGACCCCTACTTCACACAGGACGGCGTGTCGCGGACGATTGACCTGTACCACAAATCAAGCAGTCCGTATCAGGATCAAAGTTACTATCAACTTGTGTCGACTGGCGGGAGCCTGCGCTTTGGTGTGCCGTTTACCGAGATCGATACGGTTTATTTTGGTGCCGGGGTGGAAAAGACGACGATTGTTCCGGGCACGGCATTGCCCACTTCTTACATGGCGTATGCCAATCAGTATGGCTACGACAGCATGTCCGTACCGTTCACTGCTGGCTGGGCACGTGACAGCCGGGACAGTGCTCTCTCTCCAAATTCCGGCCGCTTTCAACGCGCTTACGTCGAATGGTCGGCAGCAGGCGAGGCGCGCTACCTTAGGACAACCTACCAGTATCAGCAGTTCATTCCACTGAACAAGCAATTTACAGTGGCCTTCAATGGAGAGTTCGGCTGGGGAATGGCACCCGGAGATCGTTCATTTCCGGTGTTCAAGAAGTTCTTCGGAGGTGGACTCGGATCTGTCCGTGGATTCGAACAGGGCAGCCTCGGGCCCCAGGATGCAAGCGGCGTCGCGTTGGGTGGCTCCAGCAAACTCAATTTGAACGTGGAGTTGTTGTCTCCCTTCCCTGGATCTGGCAATGACCGGACATTGCGGATGTATGCCTTTGGCGATTTGGGTGGCGTGGCCGGCCCTGACGGGGTCAACGCCGACGCGAACAATTTGCGGGCGTCGGTTGGTGTGGGTGTCAGCTGGATCTCGCCAATGGGTCCCTTGCGCCTTGCGTTTGCCAAACCAATCAAGAAATATGATGGCGATAAAATACAGAACATGCAATTTCAGATTGGGACGAATTTCTAATGAACGACTTATTACGTCAATGTGCCGCCGGTGTGATGTTCGGTGGCTTGCTGATTCTGGCTCCGGTTCAGGCGCAAGAGTTTCGCATCGGGTTCGTCAGCACCGATCGTATTTTCAAGGAGGCGAGCACCGCCAAGGCCGCTCAAGCCAAGCTGGAACAGGAGTTTTCCAAGCGGGAAAAAGACATTGTTGATCTGGGTACGACATTGAAGTCGATGGTTGACAAGTTTGAACGAGAGGGACCGACACTGCCAGAAGGTCAAAGGACAAGTCGGCAAAAGCAGCTGCTTGATCAGGACCGCGAGTTACAACGCAAGCGCCGCGAGTTTCAGGAAGACCTGACTTCAAGAAAGAACGAGGAACTGCAACAAGTTCTGGAACGCGCCAACAAGGTGGTCAAACAGGTTGCCGAAACCGAGAAATACGATCTGGTCCTGCAAGAGGCTGTGTACGTCAATCCAAAACATGACATTACCGACAAAGTCATCAAAACATTGAATGCGGGTGGCGTGAAGTAGAACCGCTGAGGCATTTCAAGAGTGGGCCTGAGTCTCGGTTCGATTGTTGATGAGCTTGGTGGTGAGCTCCATGGCGACCGGGCCCTGCTGATCAACGGCTTGGCGACGCTGGAATCAGCCGACTCTGACCACTTGAGTTTTCTGAGCAATGTTCGCTACCGGAACCAACTGGCGAGCTCTCGGGCCGCTTGCGTGATCGTTGATCGGCAGATGTACGCTGCGGCGTTGCTGCGCGGCGCCTGCATTGTCTCCGACGAACCCTATCTGTATTTCGCCCGCCTTACGCAACTCTGGAAACGCATCGTACTGCGGCCACCGACATTGCTGAGGCATCCGAGCGCGGTGATAGATCCGCTGGCCATCGTGCATCCGAGTGCGCGCATAGGGCCCTTGTGTGTTATCGAAGGCGGTGCACACATTGGAGCTGACACCGAACTCAAGTCGCGCGTTACAGTGTCACAAGGGTGCATCATTGGTGAGCGGTGTCTCATTCACCCTGGCGTTGTGATAGGCGCAGACGGATTTGGGTTTGCACCACATGCCGGAGGATGGGAAAAGATTGAACAGCTTGGTGCGGTCAGGATTGGCGATGACGTCGAAATTGGGGCCAATACCTGTATTGATCGTGGTGCTTTGCAAGATACCGTCATCGAGGACGGCGTCAAGCTCGACAACCTGATCCAGATCGGTCACAACGTGCGCATTGGCAAGAACACGGCGATGGCCGGTTGCGCAGGAGTCGCGGGCAGCGCCATCATTGGCGCCAATTGCACGATTGGTGGTGGTGCAGTCGTTCTCGGGCACCTTGAGCTGGCCGACGGCGTCAACATTTCGGCGGCCACTGTGGTGACGCGCTCGATCCGCAACGCCGGACATTACACCGGTATCTTTCCGATTGACGACAATGGCGTTTGGGAAAAGAACGCGGCTTCGGTCAAGCAGTTACACGGTTTGCGAGATCGCATTCGTGTCCTGGAAGCTATTGCAAAGAAATCGACACCCAAGTTAGACCCAGCATGATGGATATACACAAGATTCTGAACAAATTGCCGCATCGCTATCCCTTCTTGCTGGTGGATCGGGTTCTGGAGATCGACAAGGGAAAAAGCATCAAGGCGCTGAAGAACGTCACCATCAACGAGCCGTTCTTCGAGGGGCATTTCCCCAATCGCCCGGTGATGCCGGGGGTGCTCATGCTGGAGGCGCTGGCACAGGCTTCGGCCCTGCTGTCGTTTGACGCGCTCGACGCGTCACCGGACGACAAGATGATTTACTACTTTGCCGGAATGAGCGATGTGCGCTTCAGGCGTCCAGTGGAACCGGGAGACCAGCTCATTCTGGAAGCGCAACTTCTGCGCATGAAAGCTGGTATTTTCAAGTTCAAGACCCGGGCTCTGGTTGGTAGCGAGATCGCCGTGGAAGCTGAGCTCACTTGCGCCATGCGCTCCATCAAGTAAGGGGTGTGGCGTGACTGCGATTCATGCTACTGCCATCGTTGATCCGGGCGCCGAACTTGATGCTTCTGTCAGTGTCGGTGCCTATTCGCTGATTGGCCCCCATGTCAAGATCGGGGCCGGGACCACTGTTGGAGCGCATTGTGTCATCGAGGGTCATACCACGATCGGGCATGACAACCGGATCTTTCAATTCAATTCGCTTGGCGCCATTCCACAGGACAAGAAGTACCGGGGTGAGCCCTGTGGACTGCAGATTGGTGACCGCAACACGATTCGCGAGTTTTGCACTTTCAACATCGGGTCTCCCGGTGATCAGGGCGTGACGAAAATCGGCGATGACAACTGGATCATGGCCTACACCCATGTGGCCCACGACTGCCAAATCGATGACCACACGACGCTGGCCAATAACACGACACTGGGCGGGCATGTGCATTTGGGACAGTGGGTGACGATTGGTGGCCTCACCGGTATTCACCAATTTGTGAAGGTTGGTGCCCACGCCATGGTTGGCTTTGCCAGCGCCGTAGCGCAGGATGTTCCACCGTTCATGCTGGTGGATGGAAACCCGCTGTCGGTGCGGGGCGTCAACAGCATCGGTTTGCGCCGGCGCGATTTCACTGCCGGGCGCATGGCCGTGGTCAAGGCCATGTACAAGGCGCTCTACCGCGAAGATCTGACGTTGCAACTGGCGCGGGAACGGATCGCGGACTTGTCGAAGAAGCATCCCGAATCTTTTGCTGATGTCCAAATGATGCTTTCGTTCCTGGAGCAATCGTCGCCACAGCGCGGAATCGTGCGTTGATATGAAGTTCGGCATGGTTGCCGGCGAAGCATCGGGTGATTTGCTGGCTGCCCTGTTACTCGACGGGTTGCATCAACGCTGGCCTGACTTGAGTGCGGTCGGCATTGGTGGACCCCGGATGGCTGGTTGCGGATTCGAGGCGTGGTGGCCGCACGATAAGCTGTCAGTGCATGGCTATGGCTGGGAGGTACTGCGCCGCTATCGTGAAATTTTCAACATTCGGGAACAACTGAAGGCCCGACTGTTGCGCCAGCCCCCGAGCCTGTTCATCGGTGTTGATGCCCCGGATTTCAACCTCGACCTCGAGGCAGCCTTGAAGGCCAGGGACATCAAGACGGTGCATTTTGTTTCGCCGTCGGTCTGGGCCTGGCGCCCGGAGCGTATCAAGAAAATCCGCCGCAGCGTTGACCACGTGCTTTGTATCTTCCCTTTCGAGCCCGCTTTGCTGGCGCAGCACGGTATCGCTGCGACGTACGTGGGTCATCCGCTCGCCAAGGTGATTCCGATGGAGCCGGATCGAGCGGCGGCGCGCAAAGCCCTGGGGCTTGCCGGGGAAGATCAGGTCGTGGCCATCCTCCCAGGCAGTCGAAAATCAGAAATCAGCCACCTGGCAAGCCGGTTTTTTCGGACGGCAGTGCGATTGCAGCAGCAGCGCCCGGCCCTTCAATTGGTTGTTCCCGCGGCGCCCGGGCTGAGATCCGAAATTGAACTGGCCGCTCGGGACTGCGGTCTGACGCGCAATCTGCAGATCATCGAGGGGCAGGCACACACCGTCCTGGCGGCGTGCGACGTCACTCTGATCGCCAGCGGCACCGCTACGCTGGAGGCGGCCCTCTTCAAACGGCCGATGGTGATTGCCTACCATATGGCTTGGTGGTCATGGCAAATCATGCGTCGCAAGAGGTTGCAACCCTGGGTTGGACTGCCCAACATCCTGTGTGAGGAATTTGTCGTGCCGGAATTGCTGCAGGAGGAGGCCGAGCCCGAAGCGCTGTCCGACGCCGTGCTCTCCTGGCTTGATGCACCCGAGAAAGTGGCCGCATTGCAGCAGCGCTTCCTTCACCTGCATCGGCAACTCCAGCGTAACACCCCTGAACTGGCCACCCATGCGATCGAGCAAGTACTTCAAGGCTGAACAGGCATCCTTGAATTGGGACATACCTGGTCTCGTGGCAGGCGTCGACGAAGCTGGTCGAGGTCCATTGGCGGGTCCCGTGGTGGCCGCCGCCGTCATTCTGGATGACTGTGAAACGATCAAGGGCCTGGCTGATTCCAAGACGCTGACTGCTTTGCGACGTGAAAAGCTGTTTGACGAGATTCGCGCCAAAGCCTTGTGTTGCTCGATTGCGCAGGCCAGTGTCGAGGAAATCGAGCAACTCAATATTCTGCAGGCAACACTATTGGCCATGCGCCGTGCCGTCGAGGGCTTGCGACTCAAACCGGTCAAGGTTCTGGTCGACGGCAATCAACTGCCATTGCTTGACGTACTGGCCGAGGCGATTGTCAAAGGCGATAGTCTGGTGCCTGCCATTTCCGCGGCATCGATCCTGGCGAAAGTACAGCGTGATCGCTGGTGTGTAGAGTACGACCTGCAGTTCCCGCAGTACGGCTTTGCAAAGCACAAGGGGTACGGTACGGCCGCGCATCTCGAGGCGCTTCGCCTCCACGGGGCCTGTCCGCAGCATCGAAAAACCTTCCGACCGGTGGCCGAGGTCATGAAATGAGTACCGCACCATTCCAACGCATAAGTTCGCGTGACAACGCATTTCTGAAAGACCTGCGGCGCTTGTCAAGGGACAGCACCGCCTACCGCAAACAGGGTCGATTCTGGGTCGAGGGCGAGCACTTGTGTGGCGCCGCGCTGGCGCGCGGAGTCAAGCCCGTGGTGGCCATTTTTTCGGAGTCCTATTGGTCTGCCGCGCCGGCAGCGTGGGCCGAGGTGACCAGCAAGAACATTGTCATAGCCGACAGACTGTTCGCCGACATCGGCGTTCTTGAGTCCTCAGCCGGTATCGGCTTTGTGTTTGAACTGCCGGCGACGAGTGTTTTGCAGCCAACATTGGCCTCCGTTATTCTTGATCAGGTTCAGGACGCTGGCAATGTTGGATCCATTCTGCGCAGTGCCAGCGCTTTCGGTTTCACACAGATCATCGCCCTTGAAGGTACCGCTGCGCTTTGGAGTCCGAAGGTGTTGCGGGCGGGCATGGGCGCCCACTGGGGCTTGCAGCTGATCGAGGGCGTGGAGCCGGCTCACGTATCGGGTTTGACCGTGCCCATCATCGTCACGAGCTCGCATCAGGGTGAGTACCTTCATCAAGCACAGTACGGGAAAGCCCTTCCGATGCCATGCGCCTGGGCATTCGGGCACGAAGGGCAGGGCGTTGGCGTCGAACTTGAAGCGTTGGCGGGTCTGCAAATTCGCATTGCACAACCGGGCGGCGAGGAGTCACTCAACGTCGCTGCAGCGGCCGCCATTTGCCTGCATGCCAGTGCGAGCCAGCACCTGTCTCAGGTCTTGCCTCGGCTATAATGAAGCGCTTCACCGCACGCTGTACGCCCAGAGCCTTCTCAAGCAAAATCCCTCAATATTGCAAGCCAAGAGTCAACGCTTGAGCACGTTTGGGCGTACCCGAAAACCCATCCGGAGAACCCAGTGCTTTTGTCTTTACAGGGAATCTATCCCGCCGCTATCCTGGCGCTCGCAGACGGCACGGTGTTTGTCGGAAATTCCATAGGAGCCGCTGGCTCCACGGTTGGCGAGGTAGTGTTCAACACTGCCATGACTGGCTACCAGGAAATTCTGACGGACCCGAGTTACTGTCAGCAAATCGTGACCTTGACCTATCCACACATCGGTAACTATGGTGTCAATCCGCAGGACGTCGAAGCTGCCAGGGTACACGCCGCTGGTTTGATCATCCGTGACCTGCCCTTGGTGGCTTCCAGTTTTCGTTCCACCATGTCGCTGTCACAGTACCTCGTGCAGGAGAACACGGTCGCCATCGCCAATCTGGACACACGCCAGCTGACGCGCCATCTGCGGACCCACGGCGCGCAAAGCGGTTGTATTCTGACTTTGAGCGCTGCGGAAAGCGTTACGCGGACCAGCGTTGACCGAGCCTTGGCCCTGGTCCAAGGCGCCCCCAGCATGGCTGGTACTGATCTGGCGAAGGTAGTCTCGACCAAGGCCGCCTACGAGTGGACGCAGACCGAATGGCAATTGGCACATTCGCAGGCCAACGGCAAGGCCGGGTTTGGTACCCGGACCGACAGTCGGTTCCATGTCGTGGCCTATGATTTTGGCGTCAAGTTCAATATCCTGCGCATGCTGGCAGAGCGGGCCTGTCGGGTCACCGTGCTACCGGCGCAGACCAGTGCAGCGCAGGCTCTTGCCCTTGAACCGGACGGAATTTTCCTCAGCAATGGTCCCGGTGATCCACAGCCTTGTGACTACGCGATCAAAGCGGTTGCAGAGCTCATAGAGACCGGCATTCCGACGTTCGGCATCTGCCTTGGTCACCAGATCATGGCTTTGGCCAGTGGCGCAAAGACATTCAAAATGAAATTCGGTCATCACGGTGCCAACCATCCTGTCAAGGACCTCGACAGTGGGCGTGTCAGTATCACGAGCCAGAACCATGGTTTTGCCGTCAACGAGACGACCTTGCCGGCCAATTTGCGCGCCACCCACGTCAGTTTGTTCGACGGCACGCTGCAGGGGCTGGCGCGAACGGACCGACCCGCATTTTGCTTTCAAGGGCATCCAGAGGCCTCGCCGGGACCGCACGACATCGCCTATCTGTTTGATCGCTTCACGGCGCTCATGGACAAGGCACAGGAGAAGAAGAATGCCTAAGCGCACAGACCTCAAATCCATTCTCATCATTGGTGCGGGACCGATCATCATTGGCCAGGCCTGCGAGTTCGATTATTCAGGCGTCCAGGCCTGCAAGGCCCTGCGCGAAGAGGGTTACAGGGTCATCCTGATCAACAGCAACCCGGCCACCATCATGACGGATCCGGCCACGGCGGATGTGACCTACATCGAGCCGATTACGTGGCAGACGGTCGAGAAGATCATTGTCAAGGAACGCCCCGACGCCATTTTGCCGACCATGGGGGGGCAAACGGCTTTGAATTGCGCACTCGACTTGTGGCACCAGGGCGTGCTGGAGCGCTATCAGGTTGAGTTGATCGGCGCCAGCCCCCAGGCGATCGACAAGGCCGAAGATCGCTTGAAGTTCAAGGATGCGATGACCAGCATCGGGCTCTCATCGGCCCGCTCCGGCATCGCGCATTCCATGCAGGACGCCTGGGCCGTGCAGAAGACGGTGGGCTTTCCGACCGTCATTCGGCCCAGTTTTACGCTCGGTGGGACGGGCGGCGGCATCGCCTACAACGCGGAAGAATTTGAGGTGATCTGCAAGCGCGGTCTGGAAGCGTCGCCGACCAACGAATTGCTGATCGAAGAGTCACTTCTGGGCTGGAAAGAATTCGAGATGGAGGTGGTGCGCGACAAGGCGGACAACTGCATCATTGTTTGCTCCATCGAGAATCTCGACCCAATGGGCGTGCACACAGGAGATTCCATCACGGTGGCGCCTGCCCAGACCTTGAGCGACAAGGAATACCAGATATTGCGTAACGCCAGTCTGGCTGTGCTGCGCGAAATCGGCGTAGATACCGGTGGCTCGAACGTGCAGTTCGCCATCAATCCGGACGACGGGCGCATGGTCGTCATTGAGATGAATCCGCGTGTTTCGCGTTCCTCCGCACTTGCCTCCAAAGCGACCGGGTTTCCGATCGCCAAGGTGGCTGCGAAACTCGCCGTGGGGTACACACTGGATGAGTTGCGCAATGAGATCACAGGCGGTGCTACGCCTGCGAGTTTTGAGCCGAGCATTGATTACGTGGTAACCAAGATTCCGCGCTTTGCCTTCGAAAAATTCCCAGCTGCCAACAGTCGCCTGACGACACAAATGAAGTCTGTGGGCGAGGTGATGGCGATTGGTAGAACCTTTCAGGAGTCGTTCCAGAAGGCCCTGCGAGGTCTGGAAGTTGGCGTCGACGGCATGAATGAAAAGACGCAGGACAGGGAATTGCTGGAGAAAGAACTGGGCGAGCCGGGTCCGGACAGGATCTGGTACGTAGGCGACGCATTCGCTGCCGGCTGGAGTGTCGAGGAAGTGTTTGCATTGACCCGCATTGACCGCTGGTTTTTGGTGCAAATCGAACAAATTGTCAAGATTGAACTGGAAATTGAACGGTTGCCGGCCGCTGCGGGTAGAAGCGCTCTGGACGGCATCGATGCGGCAACGCTGCGGGCATTGAAGCAAAAAGGCTTTTCCGACCGTCGACTGGCGCGCCAGTTCAAGACAACAGACACTGCCGTTCGGGAAAGGCGCCACGCCCTGGGTGTGCGCCCGGTTTACAAGCGGGTCGACACTTGCGCCGCCGAGTTTTCGACCAATACGGCCTACATGTACTCGACTTACGAGGCAGAGGGCGCGGAATGCGAAGCGGCGCCAACCGACAGAAAGAAGATCATGGTGCTCGGTGGCGGTCCGAACCGGATCGGTCAGGGCATCGAGTTTGACTACTGCTGCGTGCATGCGGCGCTGGCGCTGCGCGAGGATGGCTATGAGACCATCATGGTCAACTGCAACCCCGAGACGGTATCTACGGATTACGACACTTCAGATCGCCTGTATTTCGAACCACTCACGCTTGAGGATGTGCTGGAGATCGTCGACAAGGAAAAGCCCTTGGGCGTGATCGTGCAGTATGGAGGTCAAACACCCCTGAAACTCGCGCTGGGTCTGGAGGCCAATGGCGTTCCGATCATTGGAACTTCTCCCGACATGATCGACGCTGCAGAGGACCGCGAGCGCTTCCAGCAGTTGCTGCATACGCTCGGTCTGCGTCAGCCGTCCAACGCAACTGCGCGGACGGAGCCGGAGGCGTTGGAAAAGGCGGCTGCTCTGGGCTACCCGCTGGTGGTTCGTCCGAGCTATGTACTGGGTGGTCGGGCCATGGAGATAGTGCACGAGCAGCGCGACCTGGAGCGCTATATGCGCGAAGCAGTCAAAGTCAGCCATGATTCGCCCGTGCTGCTCGATCGATTTCTTAACGATGCGATTGAGTGCGATGTGGACTGCCTGCGTGATTCCGGTTCGTCGACGGAAGTGGGACGGACCTTCATCGGTGGCGTCATGGAACACATCGAGCAAGCTGGTGTGCACAGTGGAGACTCGGCCTGTTCGCTGCCCCCCTACAGCTTGTCCGGCGCCACGGTCGCCGAGATCAAGCGCCAGACGGCTGCCATGGCTTGTGCACTTGAGGTGGTCGGCTTGATGAACGTGCAGTTCGCCATTCAAAACATCGATGGCAAGGACGTGATCTACGTGCTTGAGGTGAATCCACGCGCATCGCGCACCGTTCCATTTGTATCCAAAGCCACAGGAATTCAGCTCGCCAAAGTGGCCGCCCGTTGTATGGTCGGACAGTCTCTGGCATCGCAGGGAATTCGTACCGAGGTGACACCACCCTATTTCAGCGTGAAGGAAGCCGTCTTTCCATTCGTCAAGTTTCCCGGCGTCGACACCATTCTTGGACCCGAGATGAAATCGACCGGTGAGGTCATGGGCGTTGGCAGGACGTTTGGCGAGGCCTTCGTCAAATCGCAGATTGGCGCCGGGACCAAACTACCCAGACCATCCGCGATTCAGGGCGAATCTTCTGGCAAGGTCTTTATTTCGGTCAAGGGCCACGACAAACCACGTGCCGTCGAAGTGGCCCGCGCTCTGGCTGCCATGGGATTTGCGGTGCTGGCAACCAAAGGTACGGCGGCTTCCATCAACGCCGCAGGTCTCTCCTGCACCGTCGTGAACAAGGTGACGGAGGGGCGTCCGCATATTGTGGACATGATCAAGAACAATGAAATTGTGATGGTCATTCATACCGTTGAGGAGCGCCGCAACGCCATCGCTGACTCCCGGCAGATTCGCACTTCGGCTCTGCTGGCACGGGTTACCACGTTTACGACCATCGCCGGCGCCGAAGCTGCGGTACAGGGCATGCCACACGTGGACCACCTGGACGTGATTTCGCTGCAGGATATGCATGCGCAACTGGCAAATGATTGATTTGGAACTGACATTCACGGCATAATCGAGCCCTACCGCCGAACGGCAACGTTCGGCGGTTTCCTTTTGTGCAATCCATAACGGAGCAGCAAGTGGCTACCATACCCATTACGAAACGCGGCGCTGAAAAGCTCAAGGCTGAGTTGCAGAAACTCAAGACGGTTGATCGACCATCAGTCATTAATGCGATTGCCGAAGCACGCGCGCAGGGCGATCTGAGTGAAAACGCAGAGTACGAGGTTGCCAAGGACCGCCAGGGTTTCATTGAGGGCCGTATCCAGGAGGTCGAAGGCAAACTGTCTGCCAGCCAGATCATCGACCCCTCTGAACTCAATGCCGGGGGGCGCGTTGTCTTTGGCGCCACTGTGACTCTTGAAGACGAAGCCTCGGGAAGTCAGGTCACCTACCAGATCGTCGGTGAAGACGAGGCCGATATCAAGCTCGGGTTGATCAATATCGGCAGTCCGATTGCCCGCGCCTTGATTGGCAAGGAAGAGGGCGATAGCGTTGAAGTGCAGGCGCCGGGTGGGGCCAGGCACTACGAGGTGGTGGCAGTCAGCTACATTTGAATCGATGACGCGTCTTGCACATTGGGGCATTGCCCTGTGGTGGAGCAGCCTGGGACTGATCGGCTTTCTGGTGGTTCCGCTGCTATTTGCACGTCTGCCGACACCGGCAATGGCAGGCAACATGGCTGCTGGACTGTTTCAGGCGCAAACATGGATTTCGCTGCTGTGCGGTCTCGTGCTTCTGCTCAGCGGGCAATCCCGGCGGCGGACCTCGCCAGTGCTTCTTTCGCCCGCTGTCCTGATGTTCATCATGGCTGGCATGTTGCTGGCATTGTTGTCTGAATTTGCGGTCGCGCCACGCATAGTGGCGCGTGAGAATTTGCGTCTCTGGCACGGCATCGGGAGCGCGATGTATGCGCTGCAGTTCTTGTTCGTCTCGCTTGCATTCTGGAAATTGACGCCGCCGGCGTCGATCGAATGAGGGGTTCGCGTTCAGGTCTGACTGCGCTTCTTGATGCTGATTTGCTTGGGTTTCGAGCGTTTCACCTGGCCGCCTGCGGTCAAACGCTGATTGCCCAGCACCCTGAGCGTCTTCACTTCGGGGCGCTGGCCACCGCGTGTGCTGTACTTGAGCACTTTGAAGTCACGCGGACCAGGCATGCGATCGCCATCAACGGTCTTTTCGCGCGCCGGCGGTGGCCGCCACAGCACGAGCAACTTGCCAATATGCTGGATCGGTGCTGCGTTCAGTTCGTCAGCGAGATTCTGGAACATGGTTTCGCGCGCTGCGCGGTCATCGGAAAAAATGCGCACTTTGATCAATCCGTGTGCGTTCAGGGCCGCGTCGGCTTCTTTTTTCACAGCGGGGCTCAAGCCGTCGCCGCCCACCATGACGACAGGGTCAAGGTGATGCGCCTGGGCGCGATATTCTTTGCGTTGGGCAGGGGTCAATTGAATTTGCGGCATGGCGCTATTATCGGTCACGAAGGTGAAAATGAAAGACAAAGTCAAAGGCAGCAAGGTCAACCGGGCGTGGATCAACGATCATGTCAACGACCCGTACGTCAAGCTTGCCAAGCTTGAAGGTTACAGGGCGCGCGCCGCCTACAAGCTGAAGGAGATTGACGAGTCGCTGGGCTTGATCCAACCGGGTCAGCTGGTGGTCGATCTGGGCTCGACGCCTGGCGCCTGGAGCCAGTATGTGCGGCGCAAGATGTCACCCAGAACGGCTGTTCGTGGCGGCGCTGCGGCAGGGGAACTCAATGGCAGCATTATTGCGCTCGATATTCTGCCTATGGAACCGGTTGAGGGGGTCGTCTTCCTGTTGGGTGATTTTCGTGAGCCCGAGGTCTTGCAGCGCCTGACCAACGAAATGCAGGGCCGTCAAGCCGATGTGGTCGTGTCCGACATGGCACCCAATCTGTCTGGCATTGCGTCGGCTGACGCTGCGCGAATCGAAAACCTGGTCGAACTGGCGCTGGATTTCGCGCAGACCCACATGAAGGGGCGCGGAACCCTGGTCGCCAAGGTTTTTCACGGCGCAGCTTATGACGTACTTTTCAAGCGCTTCCAGGAGGTCTTTATGGTCGTCAAACGCATCAAGCCCAAGGCCTCGCGCGACAAGTCTGCCGAAACCTTTCTGGTTGGCACCGGTTTAAGGAGGCCTTGAAGCCTGCACCGTATAGGCGTAAAACCCGGGAGGCGTCGCTGGGCTGTCTTGAAACGCCTAAAATGGTGCCCAACTGTGTATCGTCCGTCTGTTTGCTGCCCTACTGGAGCCTCGCTTGAATAATCAGTGGTTCTCGAAAATTGCCGTCTGGCTTGTTATTGCGCTTGTGCTCTTCACTGTGTTCAAACAGTTTGAAACCCGGGGGCCTGCCGGCGCCGGCAATCTTGGGTACTCCGATTTTCTGGAGGAAGTTCGGGGCAAGCGCATCAAGAGCGCCATCATTCAGGAAGGTCAGGGCGGCACTGAAATCATCGCAGTCACCACGGATGATCGCAAAGTCCGGACCACTGCCACCTACCTTGATCGAGGTCTCGTCGGTGACCTGATCGCCAATGGCGTCAAGTTTGACGTCAAGGCGCGCGAAGAGGGCTCACTCCTCATGACGCTGCTGGTCAGTTGGGGTCCGATGCTGTTGCTGATTGGCGTCTGGATTTATTTCATGCGTCAGATGCAGGGCGGCGGCAAAGGTGGTGCCTTCAGCTTTGGCAAGAGCAAGGCGCGCATGCTCGATGAAAATACGAATCAGGTTACCTTTGCCGATGTCGCTGGTTGCGACGAGGCCAAAGAGGAAGTCAAGGAAGTAGTCGATTTCCTGAAAGATCCGGCCAAGTTCCAGAAGCTCGGCGGCCGAATTCCGCGCGGCTTGTTGCTGGTAGGCCCACCGGGCACCGGCAAGACGCTGTTGGCCAAAGGAATTGCAGGCGAAGCCAAAGTACCGTTTTTCAGCATCAGCGGCTCTGACTTTGTCGAGATGTTTGTCGGCGTGGGCGCGGCGCGGGTACGCGACATGTTTGACAACGCAAAGAAGAACGCCCCCTGCATCATCTTTATTGACGAAATCGACGCCGTTGGACGGCAACGTGGTGCCGGTCTGGGTGGTGGCAATGACGAACGCGAGCAGACGCTCAATCAGATGCTGGTCGAGATGGATGGCTTCGAGACCAATGTCGGTGTGATCGTGGTGGCGGCGACCAATCGTCCCGACATTCTTGATTCCGCCCTGTTGCGCCCGGGGCGCTTTGATAGGCAGGTTTATGTCACTTTGCCCGATATCAGGGGTCGTGAACAGATTCTCAATGTGCACATGCGCAAGGTGCCCTTGGGTCAGGATGTCAATCCGGGGGTGATTGCACGAGGCACACCTGGCATGTCAGGTGCTGACCTTGCAAACCTTTGCAATGAGGCGGCACTGATGGCGGCGCGGCGCAGTGCGCGTACCGTGGAAATGCAGGATTTTGAGAAGGCAAAAGACAAGATTCTGATGGGGCCGGAGCGCAAGAGCATGGTGATGCCAGAGAGTGAACGCAGGAACACGGCGTATCACGAGTCAGGCCATGCATTGATAGGCAAGTTGCTTGCCAAATGCGACCCGGTTCACAAGGTGACGATCATTCCGCGTGGGCGCGCTTTGGGTGTGACCATGAGCCTGCCGGCGCAGGATCGCTACAGCTACGACAGCGACTACATGCTGCATCAAATCAGCATGCTGTTTGGTGGCCGGATCGCCGAGGAGGTTTTCATGCACCAGATGACCACGGGTGCCAGCAACGATTTTGAACGCGCAACCCACATCGCTCGCGATATGGTTACACGCTACGGTATGACCGATGCCCTTGGCCCCATGGTCTATGCGGACAACGAGGGTGAGGTTTTTCTTGGCCGCTCGGTGACGAAAACCACCAATATGAGTGAAGAGACCATGCAAAAGGTTGATGCAGAGGTACGGCGCATCATTGACCAGCAGTACAGCCAGGCGCGCAAGCTCATTGAAGACAATCAGGACAAGATTCACGCCATGGCCAGCGCTTTGCTCGAATGGGAAACCATAGACAGCGACCAGATCGATGACATCATGGCGGGCAAGGAGCCGCGTCCACCAAAGGACTGGACGCCACGCGTCCCGGCGGCGGGCAGTGATGGGACTGGCGGGGGTACACCGGCCGTCAAGACCGACACGGCGCCCACGGCTGCTTGAGCTGGCTCAACGCTGACGGTAGCGGGGCAGAAATGCCCCGTTCTTTTTCATGAAATGGAAGACTGCAAGATCTGTTCTTGATCTGTCGATGCCCAAAGTCATGGGTATCGTCAACCTGACGCCGGACTCATTCTCTGACGGTGGTCTGCATCACGGCGTCAGCGCAGCTCTGCAGCATTGTCAAAGGCTTCTGCGCGACGGTGCTGACATACTGGACATCGGTGCAGAGTCGACGCGACCGGGCGCCAACGCCGTGACAGAGGATGAAGAACTTCGGCGACTGGTGCCGGTGCTTCGCGAAGCCGTCACCTTGGGTGTACCAGTCTCCGTAGACACATACAAGCCTGGCGTGATGCAGGTTGCTCTCGATCTGGGTGCTGACATCATCAACGACGTTTGGGCCTTGCGTTGGCACGAGCCAGCGGCTGATGCGCTGACTGCAACGCAGGTCATTGCTCGTCACCCTGCTTGCGGTATCTGTTTGATGCACATGAATGGCGAGCCGTCGAGCATGCATTTGTTTGCGATGCAAGGTGATGCTGTTGCGCAGGTAAGACTCTTCCTGCACGAAGCGGCCAGCGAGTTGCAACGCTCCGGTGTCGAGAAGATCCGCATCGTCGTCGATCCCGGCGTTGGCTTTGGCAAGACGGCTGCGCAGAATTTTGCGCTGTTATCAAGGCAGAAGGAGTTGCTTGACGCCGGCTTCCCCTTGTTGCTTGGCTGGTCGCGCAAGTCCTCGCTGGCTGCCTGTGCGGGTGTCGCCAGCGGCTCCACAATGCGTGCTGATCTGGATGGGCGTGTTGTAGCCAGCGTAACAGCGGCGGTGCTGGCCGTGGAGCGTGGTGCTTCGATTTTGCGAGTGCACGATGTGCTGGAGACAGTTCAGGCACTCAGGGTATTGAACGCTATAAGATAGGCCGCAGACGATGGCGTCAACTCGATCGAAAGGGAAGAAATGAGCAGAAAATATTTTGGTACGGATGGTATTCGGGGGACGGTTGGTCATGCGCCAATTACGCCGGATTTTGTCCTGCGCCTGGCACATGCGGTGGGGCGCGTTTTGAAACGATCGGAAGCTCGTCCCACTGTCTTGATTGGCAAGGACACGCGGATCTCGGGCTACATGCTGGAGAGCGCACTGGAGAGCGGATTCAACTCTGCCGGTGTCGATGTTGTGCTACTTGGCCCATTGCCTACGCCTGGTGTTGCCTATCTGACGCGCGCGCAGCGTGCTTCTCTTGGCGTGGTTATCAGCGCCAGTCACAATCCTTTTGCTGACAATGGCATCAAGTTTTTCAGCGCGCAGGGTAGCAAACTCTCCGACGCTTGGGAGTCAGAGGTCGAGGCAGCGCTGGAGGAGGCTCCGGTTTGGGCTGACTCCGACAACCTGGGCAAAACACGTCGACTTGACGATGCAGCAGGGCGCTACATTGAATTCTGCAAGAGTACGTTTGCACACGACCTGACTTTGCGCGGCGTGAAAATTGTGGTCGATGCAGCGCATGGCGCGGCTTATCACATCGCACCCATGGTCTTTCACGAATTGGGTGCCGAGGTCGTTGCCATTGGTTGTGCGCCCGATGGTTTGAATATCAATCACGAAGTTGGTGCGACCCATCCGAAGGCATTGGTCACGGCAGTCCAGAGCAGCGGTGCGCAGTTTGGCATTGCGCTCGATGGCGATGCTGATCGGCTGCAACTGGTCGACGCTGAAGGGCGCCTGTTCAATGGCGATGAAATACTTTATCTGATGGTGAAGGAGCGTCTCTCGCGCGGTCGGAGTCGCAGTTTCTCCGAAGAGACGGTTCCCGGCGTGGTCGGCACGCTGATGACGAATATGGCAGTCGAGATTGCGCTGAAGGCCCGAGGTGTTGCGTTGGTGCGTGCCAAGGTGGGCGACCGCTATGTACTGGAGGAACTGGAAAAGCGCGGTTGGGTCCTGGGCGGCGAAGGCTCTGGCCATCTGCTTGCGCTGGACAAGCACACGACCGGTGATGGCATTATTTCTGCGTTGCAGGTACTGCAGGCGTGTCTGCGCAGCGGGCAGACATTGAGTCAACTGCTGGCAGAGCTTACGCTCTTCCCGCAGGTACTCATCAATGTCCGGCTCAGGCCCGATCAGGATTGGCAAGCCAATGAACAGCTGGCTGAGATGACCAGGTCGGTCGAGGAAGAACTGGCTGGGCAGGGGCGCGTCTTGATTCGCGCCAGCGGCACGGAGCCGCTAGTCCGCGTCATGGTGGAGGCGCGCGGTGCTGACCAGGCGCAAAGCTGCGCCGAACGAATTGCCGCAACGTTGAGATGAGCGCTCTATCTGGCGATGTGCGCGTTTGCCGCGCCGACTATGAAAATCAGGAGCATGCGACCGCTCTGGTGGCTTTGCTGGACGCCTACGCATGGGATCCGATGGGGGGCGGCCACGGACTGAGCGACTTTGCGAAGACCCATCTCGTGCGTTCTCTGGCCGAGCGGCCGCAGGCCTTCAGTGTGCTGGCGTTCGGGGGCGCAGGACATGAAACACCCGTTGGTCTGGTCAACTGCATAGAGGGTTTCTCCACCTTTGCCTGTCAGACACTGGTCAATATTCACGATGTTGTGGTCTTGCCGGCCTATCGTGGCCAGCGCATTGGACAGCAGATGCTGGCCCTGGTTGACAGCATCGCGCGTGAAAGGGGTGCATGCAAATTGACGCTGGAGGTTCTGTCCGGCAACGCTGGCGCCATGCAGCTCTACAGGCGCGTCGGGTTTGACAACTATCAGCTCGACCCGGCTGCGGGCCAGGCGCAGTTCCTGCAAAAATGGCTGGGCTGACCGCCGGTCAGACCAGTTTCAGGATCCGGTGATGGTTCAGACGCTGACGTATTGCGGTGGCAGGTAACGCCGTCTTGATGCGCGGGCTGCCGCGGGCGGTTCGGTGCAGGCGCGCCGGAGTGATGAGCAGACCTTCTTCATTGATGACAATGGCGAGCTCCGGCAGGTTGGGCTGGTCACTGCGTCGCACCACCACAGCCACGTCGCCACTGTCGAGCCGCACATACGTGCCCGGCGGGCACAAGCCGACCGCTCGCACCAAAGCGTGACCTACTTCGTCGGGTGGCTGGGTGGACCTGGCAATGATCGAGCGGATCGACTCAGTGGCACTGCGACCTTCCCGTTGTTTGCGCGGACTGATCTGGGCCGCGTAGCGATCGACAACCCGCAGAATGCGGGCCAATCGACGGACCGGAGAAACCGCTCGCAACTCGCCCTTATCGGTGGCTTCATCGTGATGCATCTCAATGGTTTGAAGCCATAGTGCATCTGCAACGCCGATGCGGCTCAGCGTCGCAGAACTGTTGGCCGGATGTGCAGAAATCGTCTCTTGCTGTAGGGGGTCTGGCCTGTCTGTCTGTTCGGTCAACTGGTCTTGCAGCGCTGTCATCGAGATATTCATGGTCATGGCGGCGTGGACGAGACTGTTTCGCTCTGCATCCGGCAAGCCCAGCTCCAGGGCAATCAGGTGGCAAAGAACGGCACAGATCAGGGCGTGGGATGCACTGTAGCCAACCGGTGAGTTGCTCGCGAGCTGGAACAGCAGATACAAGCCCAGATCCGGGTCGCGCTGGAGCAGATCGCGCAGCCAGCGGTCGTATTGCCAGACGCGTTGCTCGAACTCCTGAATGCTGTCCGGACTGTTCAAGATGATGCCCAGACCCGATTCCAGATCTGACCACAGGCTGAGCAGATCCTGGTATTCGTCTTCGTTCTGTAAGGTCACGGGTGCGATCGGTCAGTCGCGAAAATTGTCGAAACTCAAAGGCAGGTCGGCGATGCTTTTTCTAATCAGTGCCATGGCGGACTGAAGATCGTCGCGCTTGGCTCCAGTCACCCGTAACTTGCTCTCCTGGATCGCCGATTGAACCTTGAGCTTGCTGTCCTTGAGTGCTCGCTGAATCTTCTTTGAAACTTCAGCCTCAATGCCGTTGCGCACCTTGATGACCAGTTTGACCCGGTCGCCCCCCATCTTCTGGATCTCTCCGCGGTCCAGAAAGCGCACGTCGACGCTTCGCTTGGCGAGCTTGTTGTGCAGAATATCTTCTATCTGCGTCAGTTGAAATTCGGCATTGCCAATCAAGGTGATCTCCTTATCCTTGATTTCTATCGCCGCTGGCGTCCCTTTGAAATCGAATCGCGTGCCGATTTCCTTGGCGCTGTTTTCCACGGCGTGTTTCACTTCTACCTGATTCGCTTCGCAGACGGTGTCAAAAGAGGGCATGGTCAACTCCCAAAAAAATCGTAGCAGATCGCTAGTGAGAGAATTGCAGCAATGTTAATCGAGAAAAACGTTCCGCTCCAAGCCTGTAACAGTTTTGGCATCGTGGCCAAGGCGCATTGTCTGGTTCGCATAGGCAGCGAATCCGAGTTGCGAGCGCTGCTCGCGGACCCTGAATCCGTCGCGCAGGCCAAGTTCGTTCTCGGCGGCGGCAGCAATATTGTGCTCACCGGCGACGTCAAGCCACTGGTGCTGAAAGTCGAGATCAAGGGGCGGCGTCTGGTAGGTGAAACGGCCAAGGCCTTTATCGTAGAGGCTGGCGCCGGGGAGAACTGGCATGACTTTGTCAGCTGGACATTGAATCAGGGCTACCCCGGTCTGGAAAACATGGCATTGATTCCTGGAACCGTTGGTGCTGCCCCGGTGCAGAACATTGGCGCCTATGGCGTGGAGTTGCAGGACCGTTTTGATTCACTGGACGCGGTGGACCTGAATACGGGCAAGCCATTCACGCTGAACGCTGCGCAGTGTGCCTTTGGCTATCGTGACTCCGTCTTCAAGCACGAATCAACCAGCCTTGGACTGGCGGGCCGTGCGCTCATCACGCGGGTTCGCTTCAGTCTGCCGAAGCCGTGGAAAGCGGTACTTGGCTATGCCGATGTAGAGAAGAAGTTGCTGGAGTCCGGTATCAAGCAGCCCTCGGCGCAGCAGATGTTCCAGTGGATTTGCGAAATTCGTCGTGCCAAGTTGCCGGATCCGGCGCTTGTCGGCAATGCCGGAAGCTTTTTCAAGAACCCGACCGTCACACCGGAACAATGCGCTGACATCATTGCACGTGATCCCAAAATTGTTTACTACCACCTGGCGGACGGCGCCATCAAGCTGGCTGCCGGCTGGCTGATCGACGCCTGCGGCTGGAAGGGCAAGTCAGTCGGGAACGCCGGTGTCTACGAGAAGCAGGCGCTGGTATTGGTTAATCGGGGCGGTGCCACCGGCGGCGAAGTCATGACCCTGGCCAAGGCTATTCAGACCAGCGTCTACGAGCGTTTTGGCATCCGGCTGGAGCCCGAGCCGGTCGTTGTCTGATTCAGCCGAAATGACAAATGTAGTGATAGGCGTTGGTGACCCTAATCTCGAATGAAGAATTGCCCGGTACGCTGAATTTCTCCCCGGCAGCCGATTTCACCCAAGCCGCGCTCCCAGCCAGCTTGTATTCGCAACTGCCGGCCACGCATTCCATGATCTCCGGCGCTACCGTGTTGAACTTCAGGGTGGCCGGCAGCAGTACGCCGACCGTCTTCTTGCTGCCATCGGCAAAGGTAATACCGTGGCTCACACATTTGCCATCAAAGTAAATATTGGCCTGGGTCGTGATACTGACGTTGTCAATGCTGGAGGTGGTCATGGGAGGTTCTAAAACACTAAGAGGTCGTCATGTTAGCGGCTTTTCGCTCGCCCTTGGTCAGCGCTGTTTGACCTTGCACGGCACGGCACATGATGAGAGGCGTTAGATTCGGGTTATGAGAAATGTTTTGGTATTGGGCGGCACCGGTTTCGTTGGCGCACCGGTGTGTGAAAACCTGCTGCGTCATGGCTGGCAGGTGACCGTGCCCACGCGCCAGCGATCCCATACCGAACGGTTGCACAGTCGCTTGCCCGAAGTCCATGTGCTGGAGCTCGACGTGCATGATGAGGCATCATTGGCGCGGGCGCTGGTCGGGCAGCAGGCAGTGGTGAACCTGGTGGCCATCCTGCACGGCACCGCTGACGCATTTGAAAAGGTTCATGTGGACCTGCCGCAAAAGCTGGCACGAGCCTGCATGGCCGCTCGCGTCACGCAAATGGTGCACCTCAGCGCGCTGGGTGCGGATTCAGCACGGACACAATCAGCGCCCTCAATGTACCTGCACAGCAAGGGGCAGGGGGAAGCGGTATTGATGCAAGCGGCTACGCCGGGCCAACAGTGCACGTTTGATCTGACAATTCTTCGGCCCAGTGTGATCTTTGGCGAGAACGACAAGTTTCTCAATGTCTTCGCGCAATTGCAGAAAGCCCTGCCGGTGATGCCGCTGGCCGGTGCTGCAACGCGCTTTCAGCCGGTGTGGGTGGAGGACGTGGCCAGTGCCGTCGTGCGGAGTCTGGAGCGCACCGACATCGCCCGTGCGCCCAATGTACCGCTGGTTCTGGAACTGTGCGGCCCGGACGTATTCACCCTGCGTGAACTTGTGCAGTTGTCAGCGCGACTGAGCGGTGTGAGAGGCGGGCGCGGTCGTCCGGTGCTTGCGCTGCCGCGCTGGCTGGGCCGATTGCAGGCCGCTTTGATGGAATTGGCCCCAGGCGAGCCACTGATGAGCCGTGACAACCTTGATTCCATGAAAGTTGACAACGTTGCCAGCGGCAAAGTACCTGGTTTGTCCTACCTGGGTATCACTGCCGCTTCGATGATGCCAGTAGCTACTGTGTACCTAAACCGCGAGTAGAAACGCATACGGCTTGTTGTCAGTGGTGGCAGAGTTTGGGGCTTGCGTCCCTGATTCACTCGCACGCTTGGCAGCTCGTGAAATGCAACTTGGCGACGTTAGCAGCATACTCGGAGATGCAGAAGGACTCGACAAGTACACTGGACGTCCAACACAACGCAAACCGAGAAGGCGCAAAAATGTACGTAACAGAATTGGTGTCATTCGCGGTCAAAGTCGGGTTTGAAACCAAGGCCGATGAGTGGATGCGCGTGCTTGTCGAGCGCAGAGCCGATTGCATGCAAACCCTTGATAGGGAGCGAATGCATTACGAAGCAATATTCAAGTCTGTTCGCGACGGTCGTATGTTTCTATCATGGTTCTCTGTTCAGGGGATGGCGGGTGCGACCGTTAAGGGGTCACCGCACGAAATCGACGAACTTCACATGCGGTACTGGAAAGAGTGTATTGATCGCGACTTTGAGCCGCAGAAATTCGACCACGTCGTCATCTTTGTGCCGCGGGCGGTTGAGCAATCTGTCGAGGCACGTGACATGACTTTTTCGACGCAGCCGATGTCGTAGCGGTATGTTAATTCGGAGGAGGGCGAATGACAGTAGCCAGCATCTTCTAGCCAAGGATCCAGTGTGAGGCAGTACGTCCTCCAAGTTGGGTTGGGTCGGGCAGGCTGGGGCGATTTCAAAAAGCGAAGCGTATGAGCGCCAGGCTGCCCGACCCAACCCGCCGCACACGAATCGACGCTCGCCACTCCGGAGAAGGCGAACTACTCGTTCGTTCCGCCACCGAGCTTCAAGAAGTCGCCATCCTTGCCCAGCGACAGCAGGCCGCTTTGCGCATAGATGCCCAGTTTGGCGCGTGTGTCCACGATGTCGAGGTTGCGCATGGTGAGCTGGCCGATACGGTCGGCTGGTGAGAAGGGCGCATCTTCGACCTTTTCCATGCTCAGTCGCTCTGCCGCATAGGTCAGGTTGGGTGAAGTGGTGTTCAAGATGGAGTAATCGTTGCCGCGTCGCAGTTCCAGCGTCACTTCACCCGTGACGGCACTCGCTACCCAGCGCTGCGCCGTCTCGCGCAGCATGATGGCCTGCGGGTCAAACCAGCGGCCCTGGTACAACAGACGACCCAGCTTGCGTCCGTTGTCGCGGTACTGCTCGATCGTGTCCTCATTGTGGATGCCGGTGACGAGCCGCTCATAGGCGATGAACAGCAGCGCCAGGCCCGGCGCCTCGTAAATGCCGCGGCTCTTGGCCTCGATGATCCGGTTTTCGATCTGGTCGCTCATGCCCAGCCCATGGCGTCCGCCAATCCGGTTGGCTTCCATGATCAGCGTCACCAGATCGTCGTAGCCGACGCCGTTCAAGGCGACCGGTCGGCCCTCTTCAAAGCGCACTGTGACTGCCTCGTGCGCTACCGCGACGTCGTCCTTCCAGAAAGCCACACCCATGATCGGGTTGACGATTTTGATGCCGGTGCTCAACTGCTCCAGATCCTTCGCTTCGTGCGTGGCGCCGAGCATGTTGGAGTCTGTTGAGTAGGCCTTCTCCGCTGACATCTTGTAGCCAAAACCTGATTTGGTCATGAATGCCGACATTTCGGCGCGGCCTCCCAGTTCGTCAATGAACAATTGATCGAGCCAGGGCTTGTAGATCTTGAGAGAGGGGTTGGTCAACAGGCCGTAGCGGTAGAAGCGCTCGATGTCGTTGCCCTTGAACGTGCTGCCGTCGCCCCAGATATGAACATCGTCCTCCTTCATGGCTGCGACCAGCATGGTGCCAGTGACGGCGCGCCCAAGGGGTGTCGTGTTGAAATAGGTCACGCCCGCGGTGGAAATGTGAAAAGCGCCGCTTTGCAGGGCGGCAATGCCTTCAGAGGCCAGTTGGTTGCGACAGTCAATCAGGCGCGCCGCCTGGGCGCCGTACTGCATCGCCTTGCGCGGGATCTCGTCATAGTCGGTTTCATCGGGCTGGCCAAGGTTGGCTGTATACGCGTAGGGAATGGCCCCCTTTTGTTTCATCCAGTGCAGTGCAGCGCTGGTGTCCAGGCCGCCGGAGAAGGCGATTCCGACTTTTTGTCCGATGGGAAGGTTCTGAAGAATGGTGGCCATGTTGTTTGTCGTGCAGTTGGAGCTAAGCGGCGATTTTAGGCGACCCACCTTCTGCCCAGTGACGGCGCTCGGCGACAATGGTGGTCACGATGATCACACAAGCTCAAACGCTAGACCAATGGCTGGCCCACTGCGAGCGGCTGCACCCGAAGAACATCGACATGGGCCTGCAGCGCGTCAAGGTGGTGGCGCAGCGCATGGGGCTGCGCTTCACTTGCCCGGTGATTACCGTGGCGGGCACCAACGGCAAAGGCTCCACCTGCGCCATGCTGGAGTCCATTCTGGCGCAGGCAGGCTACCGCACCGGGGTTTACACATCGCCTCATCTGGTACGTTTCGAAGAGCGGCTGCGCCTGTGCGGTGATCCGGTGGCCAGTGCTGAACTGGTAGCCGCCTTTGCCGCTGTGGAGCGTGCGCGCTGCCAGGAGGGTGATGCCATATCCCTCACCTATTTCGAGTTTTCAACGCTCGCCATTCTCGATGTCATGGTTCGCTCCAAACTCGACGTGGTTGTTCTCGAAGTCGGTCTGGGCGGGCGGCTTGATGCGGTCAACATCATTGAACCCGACTGCGCTGTGATCACCAGCATAGATCTGGATCACATGGAATTTCTCGGGCCCGACCGGGAGTCGATTGGTCGGGAGAAGGCAGGCATCATGCGCACCGGCCGGCCGGTGATCGTCAGCGATCCCGTGCCGCCGCAAAGTTTGCTGGATCATGCGGTTGAAATCGATGCTGATCTATGGCGCCTGGGCGTCGATTTCAATGTCTCAGGTGACCGGCAGCAATGGGCATGGGCTGGTCGTGGCCGGCGCTACAGCGGTCTGGCCTATCCTGCGCTGCGCGGTGCCAACCAGTTGCTTAATGCGGCCGCAGTGCTGGCCGCACTGATGGCTTTGCGTGAACGATTGCCCGTGACGGCGCAGGCGGTGCGCAGCGGCTTGGCGCTGGTGGAGTTGCCAGGCCGTTTTCAGGTGATCGCAGGTCAACCGACGCTGGTGCTTGACGTGGCGCACAACCCGCATGCCGTTGCCGCCCTGGTGGCCAATCTTGATGCAATGGGCTATTTTCCGCGCACGCATGCGGTTTTCGGCGCCATGGCGGACAAGGATGTGACTGCCATGTTGCATCGGATCAGCCCCTTGATTGATTGCTGGTATTTCACAGATTTGCCCACCGCACGAGCGCAATCGGCGCAGCGTTTGCTGGCGCAGTGGCGGGCTCAGAACAACAGAACAAATGTCGTCGCCGAGAGCTATCCGAATCCAGACCAGGCCCTGCAATCAGCCATCAGGGCAGCAGACCCCGCTGATAGAATCATTGTGTTCGGCTCGTTCTTCACCGTAGGTGGTGTATTGAAGGACGGACCGCCGCGTTTGCCCACCCAGCACGTGCCCAACAGTTGAACTCCTGACACTCCACAACATGGCCTTTTTCAAGTTTCGAAAACGCACTGAAGAGCCATCGGCTTTGCCGGCACCGCCCGAGAGCATCGAGGTGATGCGCAGGCGCGCCAAGCATCGTCTGCTGGGTGCGGCTTTACTGGTGCTGGTCGGCGTAATAGGTTTTCCCTTGTTGTTTGACAGGCAGCCGCGTCCGATTGCCGTCGACATCCCGATCGAAATACCGGATCGTGCCAAAGTCAAACCGCTCAACATTCCGCCGCCCGTCGTGGCGCCCAAGGCCGAGGAGCCGTCTGCAGCGGCTTCAGCGGTGCCCTCTGCCTCCGCTGCAGTTGCAGCGCCAGCCGCCGCTTCAACGCCTCAGCCCGGCGTGTCTGCCGGCGTCAGGCCCATTGCCAGGTCCGAACCGGCAGTTTTGCAGAAACCTGCTTCGGCCCCTGCCAAGGCGGATGATGGCGGCAAGGCTCAGGCGCTGCTTGATGGCAAGGACCAAGCCGCGAAGGGCGATGCCGCCGATGCGCGTTTTGTCGTCCAGGTTGGTGCTTTTGCCGATGTGACCAAAGCGCGCGAGGTGCGCCAGAAATTGGAGCATGCTGGTCTGAAAACGTACACCCAGGTCGTGGACACAAAGGATGGACGGAGGATTCGCGTGCGTGTGGGTCCGTTTGCGGGCAAACCTGAGGCCGACAAGGCGGCAGACAAGATCAAGAAGCTCAATCTGCCCGCAGCGACCTTGACGCTCTGAGAAGTGGGCGCTGGAACCATGCCCGAAATTTCCCTGGACTGGATTTTTGGCGCCGTGCTGCTGGTTTCTCTGCTGTTGGGTGCCTGGCGTGGTTTGATCTACGAGGTACTGTCCTTGCTTAACTGGGTCGCGGCCTTTGTTCTGGCCCAATGGCTTGCAAGCGATGTTGCGTCGAAACTGCCGATGAGTGGGGCGAGCGAGGCTATTCGATATGCGGCGGCCTTCGCACTGATCTTTGTGTTGTCCGTGTTTGTTGGTGGCCTGCTTGCCACCCTGGTCAAGAAATTGTTTGCTGCCGCCGGCCTGCAGGCGGCGGACCGGGCTCTGGGCGCTGTGTTTGGCTTGCTGCGGGGTGTCATTGTCGTGTTGGTCGCGACGGTGATCGTTAGCATGACGCCCTTGCAGCGCAGTGCCTGGTGGCAGGACTCGGTGGCAGCGGGTCTGGCTCAGTCGGCTTTGCAGGGGTTGAAGCCACTGATGCCGCAGGAATTTGGAAAGTATCTAACATAATGTGTGGAATCGTCGGCGTTGTCAGCAACGCACCTGTCAATCAGCTCATCTACGACGCCTTGCTGCTATTGCAACATCGGGGTCAGGACGCGGCAGGCATTGTTACGCAGCAGGAACGCAAGTTCTTCATGCACAAGGCCAAGGGCATGGTGCGCGACGTGTTTCGCACACGCAACATGCGTTCCTTGCCGGGTAACTGTGGCCTCGGCCAGGTGCGCTACCCGACCGCGGGTAACGCTTACAGCGAGGAAGAGGCGCAACCCTTTTACGTCAACGCGCCGTTTGGCATCGTGCTCGTGCATAACGGTAACCTGACCAACGCGCAGGCGCTCAAGGCCGAACTCTTCAGCACCGACCACCGCCACATCAATACCGAAAGCGACTCCGAGGTCCTGCTCAATGTGCTGGCCCATGAAATCGAAAAAACGACGCGCGGTTTTCCGTTGCAGCCGCAGGATGTGTTTGATGCCGTGCGGCGCGTGCATTTGCGCGTCAGGGGTTCTTACGCCGTGATTGCCATGATCGCCGGCCACGGCGTGCTTGCTTTTCGGGATCCTTTTGGCATTCGACCACTGTGTCTGGGACGTGGCGCAGGTACGCTGCTGATTGCCAGCGAATCAGTGGCTCTGGAAGGTACGTCCCACAAGCTGGAGCGCAATGTCCTGCCCGGCGAGGCCATCTTCATAGATTTGCAAGGCAATCTGCATGCGCAGCAGTGTGCCCAGAACCCGGTGCTCAATCCCTGCATTTTTGAATATGTCTATCTGGCGCGACCAGACTCGGTGATGGATGGTATTTCGGTCTATCAGGCGCGGCTGAATCTGGGCGAAACACTGGCTCAGCGCGTCATATCCACTGTGCCACCGAACGAGATTGATGTGGTGATTCCGATTCCCGAGTCGAGCCGGCCCAGTGCGGCGCAATTGGCGCAGCTGTTGGGTTTGCCGTATCGCGAAGGATTTGTGAAGAACCGCTACGTTGGGCGCACGTTTATCATGCCAGGGCAGTCGGTGCGCAAGAAGTCGGTCCGCCAAAAACTCAACGTCATCGCGAGTGAATTCAAGGGCCGCAATGTGCTGCTGGTGGATGATTCGATTGTGCGCGGCACCACGAGCCGCGAGATCGTGCAGATGGCGCGCGACGCTGGCGCGCGCAAGGTCTACATGGCTAGCGCCGCGCCACCGGTGCGCTATCCGAATGTCTACGGCATCGATATGCCGACGCCCGATGAACTGGTGGCACACAACCGCAGCGTCGAACAGATTCGCCAACTCATTGGTTGCGATGCGCTGATCTATCAGGATGTCGATGGCATGAAGAAGGCGATCGGCTCGCTTAACCCCAACATCGCTGGCTTTGACGCGTCCTGCTTCGATGGCGTCTATGTGACCGGCGACATCACTGCGGCAGACATTGCACGCCTCAATTCCAATCGGGTCGCCGTGGAGGAGGGGGGTGATGACAACTCCCGCCTGGCGCTGCCCAATCACGAAGAATGAACATGACTGACAAGAAAGCATCCGCCGCACTGCACCCGGACACGCTGGCTGTGCGCTCAGCAGTGGACCGCAGCCAGTATGGTGAAAACTCCGAGGCCCTGTACCTCACCAGCGGCTATGTGCAGCCGTCCGCGGAGGTGGCGGCGCGACGCTTTAGTGGCGACGAGGACGGTTTTACCTATGGGCGCTATGGCAACCCCACCGTGGCCAGCTTCGAGCGGCGCCTGGCTGCAATGGAGGGCAGCGAGGCCGCGATTTCGACTTCCTCAGGCATGGCTGCGATTCTCATGATGTGCATGGCGCTGCTGAAGTCCGGAGACCACATCGTGTGTTCACAGTCGATGTTCGGCTCCACCATCAAACTGATCGGGACCGACCTGGCGCGTTTCGGTGTGGAGTCAAGCTTTGTGCCGCAGACCGATCTGGCGGCCTGGAAAGCGGCGATACGCGGCAATACGCGTCTGCTGTTTGCCGAGACGCCCACGAATCCGCTGACCGAGGTCTGCGATATTTCCGCCTTGGCCGCGACGGCACATCAGGCAGGCGCGCTGCTGGCCGTGGACAACTGCTTTGCTACGCCCGCACTGCAGCGTCCGCTCGCGCTGGGCGCGGATATCGTCATGCATTCCGGTACCAAGTATCTGGATGGCCAGGGTCGTGTGATGGCTGGCGCGCTCTGCGCCAGCGAAGAACTGGTTGGCGAAAAGTTCTTGCCGATACTCAAGAGCGCTGGCATGACGCTCGCCCCGTTTAACGCCTGGGTGGTGCTCAAGGGCCTGGAGACGCTCGACATCCGTATGCGGGCGCAGGCCGCGCAGACGCTGGCGCTGGCACAGTGGCTGGA
Organism: Comamonadaceae bacterium; assembly: GCA_037133835.1. GTDB lineage: Bacteria > Pseudomonadota > Gammaproteobacteria > Burkholderiales > Burkholderiaceae_C > Rhodoferax. The sequence goes on along the minus strand of JBAXNI010000001.1, from coordinate 1,871 downwards.
GCAGCATCCGGCCGTCAAGCGGGTCTATTACCCTGGGCTGCCGAGCCACCCGCAGCATCAGTTGGCGATGGCACAGCAATCGGGGATCGGCGGCGCCGTGCTCTCGTTTGAGGTCAGATCCGACAGTCCCGAGCAGGCACGTGCACGCGCCTTTCATGTGCTTGACAGCATGCAACTGCTGTCGCTGTCGACCAACCTGGGCGACACCAAGACCCTGGCTGCCCATCCTGCAAGCACCTCGCATGGGCGGTTGACGGAAGCGCAGCGCCAGTCCGCCGGCATTGGCCAGGGTCTGATCCGCGTCGCGGTCGGGCTTGAACATCTTGGCGATATTGAAAATGACTTGGCACGGGGCCTCAGTGGCCTGGATGCACTGAAATGACCCAAAAAACCCGCACGCGCTTCGCCCCGTCTCCCACGGGCTTCATTCACCTGGGCAACATTCGCTCGGCCTTGTATCCGTGGGCTTTTGCACGCGCCACGGGCGGCGACTTCATCCTGCGCATCGAAGACACCGACCTGGAGCGATCTACGCAAGCGGCCGTCGATGTCATCATCGAGGGCATGTCGTGGCTGGGTCTGGATTTTGACGAAGGCCCGTTCTACCAGATGCAACGCATGGAGCGCTACAAAGCCGTGCTGGCAGAGTTGCAGGACGCCGGCCACGTTTACCCCTGCTACATGAGTGTTGCCGACCTGGACGCCTTGCGCGAGCGTCAGATGGCCGCCAAGGAAAAGCCGCGCTACGACGGCACCTGGCGCCCGGCTGAGGGCAAGACACTGCCCGCGGTTCCGGCTGGCGTGCAACCGGTGCTGCGCTTCAAGAATCCGCAAGGCGGCTCGGTCGTCTGGGAGGACAAGGTCAAAGGTCGTATCGAGATCAGCAATGACGAACTGGACGATCTGGTAATTGCACGGCCGGATGGCACGCCAACCTACAACTTCTGCGTTGTGGTTGATGACATTGACATGGCCATCACGCACGTGATCCGGGGTGACGACCACGTCAACAACACACCGCGCCAGATCAATATCTTCCTGGCCCTTGGCAAGGCGCCGCCAGTCTACGCGCACTTGCCCACGGTCCTGAACGAGCAGGGTGAGAAGATGAGCAAGCGCAATGGCGCCAAGCCTGTGACGCAATACCGGGTCGAAGGCTTTCTGCCAGCTGCCATGGTCAACTATCTGGCGCGTCTGGGCTGGAGTCATGGTGATGAAGAAATATTCAGTCGCGAGCAGTTTCTGCAGTGGTTTAACCTCGACCATCTGGGTCGCAGTGCGGCGCAGTTTGACGAGGCCAAATTGCGCTGGGTGAACGCCCAGCATCTCAAGGCCATGAGCGACGATGCGCTGGCACTTCTCGTGCAGGAGCAATTGGAGTGTCGCGGCATCGCGGGTGATGAGCGTTTGAGCCGAATCTGCGCACTGTTCAAGGACCGCAGCGACACCACGGTGGTGCTCGCCGACTGGGCCGAGCGCTTTTACGCCGATGTTGCGCCAAAGCCGGAGGAGGTGGCGCAGCATGTCACGCTGGCGATCAGACCGGCGCTTCAACTATTGGTTGAAAAACTGGCCTCCTGTGCGTGGGACAAGGCGTCGATTGCCTTGGTCATCAAGGAAGTGTTGGCCGCGTGCGCGATCAAGATGCCGCAGCTGGCAATGCCAGTGCGGGTGCTCGTGATGGGCACGGCGCAGACACCATCACTTGACGCGGTGCTGGAACTCAGCTCACGCGAGACAGTACTCAATCGATTGCGGAAAGTGTGACATTTCAAGCTATAATTTGAGGCTTGAAAGTTGAAAACGCCTGAAAGTTTTTTTGAGTCCGGCTTCTGCTGGGATCGAGGGGGTATAGCTCAGCTGGGAGAGCG